>MSHH01000008.1 GCA_001941075.1 Oscillospiraceae bacterium Zagget6 | reverse complement strand
CCGCGTCAGATTCGGCAGGTTCCGGCAGGGCTTGAAGTCCGCTATCCACCTGGCCTCCCGGCAGGCGCTGACCAGATGCCTGCGTTCCTCTGCCACAGACCGCAGCGATTCCTTTGCGCGTTTGATCCTGTCGCTGTAAAGCTGTGCATAGTCTCTGTACTCCTCTCTGCTCAGGAGACCGGAGACGTAATCCTGATAAAGCCCGTCTTTGAGCGTGACGTAGCGCTCCAGCTCGTCCTGAAGCTGTACCAGCTGCCCATCGAGTTTTTGGACCAGCGTTCCCTGCTCCGGCAGCGGACCAACCTCTGCCGCCAGCGCCTCCACCTGTGCGGCGGTTTCCGCCATCTCCCGAATGGACGCCAAAATCGCCGCGCAAGCCTTTTGCTCACTGACGCGCTTGGTTCTTTTGCTCCCGTCGCGGCAGTCCTTACAGGTGTAATAGCTGTACTTTTTGCCCTTGTAGTAGGACGACTGCATGGTCAGTTGTCTGCCGCAGGCTCCGCAGAATAAAAAGCCGGAGAGCAAATGCACACGATCTTTGCCTCCGGCTGTCCTGGTTTCCTTTTTCATGACCTCCTGCACCAGCGTGAACAGCGTCGTGTCCACAATGGTCTCATGGGTGTTTTCCACTCTGATCCACTCCTCTCTCGGCAGGAGAATCAGCTCCTTGGAGCGATAACTGCGCTTTTTCCACTTGCCCTGCACCATCGTCCCCGTATAACACTCGTTGTGCAGGACGCTGTACACGCTGCCGCTGGACCACGTTGCCTTGTCGTGGCGTTTGAAGTTGCCCGCCACGTGGCTGCCCTGCGCCGTCTGGTACTCGTAAGGGGAGAGAACCCCCTGCCCATTCAGCCGGTCTGCGATGCCCCGGTTGCTATACCCCTCCAGCTTCCATTGAAAAATCTGCTGCACGTTTGCGGCGGCGTCGCCGTCCACCACCAGCTTTCTGTGGTCACAGGGGTTCTTTTGGTAGCCGTAGGGCACAAAGGCGGAAACCCATTCTCCCCGTTTGCGCAGGGTGGCCAGCTGGGTGGCGACCTTTTGGGAGATGTCCTGGCAGTAGAGATCGTTGATGAGGTTCTTCATGGGCACCAGCAGTGCGTCCCCGTTCCGCCAGTCGTTCAGGGAGTCGTAGCCGTCATTGACGGCCACCATCCGCACCCCCATCATTGGGAACAGCACCTGAAGATAGCGGCCCACCTCGATGTAATTTCTGCCAAAGCGGGACAGGTCTTTCACGACCACGCAGTTGACCACGCCCTGCTCCAGCTCCCGGTAGAGTTGCCGCCAGCCAGGTCGGTCAAAATTGGAGCCGCTCCAGCCGTCGTCCACATATTCCCCTGTCAGGAGGAACTCGCTTTTGCCTTTCAGATAGTCCTGGAGGAGCTTTCGCTGGTTGGCGATGGAATCGCTCTCGCCTCTGTCGCCGTCCTCGCGGGAGAGGCGCAGATAGAGGGCCGTCCGGTAGACCCTTTGATCTTCGACCTGTTTCGGGTTTCTTTCTGTTCTCATTTGTTTGCCTTCTTTCCATAGACTTGCGTTTCCCGCAGCCTCCTGGTTTGAACAGCTCTGCGGGCGCCTGTAAAGGATATGGTATCGTCTGCTTTTCCGAAAAGCAACGGATTTATACGCAATTCTCCGGTAGAAAACAAAGGACCCGGCTGACCGCTCCTCGGATGTGTGATGTGAAACACACCGGGAAAGCGACCAGCCGGGCCGGAACGATATTGGTTTTTTTGAGCGCCGGTCCGGGGGACCGGTCACGCGGGGGAATGATCGTTTGAACGACTTTTTTCGTAGCTGCGGCCATAGCCATAGCCGTACCCGTAGCCATAATGCCGGTAGTGACCGCCGCCCTCCTGAGCGTTGGTGTAGACATAGCCCAGCACGTTTGCGTCGGCGAGGGCGAGCTGCTCCAGCATATGAGCAATGGCGCCATAGCGGGAGCCACGGTGTTTGATGGCGAGGAGGAAGCCGTCCACGTGTTTTGCGAGGATGGCGGCGTCTGCGACGGTGGTGACAGGGGGCAGGTCGAGAAAGATATAGTCGAAGTGTTTGCGCGCTTCTGCCAGCAGTTCGCCCATTTTAGCGGAGGACAGCAGCGTCGTCGCGTCTGGCGGCAGTGTGCCGGAGGGAAGCACGCAAATGCCGACGTCCGTCAACTGCCGAATGGGGCAGCTTCTGCCCACCAGCAAATCGCTGAGGCCGGGGGTCCCTTTGATCCCCAGCTTCTCCGCAATCGTTGGCAGCCGCAGGTCGCAGTCGATGAGCAACACCTTATTTTCGATTTGCCCGAAGGCGATGGCCAGGTTGAGGATTGCCGTGCTCTTTCCCTCGCCGCTGGCCGAGCTGGTGATACCAATGACCTTGGAGCCGTCGCCGGGCAGAGAAAAAATCACGTTTGTTCGCAGCGCCTTATATGCCTCGTCAACAGCAAAGGGGGTCCCGTCTCCCAAAATGTAATCAAAGGCGCTGCGCCGGGAATTCCCATGTCGTTTTCCGGTTTTACCCTCAAGGGGTACTTCCGGGGCTTTGCCCCTCCCTGTACCCTCAAGGGGTACTTCTGCCGTCGAGCGGCACTTCCGCTGCGCTCCCTGCGCTGCGCCCCTTGACTCTTGCAGCAGCTCTCTATCCAGCGTAATACTCATGTTTCCCTCCCTGCGCTTGCGTTATGTCTGGGATCGATCCCAAATTGACCAGGTCAAAGTGGTTTTCCACGTCCTCCCGGCTCTTCACCTTGTCGTCCAGCAGTTCCCGCACAACGATGAGGCCAAAGGACAGAACCGCGCCGACCACCATGCAAAGGAACACATTTTTGAGATAATTGGGCCGGTAGAAACTCATTGGCAGCTCAGGAACATCGATCACCTGCACGGAGCTGCCCTCCACGACCCTGGCGATTTCCTCTGCGGCAATGTCCACCAGCGCCACGCCGCAGTCGTAGGCATCCTTTGGGGCCGTTGTGACGACGGAGACCTGTATCACGCCGCTTTCAGTTTTCACGCTGGTGGTGATGGAGATGTCCTCCGCTTCGAGACCGACCTCTTCCGCAACCAGTTTTTTGGTGTTGTTGCTGTTGATGACATCAGCCCCCGTTTCCGCCAGGTACTGGGAGGCGGTGACGTCGCTGGAGGTGATGGTGTTGATGTTGGAGAGGGTGGAGTTGTTGATGTAAATGCTGAAACTCGTCTGATAGGTCGGCGTGACTGCGAGTTTCGTGACCATGTACCCTGCACAGCCGAAAAAGAGTGTGACGGCAATGATTAGCCATGCGTGTTTCAGCAGCGCCCGGAACAGCGCGAGAAGGTCGATATCTATGGTATCGGCATCCAGCATTTGCTGTTCTGCCTGATAAGAGTTGGCGTTCATGCGTATCCTCCTTTGCCGTCAAGCGGCACTTCTTTCGTTTCCAGTTGTTAGTAGTTAGTGGCTGGTTTCGTCCTCTACCGTCAGGCGGCACTTCCGAAGCTACGCTTCTCCTTGCAGCCGCCCAAAAATCTCGTCGATGGTTTCGTCCAGCCGGGTGAGCTGCGCCTGGATCTCCGCGACCTGCTCCTGGTAATTCGCCTGCGCCGCTGCTTGGGCGGCGTTGGCCGTGGAAAGCTCGGCCACCACGTCCGCTACTGTGGAAAAGGCGCAGTCGTCCTGCTGCGCGTAGTTTTGCAGCGTCGCAAAAAGGGAGGTCACATAATTCTCCGTCAGCGTCCCGGCGTCGATGCTTGCCATATCGAACACAATCAACATAAATGCCCTGCTCTGATAGAGCAAGGCGACCCTGCTCTCAACTGTTGTGCCGGACGTGCTGAGGAAGGAATAGTCAAAATACACTGTCCCATCGTCCGTCTGCCCGGCGGTAGGGGTGTCACTGTAACTGGTGTACCCCAGAAACCCGTCCTCCAGGAGCAGTTGAACGTTGGCGTCGCTGTTGTCCTCATCCCGCAGGAAGAAAACGCCGGTGTGTTCTTTGCCGATGGAATCCAGACAGGAGAGGGCAGCCAATACGTCGTCGTTGGTCTCCGCCGAAAAGGGAGATATGTAAAGCATGACCTCCCACTGGTCCTCCGCTGCGTCGAGCAGCTGCTTCAGGTCCGTTTCCGCCATTGCACAGTCGAGGACCAGCACAGGGGAGAAGCCGTAGGTTTCCGCTTTTTCCCGGATGTAAGAGAGGTCCGACACATCCGAGACGAGAAACCCGACCATGAACCTTGCCTCGTCGCTGAAACAGGCGGCGTTGCTCTCCAGCTCGTCCAGCTCGGACAAAAGCGCCTGCCGTTGGGTCACATAGGGGGCTGCCTCCTCTTTCAGCGCCTGGCTTGCGGCGGAAAACGCCGCCTCCTGGCGGTATTCCGTGTAGAGCATCCAGCCCAGGGCGCAGGCAAACACAGCGCTCAGAAGGACACAGAGGATGGTTTGGAGTTTGATTTTTCTGCCGTACATTTCCCGCCCCCGTCTGTCGGTGCGCATGGGTGACTTTCGCCGCTGCGCACCGTGATATTCGCGTGTTCAAAGACCAGCTGCTTGCCGCAAATCTCCATGACGGCGGGCCGGTGGGTCACAATTAACACCGTCTGGCCGCCCAGCGCTTTCAGGTTGCGCAGCAGCCTGCGCTCCGTGTCCTCGTCCAGGGCGGAGGTGGCCTCGTCCAGCAACAGCACCGGCGCGCTACGGTACACCGCCCGGGCAATGGCGAGCCGCTGCACCTGTCCTTCGGAGAGACCCGCGCCCTTTTCCCCCAGGACGGTGGCGTAGCCGTCGGGCAGCTGACGGATGAACTCGTCCGCGCAGGCGACCTTGCAGGCCCATTCCACCCGTTCCCGCTGCGCCTGGGTGTACGGGGCGGCGTGTAGGAAGTCAACCGCCTCGTAAATGCTGCCGGAGAGCAGCATATTGCCCTGGGGGACGTAGGAAAACCAGCGGCGAGTGGCGGGGCTGAGGGAAATCTCTCCGGTTTCACACACTGCGTACAGCCGACCGGACACCGGCGCGTAAATGCCCAGCAGGAGCTTCAGAAGGGTGCTTTTGCCAATGCCGGAGAGACCGGTCAGGGCCACAATTTCGCCCTGCTCAATGGCAAAGGAGGCGCTCTGGATGACCTCCTCCTCGCCGTCGTCATAGATAAACGTCAGGTCCTCTGCGCGGAGGCTTGTGAAGGAAGGCAGCGCTTTGGCGGGAGCCGCCTCTTTGGGCAGTTGCTCCAGCTCCATCAGCCGCTCCGCCGAGGCCAGCATCGCGTAATAGTGAGGGACAAAGCCGGAAAGGTTGGCGAAGGGGCTTCTGATTTGGCTGATGAGCTCCAGTACAGCGGTCAGCGTCCCGTAGGACAGGGTGCCGTTCAAAATGCCAAACCCGCACCACACCAGGCCAAAGAGGTAGCTGCCCTGCATCACCGCGCCAAACCCCACGTTGCAGACGTTGGAGAAGGTCCTTCGTTTCATGCGGGCTTTTTTGTGGGCGGCGGCCTTCTCCGCCGTCCTGCCCGCCGCCATGCCCTCTGCCCCGAAGCTCTTGAGGATGAGGACGCTTTCGATGGATTCCTGGAGCCAGGAGCGCAGCCTACCGTCGGTCTCCTGCACCTCTTTGTGCAGGCCTTTCATCCTGCGCCGGAACAGAAATGTCACAGCCAGCATGACCAGCCCGCCCACCAGGAACAGGCTACCGAAGCGCCAGTCTAAAATCAGCAGGACCACCAGGGCGCAGACAAGCTGAACTGCCATCGAGCAGACGCCGGGGATCAGGTCCGTGGCGTAGTCGGCCACGACCTTCACGTCGTTGGTCATGCGGTTTTGCAGCTCGCCGGTGTGGAAGGCTTTCAGGCTGCTGTAGCTGCTACGGAGCAGACTCTCATAGGTGTGTTCCTTCAGCCGGTTCTCAATGGAGGCCCGGATATTTTCGTCCAGCTGGCGGACCGCCGCCTGGAGGCCCAGCTGCGCCAGGATGATTCCCAAAAAAACACCGCTCCAGCGCAGGAACAGGCCCCTCTCCAGTGCAACGGCGCTGTCAATGGCGCTGCGCATGACCAGGGCCAGCACAACGGACAGAAAGGCGCTGATTCCTGTACAAGCCGTCAGCAGGGCGATCCCGGGCAGATCGCCCCGGGCCATCCTGACCACCCAGGCCAGGGAGGTGTCGCCCAGCAGCCGTTTGCCGAGGCTCCGCAGCCCCATTTTTGCCTGATGTTTCAGCAGGCGCAGGGGATAAATCAAGTTCCAGAACCAGACATACAGCCGATAGAGAAAATCGGTGACGTGAATTTCCCGGTTACCCTGCCACACCGTCTCCATAACGCCCTTGACGGCAGACAGATGCACCCGTTCCAGGGCAAAGGTGTTGTCCCCCCGGATGAGGCAAACGTCGCCGTCGAACTTTATGACCCGGTGCAGCACCTGTGTACCATCTGGACGAACATACAACACCACATCATTTTTCTTCGGCCTTTCGTCCAGTCGGCGGATGAGGACGTGGGAGGAGCAGGCGTACAGCAGCGGCTGCATACTGACCCCTTTGATGGGGATAACCAGAAAGCCCTCGGATTCCAGTTCGTCCAGCCTGCCGGTTTGCCGGGCATTGCTCTTCTCCATGTCACACACCCTGACTTTGGTGAATGCCGCGATAAGCAGTCATTGCGGCGTTTTTCGACAAATTGCACCGCAAACGATACACCGGGACCTGCCGAATGAGGCAGTCCAGCAGGTCGAGCTGTAGAATGACCTGCTTCGGCGTTTCCGGCATCAGCACCTGGCGGAAGATTTTATCCAGCACCGTGTCGATGTCGGCGGGGTAGACCTCGTTCACCGCCCCGCGTTCCAGCAGGCAAACCGCCCGCAGGGGGACCATATCCCCGTTGCCCAGGCGTTCTTTGCCCCGCCAGGGGGAACCACAGACGAAAAAACTGCCGTCCAGCCGCCGCAGGATGGGCTTGTCGCCGTTCACCATCACCGCCCGTGGGCCAAATTCCTCCATCCAGAACCCCGCGTGGGTGCTCTTTCCAGTGCCGCCGGGCGCGGTGAACACATACCCCGCCCCGTCAACGGCAACTGCGGCGGCGTGGAGCAGGAAGCCGTCATAATCCAGCATCCCCAGGCAGACCTTGCGGTACAGGCAGTTGCCCTCGCAGGCGTTTCGGGTGAACCGACGGTGCAGCCGCTCCCATTCCGCCTGTACCTCGTCCTCTCCCGCCGAAACCGTATAGCAGGGCGTTGCCCCGGTTTCGTGGCCGCCGCAGTTCCAGGAATCAAGGGGGGATCGATGCTCCACCCCCACCGGCACTCCGGCGATGGACAAAACGGTATGGCTCATTGCTCAACCGCTCCCAGAGACAGAAGCTGCTCCACCGTGTTTCGGTAGGCGTCTCTGGCGTGTTCCGGCGTCACATCGTACTGGGCTGTCAGACTGGCAATGGTCTCCTCCTCTGTGCAGCCCGCTTCAATGGATTTCCAAATCAGCTTCGCGGTTTCATTCAGCTTGATAAAGCCGCTGAACTGTTGGCACTCGCCCCCAACCGGGACGGCGACACAGCGTCCGCCAACATCCCGCAGGATATAGTTTTTCGTCATCTTCATGCTGTCAGCGTCCTTTCCGATTTCAACTTCGTTTTTGCCCTGTAAGCAATCAGCCCCGCAGCCGCAGAGATTCGCAGCCACAGGGCAATCAGCGCTTCATCGGTTTTCCGGGTCAGTCCTCGCAGGAGAGGTGCTTTGTCTTGCGCCATCGCCGTCCGCCGCTGGCTCCCCAGAGGATAGGCCACAGGCGTCCAGGGCGAGAGCGACGCCCTCCTGGGTGGGAGGGAGCAGGCCGAAGCAGGTCACATGGATCCGATAGGAGTACACGCCGTTGTCCGGGTCAGAGAACCAGAGCATCCGGGCAAGAGGGTTGTTCTCCCGAATCCTAGCGGCAGTTTCCCGTCCGCGTTTGCCGCGTGTCGCCACGACCATGACCAGATAAGGGTTCCGCTTGACAAAGGAAAGGTATCGGGGCAGCGCGTCCCATCCAATATAAGGTTGGATAAGGGCCCACTTGCCCCGACTGCGGGCCGCATCGCGGAGAAGGGGAATCAACGTTCTGATATCCTCCTCGCACTCGCAATCCGCGTAAATCACAAACCGAACCATCTTCCCCCTCCGTTCCTGGTTCATGGGGCTTGGGGCAGTGCGCCGCATTCTCCAGGCACCCCACGGTGCATTTAATGTACCATTTTGGAGGAGTTTTTTCAAGGGATTTTGCCTGAACGGTCAAAATCCTGCGTAAACGGTAAGCGGTTCCAAAACTCAAAGCGTTTTATGTAATATTTTTGTATAGTTTGCCATAGTCGAACAGCCGTATCTTCTGCCAGACCGCGTCGATATTGGTCCCCCTTTCACGGGACCTCAATGGGGCAGCGCCAGCGACACCGAGGCATAAAACACCTCGTCCTCCCAGGTGAAAAAGACCGCGCCGTTGTGATTGGAGGCGATGGTACGCACGGAAGCCGTCCCCAGCCCGAACCCGTCATGCCGGGAGGAACAGAGCTTTCCATCCTTCCAGGTCGGTTCCCGCAGGCAGGTGTTGTCGATGGCCAGCAACAGCGTGTCCCCCTGGGTCTTTGCCAGAACGCGGATGAAGGGAGCCGCCTCGACCTCCTCCCGGCAGGAGAGAAGGGCGTTTTCCAGCAGGTTGCCCAGCATAGAGCAAAATTCCGGCTCGCTGATGGGCAGCGTCTCCGGCAGGTCCAGGCCAGCGGAAAAGTCAATGCCGGATTGGAGCGCCTCTTCATGATAGTAGCAGAGGATGGTGTTGACGGCGTAGTTTTTGCAGAAAAAGACGGTCCGTTCCGGTGGCAGGGCCTCCTGATAGCGTTCCACATACTCTCGGAGGGCGTCCTGGTCCCCGGTGCTCAGGTACTGGTTGATGAGACGCAGGTGCTGGGACAGGTCGTGCCGGGCCTGCCGGGTCTCGTCCATGTAGCGGGCGATCTGGCTGTACTGGGTGCGCTGAAGGGCCAGCAGGTTTTCCTGTTGGGTGGCCTTTTCCTCCAGTGCGGCCTCATGGAGGATGATGTCCAGCGCCCGGAGCAGGACACCGTACACGGCGACCATGTCCAGAAACAGCAGCACGTAGGCCAGGAAAAACCGGAACTGATGCACGTTTTGCGGGGTATGATTTCCGTTGTAGAGCTGGACGATCAACGTGGTCAGAGTCGGCAAAATCCAAATCACATGCCAGAAGGAGGGCGCCTCCGTCGAGAACACTTTGTCCTTGGTGCGCTTCAGGAACAACGTGACGAACGGGACGGTCACGCCCAGGATAATCAACTGGAACACCATGCTTCGCAGCGTGTCGAAGGTCATATCAGGGTTATAAAAGAGCAGACACTCCAGGTATCGCGCTGTCCCCCACACCAGGGAGATGTAGTCAAAGACAAAGATGTAAAGAAACAGCACCTTCCAGCGGTCTGCCCGGATGCAGATGCAGTAGATGACAAAGCAGGCCGGCGCAAAGATGCCCTCTATGAGGGTCACTCCGTTGCCGCCCCGCGCCGACAGCAGCGCATAAAGGAACGATTGGGCCAGCTGGGCGATGCCAATGATCAGAACGACAGTCCAGATGGGAAAACGGAGCTGCTTCCGGAAGGGATAATAGGCCAGTACCCGGTAGGGGAGAGTACCTGCCGTTGCGAAGCAGAATACGGCCAGAAACCTTTCCATCTTCAAACCCCCTTTGTGCGCAGCTGCACAAACTGAAACCGCTGGTATGCCTCGATGGTGTCCTTTGTTTTCCGCCTGCTGCAAAAAAGGCGGCGTCCGTCCTTCAAATAGATGTCTCCTTTGGAGCTGATGGAGACGACGAAGGAGAAGTTGACAGACATCCCGCGGGCATACTCATAAAAGCGCCCGGTCTTTGGCAGCAGATCCATCAGTTCTCCGTGCTTCTGCGCCGTGAACACGTCTCCAGACGCAGTGTGAAGCACACAGCCCCGTGGGACGGCCTCGATGTCGATCAGCTCCTCCAGCAAAACGCTTCGGGTGCGCAGCGCTCTTCCGTCCGTGTCTTTTCCCTTGACGTCCAGGTATTCCGGGGAAGCCGCCGCCTCCCGCAGCCGCGCCATGCACCAGGGAATGGCCTCCGGCTGAATGGGTTTGACCAGGAAATCCAGGGCGTGGATGCCGTAGCTGTCCAGGGCAAAGCCCTTTTCCGTGGTGGTAAAAACAATGGGCAGGTATTCGTCCTTTTCCCGAATCTTCCAGGCCACGTCAATGCCGGTCATGCCCTTGCCCAGCATGATGTCCAGAAAAACAGCGCTGCAAAACCCCCGGCGGAAGTCCGCCAGAAAATCCTCCGCGCTGGAGTAAACAGAGAATTCCGCAGGCTCGTCGTGGGCGGCGCAGTCGCTCTTGATGAGATCCATCAGATGCTTCCTGTCTGCCTCTATATCCTCTACGATGACGAAATGCATAAAACCACCTCATATGTTGCGAAGGTCCCACAGTGGTTGGCTGTTTGCGCGTGTTTATCAAATGACGGTACGCAGTTCTGACAGGCACTATGACCTGTTTTGTGTTCTGTATGCCGCAATGATAAGGTGATTTCCACCTATAATCGAAAGCAGTATAGCACAGGAGATACGCCGCAAACAAGAGTAAATTTGAACAGAAATAGGATGGTTTTCTACGGGAAAAGGATAACAAATTCTGGGGGCTACAAAAGCGCACAAAGAACCCCTGTGACGCCGTCCCGGTCAGGCTCCGGGAAACCGCGCCGCAGGGGGTAGGGAAGATGGTTCAACGGAACACCACGCCGCCTTCGCCGTAGACCTCGTTTCGGTGGCACCGCACGAAGTCCGGTTTGGCCGCTGGCGTTTCCGCCGCCAGGGTGTCGATGATGAGAGCGGGGTTCAGCCCCGGATTCTGGGCGGCCAGGCGAGCGGAGAAAATCAGCTTGTCCGGCTGTTCCTCCAGGGACCAGCTTTTCACCATGGGGATGATGTCCAGCTCCGTGTAGCCTTTTTTGGCCTTTTTGGACTTCTTCTGAATGACGCAGCTCTCCCGGCCCAGCAGTTCCCGCAGGGCGGCGGGAGCTGCGGTGGGTACGCCGTCATCGTACTCCAGCGTCACCGTCCAGTCCAGGTCCACGATTTTTTTGCAGGGGATCTTCGCCTCGTAGCACTCCCGGACGTGGATTCCTTCGGGCAGAGCGCGGTTCAGGCGCTCCACCACCTCGTCGAAGGAGAAGGGGGACTCCAGGTTGAACTCCAGAATCTCGCAGTCGCTGGAGTACCCCAGGCTCAGGGGCAGGGCGATGGAGACGAACACATGGCGGTTGAAGCCCTCGGTCTGCCAAATTTCCACCCCGGAGCGGAGAAACGCCCGCTGGAAGGTGGCCATCAGGTCCAGGTGGGAGATGTAGCAGGCCCGCCCGCTCTTGGTAAAGAGCAGCCTGTTTTTGTGCATTGCCATGGGGATACCTCCGTTTTAGCTTTTCGCTTTGTGGTGCTAATTTATCACTGATAGCGCTGTAGAAGCGCTTGTTTGGCTCTCAGCTTCCTTTTTAGCTGTTCGCTTTCGACTGGCAGTTCCTGACTAACAGCTAACAGCTAATGGCTAACAGCTCAGTCTTACCTCCTGTCCTCATCGCAGACCCCGCCGGGGATCAGCTTTGCCGCGCCGCAGCCCATACACTTTACCCGGCAGTCCGGGGTGATGACGGACTTATACGCCTGCTCCCGCTCCTGCCACAGGTAGTCGGGCCGCACGCCCACGTCGATCATAGACCAAGGCAGTACCTCGCAGCGGGTGCGCTCCCGCCGGGCGTAAAAGTCCGGGTCGGTGCCGGTGGCGGCGAAGGCGTCCATCCACCGCTGGAAGGAGAAGTAATCGCTCCAGGAATCCATCTTGCCGCCGGTGCGCCAGACCTCCTCCAGCGCACGACCCAACCGCCGGTCGCCTCGCGCCAGCACCGCCTCGATATAGCTGGTATCGGTCTCGTGCCAGTTGTATTGAATGGACTTGTTGTGGATAGCTCCCCGCAGCAGGTCCACCCGGCGCTGGTACTCTTCCATGGAAATTTGCTCCTCCCACTGGAAGGGGGTGAAGGGCTTGGGGACGAAGAAGGAAGTCGAAATGGTGATGCGCACACCACGAGCGCGGCTGGCGGCGTGGTTCCGCCAGGTCCAGTAAACCTTTTGGGCCAGGTCCGCGATGCCCAACACGTCCTCGTCCGTCTCGGTTGGGAGGCCCAGCATAAAGTAGAGTTTGACCGCGCTGCACCCGCCCTCGAACACCGTCTGGCAGGACTTCAACAGGTCCTCCTCGGTGACGTTTTTGTTGATGGCGTCCCGGAGCCGCTGGGTGCCCGCCTCCGGCGCGAAAGTGATGGAGCTTTTGCGGGAGCGCTGGAGCCGCTGCATCAGTGACATGGAAAAGCCGTCCGCCCGGAGGGAGGGCAGGTTCAGGTTGATGTTCCGGGGTTCACAGTAGTCCAGCAGGCCGTCGCAGACTGCCTCCAGCCCCCGGTAGTCGCTGGAGGACAGGCTGGAAAGCGTTACCTCCTGATAGCCGGA
The DNA here is from genome assembly GCA_001941075.1 of Oscillospiraceae bacterium Zagget6. GTDB lineage: Bacteria > Bacillota > Clostridia > Oscillospirales > Oscillospiraceae > Onthomonas. The sequence continues at coordinate 23,074 of MSHH01000008.1, read as the reverse complement.
GTCCTTGCAGGACTCAATACCCTGTTCCACCAATGTTTTCACGCTCTTGGGCCGGACAGGGCGGTAGCAGTACCCCGCCTGACAAAACCGGCAGCCCCGGATGCAGCCCCGGAACACCTCCAGCATCACCCGGTCATGGACGATCTCCGTGGAAGGGACAATGGTGTGGGTGGGGTAATAGGACTTGTCCATGTCCCGGACGATGCGTTTTGTCACCAGAGGCGGCGCACCGTGGGTGGGGGTGATGGTGTGGATGGTGCCGTCGGCGTTGTAAGTCACGTCATAGAAAGCGGGGACGTAAATGCCCTGAATCTGTGCCGCCCGCTCCAGGAAGGCCAGGCGATTGCCGCCCTCCCGTTTGACCTGGCGGTACAGTTCAATGAGTTCGCAGTTGACCTCCTCGCCCTCGCCCAGGATGAACAGGTCGATGAAGTCGGCCAGAGGTTCCCCGTTGTAAGCGCAGGTGCCGCCTGCCACCACGATGGGGTCGTCCTCGCCCCGCTGGTCGCTGTGGAGGGGGATGCCGCCCAGGTCCAGCATATTCAGCACGTTGGTGTAGGCCATTTCGTAGCCCAGAGAGAAGCCCACCATGTCAAACTCGGAGAGGGGGTCGCCGCTCTCCAGCGCGTAGAGGGGGAGGTTTGCCTTGCGCAGCTCGTCCTCCATGTCCCCCCAGGGGGCGAAGCACCGTTCGCACCAGACGCCCTTCATCTCGTTGATGACGCCGTAGAGGATGCGCAGTCCCAGGTTTGACATGCCGATTTCGTAGGTGTCGGGGAAACAGAAGGCAAAGCGGGTGTCCACCTCCGCCTTGTCCTTGATGATCTCGTTGTATTCTCCGCCGGTATAGCGGGCGGGTTTTTGCACCCGGAGCAAAATGCGTTCCAGTTTGGGGTCCATATCGGTACCTGCCTTTTGGGGCCGTGTGGGGAATATTCTCCCGGCCCGGTGTAGTCTTGACCATTTTACCCGATTGTACGGAAAAAAACAAGTGCTAGACGTTCCTTTCCTGTTCGGAAAGAATCAGCCACACCGCCACCACCAGCAACGAGGGGTTCCCCAGAGCCGCGCACCAGACGCCCGGCGGCAGCAGCACCAGCTTCAGCAGCCGGGAAATGGCCGTTGTCACGTTGTCCGCCCGGTCCAGAGGGCAGAGAGCGCTCAGCGCTCCGTGGAGGACGCGGCTGCCGTCCAGCGGGAGGACGGGGAGCAGGTTGAACAGGGCCAGCATCAGGCTGGCCCCGGCGAAGAGATAGCGCAGCTGGCCGGGCAGGGGAGGGGCCAGTGCGAAAGCCGCCGTGAGTAAGTTGACCAGTGGCCCCGCCAGCGCCACCAGAGATTCCTCCGCTCCGCTGCGGCAGCGCCCGCCCAGGTCCAGTTCAGCTCCCACCAGCGACAGCCGCAGGCGGCGGACGGGGACGCCCAGCGCCCGGCAGCAGAGGACGTGGCCCATCTCGTGGAGGGCGGCGGCCACGCCGCAGCAGCCCAGCACCGGCCCAATCCCCGTATAGAGCAGCAGCACCAGCAAAAAGAGAAAATCCGCCGTCAGCGTCACCCGCCCAGCGGTCAGCCCCCGGCGGTCAAAACGCACAGTCATTCTTCGATGGGGAGCAGGTGGGCGCAGAGGGCCGCCGCGTCCCCGTCCCAGGTCAGGAAAAACTGTACCTCCTCTGATAAGAGGACGTTTGCCGCTGCGGGAAGGGTCTCGTCCACCGCCGTCTCCGCCGGGGCGAACACCGCCACGCACCAGTCGCCCACCGCCTCCAGCGGGTCGCCGCCCTGGGCCAGTTCCTCCCCCAGAGCGGAAAAGGCGGCTTGGAAGTCGGTGGTGCCGGTCAGCGCCGCCGTCAGATATTGCTGATACACCGCTGTCTGCTGGGGAAACTGGGTCTTGCCCACAAAGCAGACCAGAAACAACCCCACCGCTGCCAGCAGCTGAGCCAGCGCGCCCAGCCCGGTGGGAGAGCGCCGCCGGTTTCGCTCCCGCCGGGGCGGGCGGTTCTTTGTCCCATAGGTCATCGCCATTGCAATCGCCTCCTGTCCCTGACCTATGCCCGTCCAGGGAAAATCAGAACAAAAAAGCAAAAAACGCTTGCAATTCCATCGCAGGTGTGATATAGTGTACCGGTCTGAACAAAGGGTGGTCCTCTGCCACAGCCCCAGGTAGGGCGGAACATGATTCCAGCGGGCATGAACACCTATAATCACAGGAGGAAACAAACCATGAATCTCGTTGAAACGCTGAATGCGCAGAACATGAAGACCGATGTGCCGAAGATCGAGATCGGCTCCACGGTTCGCGTCCATGTCAAGATCAAGGAAGGCGCAAAAGAGCGTATCCAGGTCTTTGAGGGCACCGTCATCGCCAAGAAGCACGGCGGCGTGGCCGAGACCTTTACCGTCCGCCGCATCTCTTACGGCGTGGGCGTGGAGAAGGTCTTCCCCGTTCACTCCCCCAACGTCGTCAAGGTGGAGACTGTCCGCCGCGGTAAGGTCCGCCGGGCCAAGCTGTACTATCTGCGCGACCGGGTGGGCAAGGCCGCCAAGGTCAAGGAGAAACTGTAATTTCCTGGAGCAGAAAAAAGGAGCGGGCAACCGCTCCTTTTTTGCACAGGGGATAATAGGATACGATGACACTATGAAGAAGCGACAGAACCGGGGCGGCGCGAACAACAACCCCCGCAAGGCCCGCCCCGCAAAAAAGAACGTTCCCCAGGACCAGGACGCCATGACCATCCAGTGGTACCCCGGCCACATGGCCAAGACCCGCCGGATGATCCAGGAGAATTTGAAGCTGGTGGATTTGGTGGTGGAGATCATCGACGCCCGCATCCCCCTGGCCAGCCGCAACCCGGACCTGGACGGACTGGTGGAGGGCAAGCCCCGGCTGATTTTGCTGAACCGGGCGGACCAGGCCGACCCCGCCATGAACCAGCGCTGGGCGGAGTATTTCCGTAGCCGGGGGATGTCCGTCCTCCAGACGGACTGCAAGACCGGCGCGGGGGTGAAGCAGTTCTCCCCGGTGGTCAAGGCGATTTTGAAGGACCAAATCGAACGCTGGCGGGAGAAGGGTCTGTTGGGTCGCCCGGTGCGGGTGATGGTGGTGGGCGTCCCCAACGTGGGCAAGTCCACCTTTATCAATAAGGTCGCCAACCGGAAATCCGCCATCGCCCAGAACCGCCCCGGCGTCACCCGGGGCAAGCAGTGGGTGAACGTAGACGAGGGGCTGGACCTGCTGGACACGCCGGGTATCCTCTGGCCCAAGTTCGAGGACCCCACCGTGGGGATGTACCTGGCCTTTACCGGCGCGGTGAAGGATACCATATTAGATGTAGAGACTCTGGCGAACCACCTGATGAAGCTGCTGGCCAGCCGTTACCCGGAGGCGGTGTCCGCCCGCTATAAGCTGGACATCCCGCCGGACTTCGACAGCTGGGCGCTGGTGGAACAGGCCGGGCGGAACCGGGGATTCCTGATTTCCGGCGGTGAGGTGGACACCGAGCGGATGAGCCGGGTGCTGTTGGAGGAATATCGCTCCGGCAAGCTGGGACGCTTTACACTGGAAACGCCGCCCACGGCAGGGGAGAACAGCAGATGAAAAAGCAGGAAACGGAGCAAATTGACCGCTGGAGCATCGAGCGGGAATGCTACGCCGCCGGGTGGAAGGTCGTCTGTGGCGCGGACGAGGCCGGGGCTGGCCCACTGGCCGGGGCGGTTTACGGCGCGGCGGTGATCTTGCCGCCGGATTACGACCTGCCGTATCTCAATGACTCCAAAAAAGTGACCGAAAAGCGCCGGGAAGTGCTGTTTGGGCAAATCAAAGAGCAGGCCATTGCCTGGGCAGTGGCCTGGGCCACGGAGCAGGAAATTGACGAAATCAATATCCTCAACGCCCGGATGCTGGCCATGGACCGGGCCATTCAGCAGCTGGACCCGGCGGCGGACTTCGCCCTCATCGACGGCAACCGCAGTCCCGGCATCCAAATCCCCAACCGGACGGTTGTAAAGGGAGACAACTTGTCAGCTTCTATCGCTGCCGCGTCCATTTTGGCGAAGGTCAGCCGGGACCACTACATGCTGGAAATGGCGGAGCTGTACCCCGAATACCAGTTCCAGCGGCACAAGGGCTACCCCACCAAGCTGCATTATGAGATGCTGCGGAAGTACGGCCCCTGTCCCATCCACCGCAAGACCTTCCTGAAAAAGCTGTGACCGGCGGGGTATCGGCCCGGCTGGGCCAGTGGGGAGAGCGGCAAGTGCGCCGGGCGCTGGAGCGCCAGGGCGTGACCATCCTGGCGGCCAACTGGCGCTGCCACTACGGAGAAATCGACATCATTGCTGCCACAGAGACCGAGTTGTACTTCGTAGAGGTCAAGACCCGCCGCTCCCGCTCTTATATGGAGATACGGGAGGCGGTGAGCGCTTCCAAGCAGCGAAAGCTGTTGTTGGCTGCGGAGCTGTACTTACAGGAACACCCGGAAGAACGCCGTCAGCCCCGGTTCGACGTGGCGGAGGTCTACGCACCCCAGGGGACGGAGACGGTTCAGCCGGAAATTTGCTATTATCCCAACGCCTTCGACGGAAGTGGAGGTTGAAAAATGAAGCTATCTGTTTTTGACGGCCACTGTGACACCATCAGCCGCCTGGCCCGGATGCCCATGGAGCGGCTGGCGGGCAACAGCGGTCAGTGGGATTTGGACCGGGTGGGGGACTTCGGCCAGCAGGCCCAGTTCTTCGCCATCTTCTGGGATTCCGCCCTGCCCATGACCAAATCGGTGGTCAAGCGGGAGTTCAAGACGTTCCAGAAGGAGTGTAAAACGTACCGTGACCGCATCCAGCACTGCCGCACCGCGCGGGAGGCCAAGGACGCCATGAGCCAGGGCAAGGTGGCGGCGTTTCTCTCGGTGGAGGGAGCGGAGTTGATCGGCTGCTCTCTGGAGGGGCTGCAAGACGCCTATGACAAGGGTGTCCGGGCGGTGAACCTGACCTGGAACCACGCCAACGCCCTCTCCGGTAGCCATATGGACCACCCTGAACAGGGCCTGACCTCGCTGGGGGTGGAGTACGTGCAGAAAATGCAGCAGCTGGGGATGCTGGTGGATGTGTCCCATCTCTCTGACCCCGGCTTCTGGGGCGTGATGGAGACGGCGAAAAAGCCCATCATGGCCAGTCATTCCAACAGCCGTGCCGTCTTTTCTCATACAAGGAACTTGACGGACGAACAATTTACTGCCATAATGAAGAATCATGGTGTGGCGGGCCTGAACGCCTACGCTGCCTTTTTGGGCGATGGCGTCGTCACTGGCGACACCCTGCTGGCCCACCTGGAACACTTCCTCTCCCTGGGCGGGGAGAAGAACGTGGCTCTGGGCGGCGACTGGGACGGCTGTGACCGACTGCCCCAGGGCTATACCGGCGTGTGGAGCTGGGCGGACTTCTACGAGACGCTGCTGCGGCACAACTACCCGGAGTCCCTGGTCAAGGACCTGTTTTTCAACAATCTGATGAGGACGGTGAAGCAAGTATGTACTATGTGAGCACCCGTAATAAAACCCTGCAATACACCCCGGCGGAGGCCATCGCCCAGGGCTTGTCCCGGGAGGGCGGTCTGTTCGTCCCCCAGGTGATCCCCCGTTTGCCGGGCAGCGCGCTGATGATGCTAAAAGATATGAGCTATCAGCAGCGGGCCGTCTACGTGATGGGGATGTATCTGGACCATTTCACCAGCTTTGAACTGAGCCGCGCCGCGTCTGCGGCCTATGGCCCCGACAAGTTCGACACCAAGGCGGTGGCGCCGGTGCGCAAGGTGGACGACAGTACCTATTGCCTGGAGCTGTGGCACGGCCCCACCTGCGCCTTCAAGGACATGGCGCTGCAAATGCTGCCCCACCTGCTCTCCCTCTCGCTGAAAAAGAACAACGAGAAAAAGACCGCCTGTATTCTGGTGGCCACCTCCGGCGACACGGGCAAGGCGGCCCTGGAGGGCTTCAAGGATGTGGACCAGACCAAGATTTTGGTCTTTTATCCCCGGAATGGCGTCAGTGAAATTCAGCAGCTGCAAATGGCTACCCAGGAGGGCGACAACGTAGGCGTCAGCGCCGTCATCGGCAACTTCGACGACGCCCAGACCGGCGTAAAAACCCTGTTCTCCGATGAGGAACTGCGGGAAGAACTGGCCCAGCGGGGCTACTTCCTCTCCTCCGCCAACTCCATCAACTGGGGCCGGGTGCTGCCGCAGATCGTCTACTATATCTCCGCCTACTGTGACCTGCTGCGGGACGAGGCCATTCAGCCCGGTGAGGCCATCAACATCTGCGTTCCCACCGGCAACTTCGGCAACATTCTGGCGGCGTTCTACGCAAAGCAGATGGGCCTGCCAGTGAACAAGCTGATCTGCGCCTCCAACAGCAACAACGTTCTCACCGACTTCATCAAAACCGGCGTCTATGACCGCAACCGGCAGTTCTACAACACGGTTTCCCCGTCCATGGACATCCTCATCTCCAGCAACCTGGAGCGGCTGCTCTACCTGCTCTCGGAGGAGGACGACCAGCTGGTGGCCTCCTATATGGAGGAGCTGAACCGGGTGGGCCGGTATCAGGTCAGCGACAGCATTCTCCAGAAGCTCCAGCGGGAGTTTGCCGCCGGATACGCCGACGAAACCGCCACCAAAGCCGCCATTGCCGCCATGAAGCGGGGAGAGGATTACCTCATCGACACCCACACCGCCGTGGCCTTTAAGGTGCTGGCGGATTACCGGAAGGAGACGGAGGACGAGACCGTCACCGTGGTGGCCTCCACCGCCAGCCCCTTCAAATTTGGCGACGCAGTGCTGGACGCCCTGGGAGTCCGCAATCTGCGGACGGGCACCGCACTGCTGGACCAGCTGGCCGAGGAGACCGGCGTGGAGGCCCCCGCGCCTCTGGCAACCTTGAAGGAGAAAAAGGTCCGCTTCACCTCGTACACCGACAAGAGCGAGATGAAGGCCGTGGTCAACGACTTCCTGCGGTAAAGGAGGACGGTATGGCGCTTTACGCGATCGGCGACCCCCACCTGTCTCTGAACAGCCCCAAGTCGATGGAAGTGTTCGGCGGAAATTGGGTGGGCTATGTGGACAAGCTGCTGGCCGGGTTCCAGTGCGTAGCGCCAGAGGATACCGTGGTGTTTTGTGGGGACCTGTCCTGGGGGATGTCCCTAGGGGAGAGCCTGCGGGACTTCGCCTTTTTGGACGCCCTGCCCGGTGGCAGGAAGATTTTGCTCAAGGGCAACCACGACTACTGGTGGACCACCGCCAGCAAGATGAACCGCTTCTTTCAGGAGAACGGCTTCCGGTTTGAACTGCTTCACAACAACTGTTTGCTCTACGGGGACGTGGCCCTGTGCGGTACAAGAGGCTGGTTCCTGGATGAGGAAAAGGGTGGCCACAACGAAAAAATGCTCCGCCGGGAGGTCATCCGGCTGGAGACATCCCTCCAGGCGGCGGGGGACCGGGAGAAGCTCGTCTTTCTCCACTATCCCCCCATCTACCAGGGCTACCGCTGCCCGGAGATTTTGGAGCTGCTGGAGCGGTATCAGGTGCGGCAGTGCTACTTCGCCCACCTCCACGGCCCCAGCATTCGCCTGGCGGTGGAGGGGTGGCATAACGGGACCCGGTTTTCCCTCATTTCCGCCGACCACCTGAACTTCGTGCCCAAAAGAATTTTAGAATTTTAAAAAAATATGCAAAATAACGGTGGAAATCTCCGTGCATATCTGTTAGAATTATCGTTCGTAGGATTTTGTATTAAATTTGCGCCAGCGCCGGGAAACACCGGCGGACGCGATGAATCATGCGCCCCTGTGGGGGACATCTAGGAGGAAACGACCCATGAACCTGAAAAACGTGGAAAAGAAAGAGAAAAACACTGTCGTCCTGACCATCGAGGTGGGCGCGGAGGAATTTGACGCCGCCGTGAACAAGGTCTATCGCCGGGCCAAGGGCAGCATGTCCGTTCCCGGCTTCCGCAAGGGCAAGGCCCCCCGCAAGCTCATCGAGAAGATGTACGGCGAAACCATTTTCTATGAGGACGCCATCAACGACGTGTATCCTCAGGCCCTGGAGGACGCCATCAAAGAGGCCGACCTGGAAGTGGTGGGCTATCCCCAGCTGAACATCGAGCACGTTGGCGCGGACGGCTTCCAGTTCACCGCCACCGTAGGCGTCAAGCCTGAGGTCAAGCTGGGCCAGTACAAGGGCGTTGCCTCCGCCAAGGACACTGTCGTGGTCACCGACCAGGACGTGGAGGACGAAATGAAGCCCCTCATCTCCCGCGCCACCACCCAGGAGACCGTGGACCGCCCCGTGGAGGACGGCGACACCGCCGTCATCGACTTCGAGGGCTTCATGGACGGCGTGCCCTTCGAGGGCGGCAAGGGCGAGCAGTACAGCCTGAAAGTCGGCTCCCGCTCCTTCATCCCCGGCTTCGAGGAGCAGATCGTCGGCATGTCCGCCGGTGAGGAGAAGGACATCAATGTCACCTTCCCCGCCGAGTACGGCGCGGAGGAGCTGGCCGGCAAGCCTGCCGTGTTCAAGGTCAAGCTCCACGAGGTCAAGGCCGACGACGTGCCTGAAATCGACGACGAGTTCGCCAAGGACGTCTCCGAGTTCGAGACCCTGGACGAGTTGAAGGCTGACCTGCGCGCCAAGGTGGAAAAGCGCAAGGCCGACAACGCGCAGCAGGCGTTTGAAGCCGCTGTCATGAACCAGGTCATCGAGGCCGCCGAGATGGAAATTCCCGACACCATGGTGGAGTACGAGCTGGACAAGCAGATGCAGAACATGGAGAGCCGCGTCTCCGGTATGGGCGTGACCCTGGAGCAGTACCTGAGCATGATGGGCAGCAACATGGCCGAGTTCCGGGAGAACATGCGCCCCTCCGCTCTGCGTGGCATTCAGCAGGACCTGGTGCTGGAGGCGGTGGTCGCCGCTGAGGGCTTCGAGGCCACCGAGGAAGAGAAGCAGGCCGAGGTGGAGAAGCTGGCCGAGGAATACAACATGGAAGAGGACAAGATCCGCGCCGCCATCACCGACGACCAGATTGCCTACAGCGTCAAGATGGACAAGGCCACCAAGCTGATCTACGGCTCCGCCGTGGTCACTGAGCTGACCGATGAGGTGGAAGTGACTGAGCAGGCCGCCCCCGCTGAGGAGCCTGCTGAGGAAGCCCCCGACGAGAAGCCTGCGGAGGAGTAAGATTCCCCAATCGGTATAATTTCCCGTTGGCGGGATATAATAATGTCTGCCGGGCGACCTGCCCGGCGGGACGAATCGCATTTTCCCGGCGCGGCACTGCGCATCGGACGCGGAGCCGCCCATTTGGAAGCTCCGGTTCAATGACCTTGAATCAGAGGTTCCTCGAAGCAAAGGAGTATCTCATGAGCTTAGTACCTTATGTAGTGGAACAGACCAACCGTGGAGAGCGTTCTTACGACATCTTTTCCCGGCTGCTGAACGACCGCATCGTCTTTCTGGCCGGTGAGGTGGACGATTCTCAGGCCCAGGTCATCCAGGCGGAGTTGCTTTACCTGGAGGCCCAGGATCCCGACAAGGACATCCAGCTTTACATTAACAGTCCTGGCGGCAGCGTGACGGCAGGCATGGCCATCTATGATACCATGCAGTATATCAAGTGCGATGTGCAGACCATTTGCAGCGGCATGGCCGCCAGCATGGGCGCCTTCCTGCTCTCCAGCGGGGCCAAGGGCAAGCGCATCGCCCTGCCCAACTCTGAAATCATGATCCATCAGCCCTCCGCCGGCACCCAGGGCAAGGTCACGGACATGGAGATCGACGTGGAGCATTTCCTGAAAATCAAGCAGAACCTGAACGAGATCCTGGCGGCCAACACCGGCAAGCCGGTGGAGACCATCAAAGCCGAAACCGAGCGGGACCACTGGCTGACCGCCGAGGAAGCAAAAGAGTATGGCCTGATCGACCAGGTCATCTATAACCGGTAATCCAGCCCTAAACGGGGAGTGGTGGCTCTGGCCGCTGCTCCCCCTCTGAAAGAGGGAAAGGAATCAAGCAAGTATGGCGAAAAACGACGACAAGCACAGCATCCGCTGCTCCTTCTGCGGCAAGAGCCAGGATAAGGTCCGGCGGATCATCGCCGGGCCGGGCGTGTATATCTGTAACGAGTGCGTCGGCCTGTGCAATAGCATCCTGGACGACACCATGGGCGACTACTACGAATCGGAAGGCGTGGGAGACGATCTCCTGGATGAGCTGCCCACTCCCCAGGAAATTCGCGCCGTGCTGGACCAGTACGTCATCGGCCAGGAGGACGCGAAGGTCACTCTGTCCGTGGCGGTCTACAACCACTATAAGCGCATCCGCTACGGGATGAAGGAGGACAACGGCGTAGAGCTGCAAAAGTCCAACATCCTGCTGCTGGGTCCCACCGGCTGCGGCAAGACCCTTTTCGCCCAGACGCTGGCCAAGATGATGAAGGTGCCCTTTGCCATCGCCGACGCCACCACTTTGACCGAGGCGGGCTATGTGGGCGACGACGTGGAGAACATTCTGCTGCGCCTGGTGCAGGCCGCCGACTACGACGTGGAACTGGCCGAGCGGGGCATCATCTACGTGGACGAAATTGACAAAATCGCCCGCAAGAGTGAGAACACCTCCATTACGCGGGACGTCTCCGGCGAGGGCGTCCAGCAGGCGCTGCTCAAAATTCTGGAGGGCACCGTTGCCAACGTGCCGCCTCAGGGCGGGCGCAAGCATCCCCATCAGGAGTTCATTCAGGTGGACACCACCAACATCCTCTTTATCTGCGGCGGTGCTTTCGACGGCATCGAGAAGATCATCGAGGACCGCACAGACCGCACCAGCATCGGCTTCGGCGGCGAGCTGCTGAGCAAGAAGGAGAAGCAGGCCACCTCTCTGTTGAAGGAGCTGCAACCCCACGACCTGTTGAAGTTCGGCATCATCCCCGAACTGATTGGCCGTCTGCCGGTCATCACCACCCTCAGCGCCCTGGACCGGGACCAGCTGGTGCAGATCCTGACCCAGCCCAAGAACGCTCTCGTCAAGCAGTACCAAAAGCTGATGGAGTACGACCAGGTGCAGCTGGAGTTCCAGCCGGAGGCGCTGGAGGTCATCGCGGAGGCCGCGCAAGACCGGGGTATTGGCGCTCGCGGACTGCGGGCAGTGGTGGAGGACACCATGAACCAGCTGATGTACATGGTCCCCTCTGACCCCACCATCACCAAGGTGACCATTACCACCGACTGTGTCCGGCACACCGGGGAGCCGCTGATCGAGCGGAACCCCAGCCAGACCCGCCGCATCCCGCCTCGCCGCACAGCGAGCGGCGTCTCCCAGGACGCCAAAAAGCGCCGCCGGGGGACCGCATCCTGAGCGGTGATCGAACGAACCAGTAAAACAACAAATCCCAGGGCGATACCGCCCAGGAGAAGCTCTACGCAGGGGCCTGGGCGTGTTCGCTCTGAGTCCCTGCGCCTTTCTCATTGTTTCCCATTGTAAGAGGAATCTGACCATGAACGAAGAACTGATTTCCGAACCTGTTGCCAACACAACGGATATGCCCGCAATGGCCCTGCGGGGCCTGACGATTTTCCCCGGCATGACCGTCCACTTCGACGTGGGACGGGAGGCGTCCATTCGGGCGCTGAATGTCGCCATGGAGGACGGAGACACCATCTTTCTGGTGACTCAGAAGGACCTGGCCGTGGAGGAGCCGGAGTACAAGGACTTGTACGGCATGGGCACCATTGTGGCCGTCCGGCAGCTGCTCCGCCTGCCGGGGGACAACGTGCGCATTATGGTGGAGGGCCTGTCCCGCGCCCGGTTGGTGGAGCTGCGGGAGACCAAGCCCTACCTCATCGCCGCCGTGGAGAAAATTCCCAACGTCACCATCTCCGGCACCCTCCGCAGTGAGGCGGTGCTGCGCCAGACCTATGAACTGTTTGAACACTACGCGGAGCTGTCCCCCAAGATGGCCCCGGAGGTGGTGCTGACGGTCATCTCCAGCCGGGACCCGGCGTATCTGGCCGACTTCATTGCCCAGAACATCGCCATCCGCACCGAGGACAAGCAGAGCATTTTGGACGAGGTGCGGCCCCTCCGCCGTCTGGAAAAGCTCAACGCCATCCTCAAGCGAGAGGGTGAGGTGCTGGAGCTGGAGCACGACCTGGATGACAAAATGCAGGAGCATATGAACCAGGTCCAGAAGGATTATTACCTGCGGGAGCAGCTGAAGGTCATTCAGAGCGAACTGGGCGAGGGAGAGGACGGCGACAGCGACCTCCAGGAGTACGCCGACAAAATCGCCCAGGCCCATCTGCCCCAGGAAGTAGAGGAGAAGCTCAACAAGGAGCTGAAACGGCTGGCAAAGCAGCCCTTTGGCTCCGCCGAGGGGTCGGTCATCCGCAACTATCTGGACGTGTGCCTGGACCTGCCCTGGAACAAGCGCACCAAGGAGCGGGTCAACCTGGATGCGGCACGAAAGGTGCTGGACGCCGACCACTACGGCATGGAAAAGGTCAAGGAGCGCATTTTGGAGTTCATCGCCGTGCGCAAGCTGGCCCCGGACCTGCGGGGACAGATCATCTGCCTGGCAGGGCCTCCCGGCGTGGGCAAGACCTCCATTGCCGCATCCCTGGCCAAGGCCATGAACCGGAAGATGGCCCGTATCTCCCTGGGCGGCATCCACGACGAGGCAGAGATCCGCGGCCACCGCAAGACCTATATCGGGGCTATGCCCGGTCAGATCATTAAGGCCGTGGAAAAGGCGGGCAGTTCCAACCCACTGATTTTGCTGGACGAGGTGGACAAGCTGGGCAGCGACTACAAAGGCGACCCCTCCTCCGCGCTGCTGGAGGTGCTGGACGCTGAGCAAAACGCCACCTTCCGGGACAACTTCCTTGAGCTGCCCTTCGACCTGTCCGATGTGCTGTTTATCACCACCGCCAACGACCTGGGCGCGGTGCCTGCCCCTCTGCGGGACCGGATGGAGGTCATCGAGCTGTCCTCTTACACCGACGAGGAGAAGCTGCAAATCGCCCGCCGCCACCTGTTGCCCAAGGAGATGAAGCGTCACGGCGTCAATGGCCGTAACTTCCGGGTCACGGACGACGCCATTCGGGAGATCATCGCCGGGTACACCATGGAGTCCGGCGTGCGGCAGCTGGAACGGCAGCTGGCCCGGCTGTGCCGCCGGGGAGCCATGCAGCTGGTCAGCGGCGAGACCAAGCGCGTCACTATCAACGGGGACAACCTGGAAACATTCCTGGGCATCCGCAAGTATCACCGGGAGCGGTATGACCGCACACCCCAGGTGGGCGTGGTCAACGGTCTGGCCTGGACCTCCGTGGGCGGCGAAATGCTGGAGGTAGAGGTCAACGTGCTGCCCGGCACCGGCAAGGTAGAGCCTACCGGCAACCTGGGCAGCGTCATGCAGGAGTCCTGTCACTCTGCCATCTCCTATATCCGCTCCGCTGCGGACAGGCTGGGGGTGCCTGCTGACTTCTACAAGGACCGGGACATCCACATCCACTTCCCGGAGGGGGCTGTCCCCAAGGACGGGCCTTCCGCCGGTGTCACCATCACCACCGCCATCGTCTCCGCCCTGACCAACACGCCGGTCAAACCTGACGTGGCCATGACCGGCGAGGTGACGCTGCGGGGCCGGGTGCTGCCCATCGGCGGTCTGCGGGAAAAGACCATGGCGGCCTATCGCGCCGGCATGAAAACTGTCATCATCCCCCGGGACAACGAAAAGGATCTGGAGGAAATTGACCCCACCGTGGCCGGGGCGCTGCGGTTTGTCACCGCCGCTCAGGTGGACGCGGTGCTGGCCGAGGCGCTCATCTCCCTGCCCACCGGCAGGGCGGAGGAGCCGAAGCTGGAAAATCCGCTGCTCCCGGTGGAACACAACGGCCCGGAACAGGGCCTGACCATTCAACAGTGAGGGAATTATGAATCTGCACAACGCGGAATACGTGCGCTCCGCCGCCAAAGCGGGGGACTTCCTCCACGACGGGCGGGCGCAGATCGCCATGGCGGGGCGCTCCAACGTGGGCAAGTCCTCAGTCATCAACCGGCTGCTGGACCGCAAAAACCTGGCGCGGGTGGGCAACTCCCCCGGCAAGACCCGCCAGGTGAACTATTTTCTCATCGACAACAGCTTTTATCTGGTGGACCTGCCCGGCTACGGCTACGCCAAGGTCTCCAAGGCGGAGCGCGACCGCTGGGGCCAGCTGATGGAGGCGTATTTTGCCGATGAGCAAATCACCCTGGGCCTGCTCATCGTGGACGCCCGGCACAAGCCCACCGCCGACGACTGCACCATGGCCCAGTGGTTCAAGGACACCGGCTGCCCCTTCGCGGTGGTAGCCAACAAACTGGACAAGCTGAAAAAGTCCGAGGTGGAACCCAACCTGGCCCGCATCCGGGAGACCCTGGAGCTGGGGGAGGACGTGCCCCTGGTGGCCTTTTCCGCCGAGAAGGGGACGGGCAAGCAAGAGCTGTTAAATCTGGTCCTGGGCTGTCTGGCGAAGTAAAAAACATCTCGACAGGCCCTTTTCTGCGTGGGAAAAGGGCCTGTTTTGTAAGAGAAGGGAGCGTACATCATGAGGACCAACGTTTTGCTGAACACCTACGCCTTTCAGGAGCCGTGGGCGGCGGCCTGGCTGGAGCGGATTTTGCAGCCCGATATGCGGGCCACGGTCATCGCCTTTTCCTTCAATGCGGGCATGGACGAGGTACAGGCCGCCTCAGAGGGCCACCGCCGTGACCTGCTGCCCGCCTTCGCCCATTACGGCATTGACCCGGAGCAGGTGGAGCTGGTCAACTGGTTCCGGGACACTCCCCAGTCCGCCCGGCAGAAAATCCAAAGCAGCGACATCCTGTTTTTCACCGGCGGCTGGCCCGACCATATGATGTACCGGCTGGGCCGGTGGGGGCTGACGGAACTCATTGAACAGTTCGATGGTATCGTCATGGGGTGCAGCGCCGGAGCCATGGTGCAGATGAAGCGCTACCATATCACCCCGGACGAGGACTACCCCAACTTCGTCTATCTGTCCGGCATGGATATGCTGGATCGGTTTTACATCGAAGTCCACTACCGGGAGACCGACCTCCAGCACGCCAGCATCGACCGGGTACGCCGGGAGCGGGGCAAGCCCGTCTTTGCCATGTACAACGACGGCGGCCTGCTGGTGCAGGGGGGCTGCGTCACGCCCATGGGCCGGGTCCGGCTGTTTTTGCCGGAAAAAGCAGAATAAAGCGTCAAAATCCCCTCCAACGTGCGGTTGGAGGGGATTTGTGCGTTTAAATGTGTTTCAGAGGCTTACTCCACCCACACCTTACCAATGTCGGTGCGGAAGTGCATATCCTTCCAGGTGATGGGCTTTGCAGCGGCATAGGCGTTGTCCACGGCTTCGGCCAGGGTCGCGCCGCAGGCGGTGACGCCCAGCACCCGTCCGCCGCTCGTCAGGTATTCCCCGTTGGGACCGAACTTGGTGCCCGCGTGGAACACATAGGCGTCCTTCACCTGGTCCAGGCCGGAGATGACATTGCCCTTCTCGTAGCTGAGGGGGTAGCCGCCGGAGGCCAGCACCAGGCAGCAGGCCGCGCCGTCCTTCCATCGGATGTCGATCTGGTCCAGGGTGCCGTCCACACAGGCGTTGAAGATGTCAAACAGGTCGGTGTCCAGCTGATAGAGCAGGGGCTGGGTCTCCGGGTCGCCAAAACGGGCGTTGTACTCCACCACCTTGGGGCCGGTGGGGGTCAGCATCAGGCCGAAGTAGAGCACGCCCTTGAATGGTCGGCCCTCTGCCTTCATCGCGGCCATGGTGGGGGCGAAAATCTCCCGCATACACTGCTCGGCGATTTCCGGGGTGTAGTTGGGGGAGGGAGCGAACGCGCCCATGCCGCCGGTGTTGGGGCCTTCGTTGCCGTCATAGGCCCGCTTGTGATCCTGAGAGGAAAGCATGGGGACCACGTGTTCTCCGTCGGCAAAGGCCAGCACCGTCACCTCCGGGCCGGTCATGCACTCCTCGATGACCACCGTGGAGCCGGAGGCGCCGAATTTGCCGCCCTCCATCATGTCCCGGACGGCCTGTTTCGCTTCGTCCACTGTGGCGGCCACGGTGACGCCCTTGCCCAGGGCCAGACCGTCGGCTTTGACCACGATGGGCGCGCCCTGCTCGTCGATGTAGGCCAGAGCCTCCGCCTCGTCGGTGAAGGTCTGGTACTGGGCGGTGGGAATGTGGTACTTTGCCATCAGCTCCTTGGAGAACGCCTTGGACGCCTCGATGATGGCGGCGTTTTTGTGGGGACCGAAGGCTTTCAGCCCGGCCTCCTCCATGGCGTCCACCATGCCCAGGGCCAGGGGATCGTCCGGGGCCACCATGACGAAATCCATCTGGTTCTCCTTGGCCCACTGGACCATGGCGTCCACGTCGGTTGCCCTGATGGGGACGCAGGTAGCCAAAGAGGAAATGCCCGCATTGCCGGGGGCGCAGTACAGCTCGGTCACCTTGGGGGACTGGGCCAATTTCCAGCAGATGGCGTGTTCGCGGCCACCGCCGCCGACTACTAATACTTTCATTTGAAACACTCCTGTTTTTAGAATCGTGTAAAAATCGTGTCAATCAATATCCAAAGGTGCCTTCTAAGGACTCGTCGTTGTCGATCCAGTCCTGTACCAGAATCTCCCGGTATTCGTCCTCCGTGTCCCGGATAAAGACGTTTTTGATGCCCGCGTTGATGATGAACCGCTTGCACAGGGAGCAGCTACAGGAATTTTTGATATACTCCCCGGTAGAGACCTCCCGCCCAGAGAGGTACATGGTCGCGCCGATCATTTTGTTGCGTTCTGCGCTGATGATGGCGTTCTGCTCGGCATGGACGCTGCGGCACAGCTCGTACCGCTCTCCACGGGGGATTTTCAGCTGTTGCCGGATGCAATAGCCCAAATCGGTGCAGTTTTTTCGACCTCTGGGCGCACCTACATAGCCGGTGGAGATGACTTCGTCGTTTTTGACGATGACCGCCCCATAGCGGCGGCGCAGACAGGTCCCCCGCTTGGAGACCACATCCGCCAGGTCCAGGTAATAGTTGATTTTGTCTCGTCTGGCCATTGCTTTGTCCTCGTCAGTAGTCTGTCACGTCGAATTTACGGTCTTTGAAATAGTAATCTCGGTCTGCCTCAGTGATTTGCCGAATCAGCTTGCAGGGGTTCCCAGCGGCAATCCAGCCCGCCGGGATGTCCTTCGTCACTACGCTGCCCGCGCCAATCACCGCGTCGTCCCCGATGGTCACGCCGGGGAGGACGATGACGTTGCCGCCCAGCCAGACGCGGCTCCCGATGGTGATGGGGATGCCGTACTCATAGTAGGAGAGGCGGCTGTCCGGGTGGATGGGGTGCCCCGCCGTGTAGAGGGACACGTTGGGGGCGAACAGGCAGCTGTCCCCGATGGTCACTTTGCCCACGTCCAGGACAGTCAGGTTGTAGTTGATGAAACAGCCGCTGCCCAGCTCAATGTTCCAGCCGTAGTCGCAGTGGAAGGGCGGCTCAATGCAGGAGCCTTCCCCGACCTTGCCGAGCAGCGCCCGCAGCTGGGCGGAGAGGGCCTCGTGTTCCCAGGGCGGCGTCTGGTTGTAGGTGAAGATTTTCCGTTTGAAGGCGTCCCGTTCCTCCAGCAATCCGTCAAAATCAGCCCGGTAGGGCAGGCCCGCCAGCATCCGTTCCTTTTGGTTCATCGTGTACCTCCGAAAGTTGATATTTTATACTTCCATTATACACGACTTTCCCACCGGTGAACAGCCCCATTTTCCGCAAACCGAAAAGGGCAGGGGAGTAGCCCCTGCCCAAACTGGTTAATGGTGGAACAGCCGGATACCGGTGAAGCACATGGTAATGCCGTGGCTGTTGCAGGCCGCGATGACGTTGTCGTCCCGGATGGAGCCGCCCGGCTCGGCGATGTATTTCACACCGGACTTGAATGCCCGCTCCACGTTATCCCCGAAGGGGAAGAAGGCGTCGGAGCCGCAGGACACGTCGCTCATCTGGGCGATCCAGGCTTTTTTCTCCTCCTCGGTCAGCACCTCGGGCTTGACCTTGAAGTTCTCCTGCCACACGCCCTCGGCCAGCACATCCTCGTACTCGTTGGAGGTGTAAACGTCGATGGCGTTGTCCCGGTTGGGGCGGCGGATGCCGTCCACGAACTGGAGGCCCAGCACCTTGGGATGCTGGCGCATCCACCAGTTGTTGGCCTTGTCGCCCGCCAAACGGGTGCAATGGATGCGGCTCTGCTGGCCCGCGCCCACACCGATGGTCTGGCCGTCCTTGACGTAGCAGACGGAGTTGGACTGGGTGTATTTCAGGGTGATGAGAGCCACGATCAGGTCGATTTTGGCGGCCTGGGGCAGTTCCTTGCTGTCAGTGACGATGTTTTGCAGCATTTCCTCGTCGATTTTCAGGAAGTTGTGGCCCTGCTCAAAAACCACGCCGAAAATTTCCCGGCGCTCCTGGGACTTAGGGACGTAATCCGGGTCAATTTGAATGACGTTGTAGTTGCCCTTCTTCTTGGTTTTCAGAATAGCCAAGGCCTCGTCGGTGTAACCGGGGGCGATGATGCCGTCGGAGACCTCGTTTTTCAGGTAGGCGGCGGTGGCGGCGTCGCAGACATCGGAGAGGGCGGCCCAGTCGCCGTAAGAGCAGAGCCGATCAGCGCCTCGGGCGCGGATGTAGGCGGCGGCGATGGGAGTGATGTCCGCATCCTTGTCCACAAAGTAGATGGCCCGGTCGATGTCGCTGAGGGGCTTGCCCACGGCGGCCCCGGCAGGGGAGACGTGCTTGAAGGATGCGGCGGAGGGCATACCGGTGGCTTCTTTCAGCTCCTTGACCAGCTGCCAGGAGTTGAAGGCATCCATAAAGTTGATATAGCCGGGCTTGCCGTTGAGGACGGTGACGGGCAACTCGCCCGCGGACATGTAAATTTTCGAGGGCTTCTGGTTGGGGTTACAGCCGTATTTCAGTTCCAGTTCTTTCATGTTCACAGCCTCCCAAAAAGTGAATTGGTTGTTCGGATTGCTCAGCTTGATAGCTGTTAGCTTTTAGCTCTTAGCTATTAGCCTTGCGGTTCTAAGCATTACGCGCTGCGTTTGCCGTTTGCATCACTTTACAAACGGATGGTTTTCTTTTCAGCTTCTTTTTTAGCGATTTGCTTTAGACTGGTAGTGCCTGACTAACAGCTAACAGCTAATGGCTAATAGCTTTTTACCACGCGGCTGATTCAAAGAGATCGTCGGAAATAATTATTCGTTGACGTTTTTGATGACATCATCGGTTTTGCCGGTGGCAAGGTCGATGTACCGCACGAACAGGGAGACCTTGTTCTCCTTGTTCAGGCTGTCCCACAGCAGGTCGGCCAGCTCCCCGGCGGTGGCGGCGGAGATGCCCACCCGCTCCGGCTCGCCCTCGAAGGAGGGGAGGGGGTCGCCGTCGCCCATGTAGGTGTGGAGGAAGCGGCCCTCCCCGGCGATGGGGACGTCGTACTCGTAGAAGTACCGGCAGCAGCAGGAGGGGTCGCCGTCGGCGCTCTTGAGGATGGACAGGTTATAGCTGCCGTCAGGCTTCACCACGCCGGAGATGCGGGGGGTGTAGTTGGGGGCGTCCGGCTCAAAGGTCCGGGTCAGCAGGGCGTGGCGGTAGCAGTGGCCCTCCTGGAACGCCTTCCAAATGGTGTCGGTCTGGTCGCCGTTGGTGACAATGGTCTTGCCTTCGTAGTACCGGACGGGGTGATAGATGACCAGGCTGGGGTCCACCATTTTGGCGGGGTCATACGCCTGGGTGTGGATGCCGTCCTCGGTGACAGTAAAAATCCGGTTGCGGCTGTTCACGCTGCGGCCCATGATGAAATAGGCGATGACCGCCTGGGTGTTGTCCGCGCTGCGGCCCAGCAGGATACCCCGGCCGGGATAGGGGTTGTTTTTCAGTTCGGTGGCAATGTCCAGTTTTCTCATAGGAACCTCCCAATGCGCCCAGGGCGCGAAACAGTCGTAAAAGGTTACAAATTATTGAAACATCCGCAGGGCGTACCGGTCTCCGTCAAATTCGTCGAAGATCGCAGCCCACCCTGCCTGGTCGCCGCCGGACTGGGCCTGTCCCTCTTTGGCAAAAGAGGAGACGGTGCGGAAGGTCAGGTGGTCGTTTTCCAGCCGGGTCAGCCGGGGGAGGGCGTATGCCCGCTCCGTCACAACCACCAGCAGGTAATTCCCGCCCCGGTAGTGCTGTTCCAGCCACAGGGCCAGAGCCGCCACATCGTTGACAGCGCCTTCCGGATCCAGGGCGATCTTGGCGTTTTTCATCACGAAAAGGGTGGTGCGGTCCCCCTCCAGCAGCCGCTGGAACTTGTGCTCCAGGTGGGCCATACGGCCCCGCAGCTCCTGCATGGCCTGTACCACGGCCTCGGGGTCCTCCCGGCCATTGGGCAGCCGCAGCTGCTCCAGCGGGGTTTTGCCGTGGAAGGAGAGGTGAGTGGTCTTGCAGAGAAACATCCCGTTGCTTTGCAGCTCCACGCCGCCGGAGAGGATGGTCTCCGGGTACTCCATGCACCGGGGCAGGTCTGCGTCGCCGTAGACATAGCACCAGGAGAAGGGGTAAGAGTCCAGCTTGCCTCCCAGGTGGTCTTGGATGCGGAAGCTGACCTCGCAGTTAAAGCCCAGACTGACGATGGTGTCGAAATGCGCGGGCCAGGCCGTCTTTGGCCGGTTGAACCCGTGCAGCAGTCGTTCCAGCACCGTCAGCGGATGTGAACGATGCGGCCTTCCACGGAGAGCCGCCCTTCACAGAATAAGCTCACAGCCTGGGGCAGGAGGACCCATTCTGCCTGCTCCATGATGCGGCGCTGCAAGGTCGCGGGGGTGTCGTCCTCGTTGACGGCTACGGCCTTTTGCAGGATGATGGGGCCGCCGTCGCACTCCTCAGAGACGAAGTGGACGGTTGCGCCGGAAACTTTGACGCCGTATTCCAGCGCCCGCTCGTGGACGTGCAGCCCATAGTAGCCCTCCCCGCAGAAGGAGGGGATGAGGGCGGGGTGGATGTTGATGATGGCGTTGGGGTAGGCGTGTACCAGCTCCTCGGTGAGAACGTACATAAAGCCCGCCAGCACCACCAGGCCGATGTCCAACTCTTTGAGCTGCTGGGCCAGGGCAACTGTCATAGCCCGGTTGTCGGCGTAATCCTTGCGGTTGACAACGTAGCCGGGGATGTTCGCCTTCGCCGCCCGCTCCAGGGCATAGGCGGTGGGGGAGGAGGAGATCACGGCGGCGATTTGGCCGTTCTTGATCTCCCCTCTGGCCTGGGCGTCGATGAGAGCCTGGAGGTTGGTGCCGCCGCCGGACACCAGCACAGCAATGCGCACCATCAAAACACGACCTCCACGCCGGCGTCTCCCGCCTTAACGGAGCCGATGATAAAGCCGTGTTGCCCGGCGCGGACGGCGGTGCCCATGGCGAGGCCCGCCTGGTCTTTGGGCAGGGCTACGACCATGCCAATGCCCATGTTGAAGGTGTTGTACATATCTCTTGTGGGGATGTTCCCGGCCCGCTGGATGATGTCGAAAATGGGCAGGCGGGGAAAGGAGCGGGTGTCGATGACAGCGGTCAGCCCTTTCTTCATCATGCGGGGGACGTTTTCATAGAAGCCGCCGCCGGTGATGTGGCTGACGCCGTGGATGTCCACCCCGGCGGCCAGCAGCTGGCGGATAGCGTGGACATAGATGACGGTGGGCCGCAGCAGTTCCGCGCCCAGGGTGTTGCCCAGCTCGTCATAGTGGTCGTCCCAGTGGTTCTCGATGTCCAGCACCTTGCGGACCAGAGAGAAGCCGTTGGAATGGACGCCGCTGGAGGTCATGCCCAGCAGCACGTCGCCCTCCTGCATCCGGGTTTCAGGGTCGATGCGCTTGTCCTCATCCACCATGCCCACGGCGAACCCGGCCAGGTCATATTCGTTCTCCGGGTAGAAGCCGGGCATTTCGGCGGTCTCGCCGCCCACCAGGGCGCAGTCGGACATCTTGCAGCCGTCGGTGATGCCCTTGACGATCTGCTCAATGCGGCTGGGGACGTTTTTGCCGCAGGCGATGTAATCCAGAAAAAACAGAGGCATAGCGCCGCCGCAGATGATGTCGTTGACGCACATGGCTACGCAGTCGATGCCTACGGTGTCGTGCTTGTCCATCAAAAAGGCCAGCTTCAGTTTGGTGCCCACGCCGTCCGTACCGGAAACCAGCACGGGGCGCTTCATACCAGCGAAGTCCGGGGCAAACTGACCGCCGAAGCCGCCCAGATCCCCCAGCACACCGGGGATATAGGTGGAGGCGACCAGGGGCTTGATGCGGTCCACCGCCTCGTATCCGGCGGTCACATCTACACCGGCGGCAGCGTAGGAAGCGGATTTGCTGTTGGTGTTCATGTTCAGGTTTCCTCCTCAGGATAGGTGACAGAGTAGAGCGGCTCGGAGCGGAGCTTGGGGATGGGCAAAACGTAGTTGCCGGAAAAGCAGGCATCGCAGTACCGCAGGTTCAGCTTCTTGGACAGGTGCTCCAGCCCCTCCAGAGGCATATATTGCAGGGAATCCGCGCCGATGAGCTGGCAAACCTCCTCCTCTGTCCGGTTGTAGGCGACCAGGTGCCGCTCGTTGGGGATGGCGGTGCCGTAGTAGCAGGCGTGGACAAAGGGGGGCGCGGTGATTTTCACGTGGACCTCGGTGGCCCCCGCGTCCCGCAACAGCTGAATGATGCGGGCCATGGTGCCGCCCCGGACGATGGAGTCGTCCACCAGAATCAGGCGTTTTCCCCTGACCACGGCGCTCATGGCGTTGAGCTTGATGCGGATAGATTTCTGCCGCTGGATTTTGCGGCTGTGGATGAACGTCCGATGAATGTAGCGGTTTTTCATCAGCCCCATGCCGTAGGGGATGCCGGACTCCTTGGCGTAGCCCATGGCGGCCACAATGCCGCTGTCGGGGACGCCCACCACCAAATCGGCCTCGGTGTT
>MSHH01000007.1 GCA_001941075.1 Oscillospiraceae bacterium Zagget6 | reverse complement strand
AACGGTATACCGTTCGTTCACTTACCGAGTACGCGCTCGCTATCAGATGGACGTCTTTCGTCTTTGCATAGCCAGCTATCAAAAGATTTCTCGCTTCATTGTGTAGCATATTCTTCATCTCCTGACTCTGTTATACACCCGTTGTCAAGTGCGACTCGTTTTTTGATGATTGCTATAAATAAGGCATCAAGCCGGGCCGCTCCTTCAGGGTTACGCCGGTCTGGGCATCGTAGTGTCCAATCAGCGCGATGGCGCCGCTGCAGAGCTCCAGCAGCCCTCCTTCCTTCTTTAGCTGCTCCACCTGGTAGCGATAGAGAGATACGGAATAGGGCTTTGCCTGTTGCAGCAGCTGCTTAGCATAGGCCAAATCGTGCTCAGCCTGACTGCTGTTCAGCTTGCCAATCAGCTCTTTTCCTTTGCCATAGGGGACGATGACATCAATAGAATCCTCGTCAAATACCTCAAACAGCGACCCTGCCAACCGAAACGCCTGATTGAAGTAATAATGGGGAGGCTGTTTATCCGGTAAGAATGTTTCATTTTTGGAAAGCAGAGAAAATAGCGTTACTGGCTGGTCTTTGACAGAGATTGGGCCGTCCTGTGCACCCATCGGCATTCGGGCGTAAAACCGCTGATAATAGTATTCTATGGATGCATCAGAGGCCAGGTCATTCTCAAAGCGCCCCGGTCTCTGGCGGAACGCGTGAAACAGGTCCAGTGTGGCGTCTTTTCCCCGCTGAATATCCGGTAGGTTTCCCAGTTTTTCGCCTTTACATTGAATCACAATCACCGGCGCAATCGCATCAGGCCCCGCTTCACGGTTCCGGTTACAGCGGCCTGCCGTCTGAACTGCGCTGTCCATACCGGCGGCAAGCCGCAGACACCGTGCAAAGGAGATGTCCACCCCTGCCTCCACCACCTGGGTGGCGACACACAGGGTTTTGCCCTTTGCTTCGGGCGCCAGGGATGCATCAAGGGCTTGCAATACATCTTGCCGATGGGCGGGACACATGGCGGCAGACAGATGGAAGCACTCCACGTCAAGGCCCTTCAGGCTGTGGAACAGGGTTTGCGCCTCGTCCTTCTTGTTGCACACCACCAGCAGGCTGTCCGCCTCCTCCAGCAGCTCCCGGGATAAATCAGCAATCTCGTCCAAAGAAGCGCTGCCGCCGTCCCGAAGCTCCGTCCGGCGAAAAACAGCCCATAAAGCCGGGTCATAGGGCAGCAGCTCCCGGACCGGGCCATGGAGGGGGTGAGCTGTCTGCTCAATGGCTGGCTGAGTGGCGGAGCACAGCACCACCGTGGCCTGACAGAATTCGGCCAGAAAGTTTACCGCCAGTGAGAACAGCGACAGCAGCTTCACCGGCACAGTCTGTACCTCATCAATCACAATGACGCTGCCACATAACGCCTGGAACCGGCGCACCGCACTCATTTTTCCAGAAAAGAGGGTGTTCAGCAGTTGAACCAGGGTAGTAATGATGATGGGGGCGTCCCAGTTTTCCGTCAGCAGCTCCCGCTCATCCAGCTGGTCAAAGTCGGCATCCTCCCGCACCAGATTGGAGTGGTGTTCCAAAATCAGGCTGTCATCCTGAATGTAATCCCGAATCACCTTGGCGTTTTGATCCAAAATGGTCAGCAGGGGTGAAACAAAAATCAGGCGGCGCTTGCCGGTAGCCTCCGCGTGGGCCAGGGCGTAGCGGAGAGAGGTCAGGGTCTTGCCACCGCCTGTGGGGGCATTCAGCCGGAAAACACCGCCGGGCAGCGCCGCGGCAGCCCTGCACCGATCTGAAATTTCCTGTCTGGCCTGTTTAAGTTCCGAGTCATGGGAAAGTCCATCCAGCTTTTGCTCTACCCGGACCAGGCAATTATGCCAAATCGTGTGCAGCTCCTCATCCGTCCGACGCGGGGCAAAACGGACACCTTGCATGAACTCTGCCGTATCCCTGCGGTCACCTTCTACCACGGCGGAAAGCATCAGACGGGCCAGAAGACCGGCATAAAAGGCTGTTTCAGCCTCGTATTGGTTGTCCGCAACGTCCTCCCCTGTCATAGCGCAGATTTGTTCCAGCGCAGGGCACAGCTCCGCCGAGGCAGCTTCAAAAAGGCGATCCAGCTCCGCCGGGGGCATAACGAGGCGGAAGTAGTTCGCTCTGGCTTCCTCATACCCGATGTCTGCTTTGGTCAGGCGATGCTGAAAGCCTGATTTCCCATGCTCGTCCACACAGTCAAACCAGCCGTGGTGACCGCCTACTGCCAGCGCCAGCACCTCGCACGCAACATCTGGGAAATCCTGCTCATCATGGTGATAGCGTTCCAGCAGCAGCCGCACCCCGGCAAAGGTGTGGTTGACAGAGCCCCGGCGAACCGGCTCCCCTTGGACGGCGCGTATGAGGTAGGTTTGATATGATTGGGTCAGCTTGCCACAGTCGTGGATCAGTCCAGCCAATCGAGCACTTTGAGAGAGCCCAACGCAGTCCAGCGCATCGGCCGCGTAGTGAGCTGTCCCCTCCAGGTGCGCTTTTACAGTCTGGATGCGGCCGTCCTCTGTCCGGTGGGCGATATATTCGATTTTTTCCATGTCTGCCTCCTTGTCTGTCTGAGTTGTGATTGGGTTACGAGATTCCATTCCGGAAGTAATCGATATTGCACAAAAATATCATACGCCGGCCGTTGCAAATTGTCAAATATTGATTGCCAATTTCTGCCCCTGATGTAAAAAACTCCCCCACGCCCGGCTTTTTGTAGTGATAATACTTGGATTTCCTCTTAATTCCAGTATTTTTGCAACATTTATACGCATACGGGTCTGACAGATAAAAAGCCGCTCTGACCTTTCAGAACCGCCTCGCGGCATCCCGGAATGTTGCCCGTGATCAGCGGACGCCCCATGGCAGCACGCTCCAAATTGGTATTTGCCATTCCCTCACGCCGGGAAGGCAACACAAAGCAATGGCAGTTCTCAATAAACGGGCGCACGTCCTCTTGACAGCTCATCAAATATCTTTATGTCACACCATCTTATCTACAACCTGTGTGCAACTGTTGATGCATTCGCTCATCCAAAATACACCGCCTTAACGGCACCAAAAAAATGTAAATTATGTATGTGTTAAAATGATATGACC
>MSHH01000006.1 GCA_001941075.1 Oscillospiraceae bacterium Zagget6 | reverse complement strand
AGGTTAGTGTATCGTCTAAAGTATCAATCCCTTAGAGGTAAGAAAACACGTGACTCAGGAAAGCCAAGACCAACAAACAAGATTACGTATCAATCCCTTAGAGGTAAGAAAACACAACAACCATTTGTGTATCCTTACTATATCACACCCATATATGGCCTGTCAATAGCAAAATGAAACCGCGCTGGAAACCCCTCCGTCGCGGCTTACGCCGCGCCACCTCCCCTTTCAGGGGAGGCAAGAGGGATAGTGCTTGTCAGTTGGCGCCGTTTTTGTTTGTTAGCTTTTCTTCGGTTATTCGCTCTGCGCTTTTCGCTTGCAGTAGCTGACTAACAGCTAACGGTTGCCAGCTAATAGCTCTTCAGCCGCCAGCATAATACCGGTCTTGCCGGAGGGGTAGGTCAGCCCCCCTTGCAGGTAGACCGTGTAGGGCGGGCGCATGGGCGCGTCTGCGGAAAGCTCGATGGAGGCCCCCTGGATGAACGCTCCCGCCGCCATGATGACCGGGCAGTCGTAGCCGGGCATATCCCAGGGGATGGGGGTCACGAAGCTGTCCACCGGGGAGCCGGACTGGATGCCCCGGCAGAACCGCTTCACCGCCTCTGGCGTGTGCAGGGACACCATTTGAATGATGTCGTGGCGGGTCTGCTGGGAGGTGGGTTCCGTGTCGTAGCCCATCAACTCCATCATTCTGGCCCCAAAGACAGCGGTTTTCACCGCCTGAGCCACGGTATGGGGAGCCAGGAACAGCCCCTGATACAGGGCGCGGTTATTGCCCAGGGTGCTGCCGCACTCCCGGCCAATGCCGGGGACGGTCAACCGCATGGCCGCCGCCTCCACCAGGTCGTGCCGCCCGGCGATGTAGCCGCCGGTGGGTGCCAGGCCGCCGCCGGGGTTCTTGATGAGGCTGCCCACGATGAGATCCGCCCCAACCTGGCTGGGTTCGATGGTCTCCACGAACTCGCCATAGCAGTTGTCCACGATAACAGCGGCGTCCGGGTTGTTCTGGCGCACAATGTCAATCAGCTCGCCAATTTCCGCCACCGACAGGGTGGCGCGGGTGGAGTAGCCTTTGCTGCGCTGAATCAGCACCGCTTTGACTCCCGGCTCTTGCACCGCCTGGGCCAGCCCCTCCCGGTCCGGCTGGTCGTCCGGGGTGATGTCCACCTGCCGGTAGCCGATGCCGTAGCTTTTCAGGCTGCCCGGTTCCTCCCCGGTGACGCCGATGACCCCCAAAAGGGTGTCGTAGGGCGCGCCCACCGCGCTGACAAGAATATCGCCGGGCTTCAAAGCTCCATAGAGGGCGGAAGCGATGGCGTGGGTGCCGTTGACGAACTGGATGCGCACCAGCGCGTCCTCGGCGCCGAAAATGTCCGCGTAAATTTTATCCAACTCATCCCGGCCCTGGTCGTCGTAGCCGTAGCCGGTGGTCCCGGCAAAGTAGCTCTCCGCCACCCGGTGGGTCTGGAACGCGGAGAGCACCTTTTGGGTGTTGTACTCCGCGATTTCGTCAATGCGCGCAAACTGTGCGCTGATGTCCTGCTGGGCTTGCCGGGCCAGGTCGCGTACCCGGTCCGAAATGCCCAGTGGGTTTTCGTTGTTCATGGTTTACAGCTCACTTTCACAAAAAGCGGTAATCAGGTCCACGCAGGCGGAAAAATCATTCAAATCCATCAATTCCGTGGGAGCGTGGGTGTAGCGGCAGGGGATGGACACGCCGCCCGTCTTGACTCCGGTGCGGCTACGGCTGATGGGGCCTCCGTCGGTGCCGCCGCAGGTCAGCACGTCCCGCTGGGCGGGGATATTCTTTTCGTCGGCCAGTTTCAGCAGCCGTTCCACCACTTCCGGGTGGCAGATGACGCTGTGGTCCATCACCTTCACCGCCGCGCCCTTACTCAGAGCGGTAGTCCCCTCGTGGAGCGCGCCGGGGATGTCATCCGGGCAAGTCACGTCCACAACAAGAGCATAGTCAGGCCGAACAGCGAACCCGGCAGGCCCCGCCCCGCGGGTACCCACCTCCTCCTGGGTGGTGAAAGCAAAGTACAGGTCGTTTTTCCGCTCGCCCAGAGCGCGGAGGACAGCCAGCAGCGCGCCGCACCCCGCCCGGTCATCCAGGTAGGGGGAAACGACGCGGTTCCCCGTCTGGAAAAAGGGCGCGTCATAGGCGGCGGTATCCCCCGGAGCTGCCAGCGTTTCCGCCTCAGCCTTGTCCTTCGCACCGATGTCCAGGAACAGGTCGGCGCATTTCAGTTCCTTGCCCAGCTTGTTGTCGTCGCAGGAAATCAGCCCCCGGAGGCCGCTCTTGAAGCGCACTGGCGTTTGCAGCAGCATGGCCGGGTCCAGCCCGCCCACCGGTGCAAAGCGCAGCACCCCCTCTTTTTCGCAATGGGTGACCATGACCCCCACACTGTCCATGTGGGCGGCCAGCAGCACCTTCGGCCCCGGCCCCGCCCGGTGAACGAGCAGGTTGCCCATGGGGTCAACGGTGATGTCGTCGGCGTATGGTTCCGCCTCCCGGCGGATGAGGTCTCGAATTTCCCCCTCGTCCCCGGAGACGCCAAAGGCGCGGGTCAGCCGCTCCAGCAGCTTCAAATCTGTCATCGCTCTTCCTCCTCCAGTGACTGTAAAAAGGCGCGGGTCATCCGCAGCATCCCCTCTGCGTCCTCCAGGCTGGCCATCTCCGCTGGGCAGTGGAGATACCGCACCGGGAGGGCCAGTCCCGCCACCTGCGCACCGCACCGGCTGCGCTGGTAGCTTCTGGCGTCCGACTGTCCGCCGTCCGCCGCTTTCAGCTGCCAGGGAATGTTTTCGCGCCCCGCCAGTTCCCGCAGACGGAGAAACAGCGCCCGGTCGTAAATGGTGAACCGGTCGGACACCGGCAGCACCACGCCCTGACCGGGAGTGACGCCCACCTTGTCCTCAGTCCGTTCCGGGCCGTCCTCGGTCGCAACGGCGTCCAGGCAGAGGACGATGTCCGGCTTCTCCGCGAAGGCCGCGCCGAAGGCCCCCCGCGTCCCCACCAGCTCCTGGGCGGCAAAGACAAAGGTGCAGTCTATCGGCAGCTCCTCCCGGAGCAATTTCAGCAGGACGGCACAGGAAATTCTACTGTCAAGTCCTTTTCCTTTACATACATTTTTCGTTCCAAACGAGGCAAACTCTGAGACAAATACGCCCACGTCTCCCAGAGAGAGAAGCGCCTTCGCCGCCGCCTTGTCCTTCGCGCCGATGTCGATATAGAGCTCTTTCAGCTTTGGAACGGCGTTTCGTTCCGATTTTGTGGTCAAATGGATGGGTTTCATGCCAATGACGCCGGGGATACGGTTTTCCCCCAGATAGACCTGCTTGCCGATGAGCGTTCGGCGGTCCACCGGCCCCACGGTCTGGAACCGCAGGTAGCCGTCATCTGTAAAGCCAGATGCCATTACACCTGTTTCGTCCATGTGTGCGTCTAGCAGCACCCGTTTTCCGGTGGATTTCCGGCCACGCTTGAATACGATTAAATTGCCCAGGTTGTCCACCCGCAGGCTGTCCGCATAAGGTTCCGCCTGGGCTTGGATAAGCGTACGCACCTCGTCCTCCCGGCTGGACACACCGGAGCAGGCGCACAGCGCTTCGATCAGTTCCCGCATGACAGCGCCTCCTCTCCGATGCGCTCCACGAACGCCGCCAGCAATCGGGAACACTGTTCCACGTCTCCCAGGTCGATGACCTCCAGCGGGGTGTGCATATACCGCAGGGGGAGGCTGAGGATAGCGGTGGGGATGCCCTCCCGCAGGATTTGGATGTCCCACCCGTTGGTGCCGGTGGAACCGGCCATGACCTCCACAGAGTAGGGGATTTTCTCGGCCTCCGCCTTGTCCTTCATCCGCCGGAACATCCACTGAGCGATGTTCGGCCCCACGCCGATAACCGGGCCGCTGCCCAACGGAAAACACTCGTCCCCGGAGCAGTCGGCGCTGCTGCCGAAGGTCACGTCTACCGCCACGGCGCAGTCCGGCGCGACGCCGTAGGTGGCAGTAATCGCCCCCCGGCTGTCCACTTCTTCCCCCACGGAACCGAGAACGTAGACATCCACGTCCAGCTCCCGCTCTCGGAGCAGCTCCAGCGTCCGCAGTAGCAGATAGAAGCAGGAGCGGTCATCCAAAGATTTTCCGGCCACGCAGGTTTCGCCCAAATGGAAAGTGCTCTCCCGATAAGCCACCGGTGTTCCCACCGGGATACGGGCCTGAGCCTCCTGCTGGGACAGTCCCACGTCGATGCGCAGGTCGGACATAGCCGCCGCCTTGTCGCTGTCCTCCGGCAGCGCCCCGACGACGATGCCGGTCAGGGGCGGCGCGGTCAACACCGTGACCTCCCGGTTGGGCAAAATGCGTGGGTCGATGCCCCCCAGGGTGGAAAAGCGCAGATAGCCCCGGTCATGACCGGTGACAATTAACCCCACCTCGTCCAGATGGGCGTCCAGCAGGATTTTCTTCGCCCCGGCTTTGCCGCAGCGCTTCACGCCCAGCACACTGCCCATGGTGTCCGTCCAGACCTCATCCGCCAGCGGTCGAAGCAGCTCTGCGGCGGTCTTTGCCGCCGGTCCCTCGAACCCGGTGGGGCCGGGGGATTGGGTCAACTGGGCCAGTTGTTCAAACGCGGTCAAAAAAGTCCCTCCTTACGGCAGCTCATTCACCAGCTGCTTAAACACGTTGCCCCGCACCATAAAGTTCTTGAACTGGTCAAAAGAGGCGCTGGCCGGGGACAAAATCACGATGTCCCCCGGCTGGGCCAGCTTTGCCGCCTGTTGGACGGCGGCAGCCAGATTCTCTGTCTCGCAGATGGGCAGCTGTTCCGGGTCGTAGCCGGGGGCGTTCTCCGCCGCAGCGCGGATTTTTCCGGCGGTGGCGCCGGTGAGCACCAGCTGCTTCACATGGGCCACCAGGTCGGGGCCGAGCACGTCATAGGGGATGTGCTTGTCGTAGCCGCCGGCAATCAAAATCACCTTCTGGTGGAAGGAGCGCAGCCCGGCGATGGTGCGGCTGGGGCTGGAGGCGATGGAGTCGTTGTAATACTTCACGCCATTGCGCACCCGCACCAGCTCGATGCGGTGCTCCACCCCGCCGAAGCTGGATGCGAACCGGCGAAATACCTCGTCGTCCACCAAACCGTCCAGCGCGGCCACAGCCGCCATGTAGTTCTCCACGTTGTGGACGCCGGGGATGAGGATGTCTTTTACGGGAAGCACCCGCCGGGTCTCCCCTGCTTTTTTGACGCAAATCACGCCGTCCTCCAGCGTCACGCCCTCGTCCAACGGGTTCTGCCGGGAAAACAGCGTCACCTGGCCGGGGGCCTCCGCCGCAAAGCCGTTGGTGATGGCGTTGTCCCGGTTCAGCACCACCTTCTGGTGGGCGTTTTGATAGCGGAAGATGTTCTTCTTGGCCGCCACATACTCCTCCATGCCCTTGTGGATGTCCAGGTGGTTGGGGGCCAGGTTGGTGACCACGGCGATGTCCGGGCTGGCGTCCATGGTCAGCAGCTGGAAGGAGGACAGCTCCAGTACGGCGATGTCCTCCGGCTTCATCTGCTCCGTGTCCGGCAGCAGCGGGCGGCCAATGTTGCCTCCCAGGTGGACGGTGTACCCCGCCGCCTCCAGCACCTTGGCGATGATGGTGGTGGTGGTGGTTTTGCCGTCGGAGCCGGTGACGGCAATTTTCTTGCAGGGGCAGACGTGGAAAAATACCTCCATCTCGGAGGTCACCAGGCTGCCCCGGGCCTTGGCCGCTTCAAAGGCGGGGATGTCCGGGCGAATGCCGGGGGACCGAAAGATGATGTCCTGGTCCAGCCCATCCAGATAATCCGGCCCCAGCTTCAGTGTCGCACCCATGGCCTCCAGCTCGTCCAGCAGGGCGTCGTTGCCAAATTTCTCTCTCGTGGCCCGGTCGCAGGCGGTCACAGCGATACCCCGGCGCAGCAGCAGCTTGAGCCAGGGGGTGTTGCTGACGCCGATGCCGATGATGGCGACGGTTTTATCTTGTAAGGAAGTCAGATACTCCGCAAAGGTCATTTCAAGTTCCTCCCAAAAAAGTGGTAAACATAGCAGAAATAGTATAGCCGATTCCGAACGGAATTGCAACGAGGAATTGACATTTGCCCGAAAAACTGCAACAATAGGGGTATCCCCAATCATCCCCCTTGACAAAGAAGTTCTGCTGTGGTAGCGTATTAGCGAATTAAAGTGAAGGAGCGTTTTTATGGACATCCATGTCAACGATGTACTGCTGATGAAAAAACCGCACCCCTGCGGCAGTCGGGAGTGGCTGGTGCTGCGCATCGGCATGGACTTCCGCCTGCGCTGTCAGGGCTGCGGCCGGGAGATGATGATTCCCCGCAGCAAGGCGGAAAAAAGCGTGAAAAAGATCCTGCCCGCCAGTCAACCGGCGGAAAATCCGTGAGAGAGAGGCAAAAATCCTATGAAAGAGTTTTGGAGCAGTCGTATCCAGAATCTGGTCCCCTACACCCCGGGGGAACAGCCCCGGGACCGGAAGTTTATCAAGCTGAACACCAACGAAAACCCCTATCCCCCCTCCCCCAGGGCGCTGGAGGCGATTCGGGCCAACACCAACGAGAGCCTGCGGCTCTACTCCGACCCGGAGGGGACCGCCCTGCGCGCTGCCCTGGCGGAGGTCTATGGCCTGAAGGAGAGTCAAATCTTTGTGGGCAACGGCTCCGATGAGGTGCTGGCGTTTGCGTTTCAGGCGTTTTTCGGCGTGGGCGATACCGTCGCCTTCCCGGACATCACCTATAGCTTTTATCCCGTCTATGCGGAGATGTTTGGCATCAACTGCAAAATCGTCCCCCTGAACGACGACTTCACCATGCCGGTGGATGGGCTCATCGGCGGCAACAACGGCGTGGTCATCACCAACCCCAACGCCCCCACCGGCATCGAGCTGCCCCAGAGCGAGCTGCGCCGGGTGCTGGAGGGCAACCCGGACGTGGTGGTCATCGTGGACGAAGCCTATGTGGACTTCGGCGGTGCCTCCGCCCTGCCGCTGCTGGAGGAATATTCCAATCTGCTGGTGGTGCAGACCATGTCCAAGTCCCGTTCCCTGGCGGGGCTGCGGGTGGGCTTCGCCTTTGGCAGCGAAAACCTCATTCAGGCGGTGAACTGTGTGAAAAACTCCATCAACTCCTACACCCTGGACCGGCTGGCCATCGCAGGCGGCACGGCGGCGGTGCAGGACCGGGCCTGGTTCGCTGAGAACTGCGCGAAGGTAGCCGCTACGCGGGAGGTCACTGTCCGCAGACTGCAAGCGCTGGGCTTCACCGTCCTGCCCAGCAAGGCCAACTTTATCTTCATCAGCCATGAAAAAGTGCCCGCCAAAACGCTTTTCGCCCGGCTGCGGCAGGAGGGCATTCTGGTGCGCTACTTCGACAAGCCCCGCATCGACAACTTCCTCCGGGTGACCATCGGCACCGACGCCGATATGGACACCTTCTGTTCCGTGATGGAAAAGCTGGTGAAGTGAGCTGTCCTTTCGTCGGAGCAGGGCGTAAAAAGTCTCCGCGGCGCAAAAATTTTGGTGGGCTTTTCCCCGATTGTATGGTATACTGTAACGGTGAATGTTCCTCTGAAAGGAGGCCGCTTTTTCCTATGAAACGGCTGCTCGCCGCGCTGTGCGCGCTGTCCATGCTGGTTCTGTCCGGTTGTAGTAGCTTCAATGTGCTGGAATCCACCGACGAACTGTACGCCCTGCCCAAGGCTTCCGAAGAATATACCTCTCTTCAGGAGAATCTGCAAAGTCTGCTGGACTCCGGGCTGGAATACGCTCCGCCCCTGTCCGGCTCCAACACCCAGCCGGTCCAGCTCCAGGATTTGGACGGCGACGGGGAGCAGGAGGCCCTGGCCTTCTTCCGGGAAAGCTCCGCCACGGAGACCCCGCTTAAAATTTACATCTTCACCAAAGACGATGAAGGGCTGTATGAGGTGGCCTGCGTCATCGCCGGAGACGGCACCGACATCAACTCCGTCCTCATCTGCCAGCTGGTGGGGGACGAAGGCACCGTTTATGAGCTGGTGGTTGCCTGGCAGGTGTCCAGCGCCCTTTACACCCTCTCGGCCTATTCCATCGAGGATTACACCCCCATCACCCTGATGACCCAGACCTCCTACACCCGCTACAGCGCCGTGGATTTGGACGGCGACGAGGAGCAGGAGCTGGTGCTGATGACGATTCGCAACTCTGACAGCGACCTGAGCACCGCCACCTACTATGACAACGTGGACGGCGTGCTGGAGCCTGTCAGCACCGCCAACCTGTCCACCCGGCTGTCCTCCATCGACAAGACCAGCGATGGGCTGCTGGCGGACGGCACCCCCGCCCTCTATGTTACAGGGGCAGTGCAGGACGTCAACTCCAGCGCCTCCTATCAGCTGACGGACATTCTGCTGCTCCGGGACGGGGCGCTGTGCAACATCACCCTGGACGAGGACGGACAGAACAGCACCGACACCATCCGCTACAGCCTGACCTCCAACCAGGACATCAACGGGGACGGTGTGGCAGAGATTCCCATTCCCTACCTCCTCACTAACTACGACAGCAGCTCCTCCGACCTGTTTTACGCCGTGGACTGGCGGCAATATGCCGGCGATGGCTCCTATACGGTGGTCTCCATCACCTATTATAACAGCACCGACGGCTGGTATCTGGAGCTGCCGGAGGAGTGGCTGGACTGCCTGGAGCTGGCCCGCCAGGACACCTCTCAGAGCGGCAGCAACGAGCGGGGCATCCTGTTTTACTACAACGACGGCAGCGACGACGCGGACACCCCCTTCCTGGGCATCTACAAGAACACCGGCACCTACCGGGAGCGGAACGCCACCTCCGGGGACCGGATGATTTTGCTCCGCAGCAGCGACGCCATCTATTCCTTGGAGCTGTTTGGCTCCGCCTACGACCAGGTGGAGTCCGCCGGGGACCTGTTAGACCGCTTTCACCTGATCACCGCCGACTGGTCCACAGACTGAGCCATTCGGCGGTACGACCATCCATTATTTTAGCTCTTAGCGCGGCAGCTGCGAACTTTTACCTGACATCGCTGTATGAACAGCTTGTTTTTGAGCTGTCTGTTTTTGGTTTGCAGTGCGTGACTAACAGCTAACAGCTTATATGAGGTAATTCCATGAGAAAAGTGCTTGTACTGGAAGACGAGGACAGCATCCGCTCCTTTGTGGTGCTGAACCTGAATCGCGCCGGATACGAAACGGTGGAAGCCTCCAGCGGCGAAGATGCTCTGGAGAAGCTGAAACAGAACCCGGACATCCGGCTGGCGCTGCTGGACGTGATGCTGCCCGGCATTGACGGCTTCGAGGTCTGCCGCCAGATCCGCGCCGGGGACAGCAAGGTGGGCATTATCATGCTCACCGCCCGCACCCAGGAGATGGACAAGGTCACCGGCCTGATGACCGGTGCGGACGACTATGTGACCAAACCCTTCTCCCCCGCCGAGCTGACCGCCCGGGTGGACGCCCTTTACCGCCGCCTGGGTGGGGAGAGCGCCCCCGCCTCCAACAGCGACGAAATTTCCCAGCCCCCGTTCCTGCTGAACTGCCACAACCGTGTCCTCTTCAAAAACGGCAAGCGCATCAAGCTGACCCAGGTGGAATACTCCGTCATGCACCTGTTTATGACCAACCCCCGCCAGCCCATCAGCCGTGAGGAAATTTTGGACCGCATCTGGGGCCGGGAGTACTACGGCGAGGTCAAAATCGTGGACGTGAACGTCCGCCGCCTGCGTCTGAAAGTGGAGGACGACCCCACCAACCCCAGCTACATCACCACCGTCTGGGGATTTGGGTATAAGTGGAACGTGGGATAAGGAGCGTGAGCGTATGACGACGGTACAGGCGGTATATGACCTGATGGACCGGCGCGCCCCCTTCCAGATGCAAGAGCCGTGGGACAACTCCGGCCTGCTGGTGGGCCACCGGGAGGCCCCGGTGGAGCGCATTTTGACCTGTCTGGACATCACCCCGGAGACCATCGGGGAGGCGGCGGAGCTGGGCTGCCAGCTCATTGTCTCCCATCATCCGGTGATTTTCGACCCAGTGAAGCGGGCCGAGGACGGCAATTACACGGGCAAGCGCTTGCTGCTGCTGGCGGAGAACCACATCGCAGCCATCTGCTGCCACACTTGCTTAGACGCCTGTCCCGGCGGGGTCAACGACGTACTGGCGGAGCTTTGCGGCCTGATCGACGTGGGCCAGCTGGAGCAGATGGGCATCGACAGCGAGGGACGGCCCTATGGCATTGGCCGTGTGGGGCGGCTCCCCGCCCCGGTGTCGCTGGCGGACTATTTACAGCGGCTGAAAGAGGCGCTCCACCCTAACGGACTGCGGTATTACGACGCCGGGCGGCCTGTGGAACGGGTGGCCGTGGGCGGCGGCTCCTGCGGCAGTATGCTGGACCTGGCGGTAGAAGCCGGGTGTGACACCTTCGTCACCGCCGACCTGAAATACGACCACTTCCTGGCCGCCAGGGATTACGGCGTCAACCTCATCGACGCCGGCCACTACCCTACCGAAAACCCGGTGATGGAGCGGGTGACGGCGTGGCTGCAAAAGGCATTCCCCGACGTGGAAGTGCTGCCCTCCCGCCGCCACCGGGAGGCGCTGTCGTATACCATATAAACTATATAATAGGAATATAAGCAAACCCCTGGTCGGTCACCCGGGGGTTTGTTGGTAAATCGAACCCCTGTCGCCGCCCCACGGAAAAAATTTAGAAATTCTTTGGTTAAGGTAGTTGACAATTTTTCTCCAATGCGCTCTCCAATGCGCTATTATCAGACTATAATTAATTTGACGTTTTAATCAATTATGGAAGGGCTTTTCCACAGGCGTCAAATAAGGATGGTGCGCAAGATGGAAACATCCAGGAACTCCCTGACCTCCCTGCTGATTTTGCCGGTGATTTGGGGCAGCTATTATGTGGCCAGCCAACAGTGGGTGGGTTACACCTCGGTTTTCACCTCCGGGGTGGGCATCCGGCTGGTAACGCTAGTGCTGTTGACCATCATCATGCTGAAAAAGAAGGAATTCCCTCTTCTGATGCAGGTTCACGGCGTTCTTCCCCGTCTGCTGCTCATCGGCACGCTGGGCTTTCTGCTGGACTTCACGGCGTTCATCGGCCTGTCCCTGTCCTCGGCGGCCAGCGGCACGGCGCTGCTGAAATGCGACGTGCTGATGGTCAATGTGATGTCCGTCTTTATCTATAAGCAGCGGTTCACTCTGCGGGCGTGACTGTGCACTTTCGTCATGCTGGCGGGGGTGTTCGTAGTGATGGGGTTCGACTTCGCCTCTTTCAGCATCACCGACCCAGGCAATATCTTCTTCCTGCTCAGCGCCTTCTTTGTCTCCTGCAATGCCTTTGTCATCAAAAGCGTGGAGCTGGACAAGGTGAATCCCGTCTGCGACGACGTGGTGGCCTACTACAACAACTTTGTCACGCTGATCCTCTTTCATGGCCGACGCCATTCATCAGCTCAAGGTGGACGTTGGCCTGCGCACCGACCTGAAGGAGTACAACCTGACCGACGAGCAAGTGGCCGACCTGGTCCGCATCAGCCGCCACCCCAACCTGTACAACAACCCGGTGGAGATCACCGACGCCATGCTGGACGAAATGTATCAGTCCATGCGGTAAGGGTTTTCAACCGACAAATACCCCCTCCCAAATCCGGCATTGCCAGGTCCGAGAGGGGGTTTGTTTGGTCCAAATCAACCGAAAGTCGCCTTATCCCGCGTAGGGCAGCATATCAAAGTAGTCGTATTCGGAGATCCCGTCAATATACAGCGTGTAGGTGTCCTCCGCGCCGTCTCCCTGCACATAGGTAATGCTGCCTTCCGCGCCGGTGTCCTCCACCCGGAAATAAGCCGTTTCCTGATTGTCCGTACCGATGATACGAATTTGAGTTCCCGCAGAAAGCGTAGTTTCCTGCCCATCCATCGTCACGGGGACCTCCTTTGTCACCGTGATCAAGTGCCAGTCGCTGTCGTCCGTGGGGATTTCGTAGAAATCGCTTGTGGCTTGCAGCGTTCCCGCGTCGTCAATGCCGTAGTCCATAAAGGAGTCGTAGCTGCCCAGCACATCCACATGGACCCGGAGGTGGAACTGCTCCGCGCTCACGGTGGCGGATTGCAGGCTCACGTCCTCCAATCGGCTCTGCTCCACGAGTTCCCCGTCTGTGATTTCAAACAGGAAGGTGACGTAGTCGTCCGAGGCATAATCCGCATCCAGCAGCACAAAGCTGCGGCCATCCGCGAGACCCAACAGATAGGCGCTCCCCAGGCGGCCAAACTCACCAATTTCCACCACCATATCGTCCAGGCACAGGGAAATGGAGACGTTCCCGTTCACCTCCGCTGTGTTGACCAGCATCTGGGCCGTCCCGGTGGACAGTTCCCACTCCATCGCCTTGTCCGGCGTCAGCTCCGTGGCGGTCGCCGTTGCTTCCGGCTCCTCCAGCACCTGGACGGTGGTGGATTCGTCCGCCGTCTCCAGTTCCGCTGTGGATTCGTCGCCTGCGGTCCCCTCCTGCAAAATCTCGTAGCTGACCGCGTTGACCTGAGGCGGTTCACTGGTCATCATTTCCCCGTTATACCAAATCTGGACCACGTCCCCTTCGGACACCTCCAGCTCTATGGCGTCCGGAAAAATGGCGATCACCGCGCCAGAGGTGAGGACCTCCCCCTCTGTCACGTCAATCATCAGCTCGTGTTCTGAAACGCTGCTCACCGTTCCCGAAAGCGCGATATAATCCGCGTTGATCTCGCCACTGCCTCCGCAGCCGGACAGCAGGAACAGCAGCGCCGCCGCCAGAATAAGAGTGATTTTTTTCATCGTATCCACCTCTACTGTTTTGATTGCACTCCTACAGTACCCACATGATACCATCTATCCCCTGGCCTGTCAAGGGGAAACCCGGCAGCTGCGGGTTGCATTTTGCCACAAGGCAGGGTAAAATAGATGTCAACTTGACAGACCATCCCGACAGGCTTTCAGAAAGGTTGGAACAGAGTATGAATTATCTCATCCTTGTGGACGTACAAAACGATTTTGTGGACGGCGCGCTGGGCACCGCCGAGGCCCAGGAGATGCTGCCCCGCCTAGTCGAAAAGGTGCGGCAGTTTGACGGAACGCTCCTGGTGACCAAGGACACCCACGGCGCGGATTACATGGACACCCAGGAGGGCAGAAATTTGCCCGTCCCCCACTGCATCAAGGGTACAGAGGGCTGGCAGCTGGCCCCTTCCCTGCTGGCCCTCCCCGCTGTCCGTGAGGCGAAGGTCTACGAAAAGCCCTGCTTCGGCAGCACCGCGCTGGCAGCGGACCTGGCGGCACTGAACGCGAAGGGCGGCGTGGATTCCGTGGAGCTGGTGGGGCTTTGCACGGACATTTGCGTGGTGTCCAACGCGCTGCTGCTCAAGGCGGCCATGCCGGAGGTGCCGGTGTCGGTGGACGCCACTTGCTGCGCAGGGGTCACCCCGGAAAAGCATGAAGCGGCGCTGAACGTGCTGGAAAGCTGCCAGGTGGCCGTAAAACGGTAAAAATCCGCAAATCCCCGCGTTTTCCTCATTTGTGGTTGCGCTTTTGCGGGCAGGATGGTAAAATAACAGTAATATCGACAAAAGGCGGCGGCAACAATGAGCGAAAACAATCAGGCGAGTTATCAGGCCGACCAGCTTCTGGTCAGTCTGCGGCAGGCATACACCAAATATGAGGCGGACTATCGGGGTCTCAAGCAGGAAAGCGGTCTGTTCAGCGCGCTGCGGGGCTACTTTTCCGGGGACAGCGTAGCCAACGACCCAATGCACAAGGAGTTTATTGAGCACGTGGGCCAGCTGACCCAGGAGCTGGCCGAAGCGCTGACAGAGCTGGAGGCCCCCGACCACTGGGCGGACCAGGCGGCGGACATTCTGCTGGTGCTGCGCTCCGGCAAAAGCGGCGACGCGGCGGAGTGGACCAGGATGGCGGCGGAGCTGATGCTGGAGCCGCTGCTGCCCTACCTCTCCCGCCCCCGGCTGGAGCAGGCTTTGAAGGACTACCGGGCGACGTACCGGCGGATGCTTCCCACCCAGGAAAAGCTGGCGAAAAACATGGCGGCAGAGCTGGAACACCGCTGAATATCTCAAAACGCGCAAAAAAGACCGTACCGGGCCATAGTGTTCCGGTGCGGTCTTGGCATTTAGCGCGGATAGTGAAAAAAAAGGCGGCTGCCGTTTGGCAACCGCCCTCTTGGGTTCGGAACAAGAATTTTACTTCAGCTCGACCTTGCCGCCGACGGCCTCGACCTTCTCCTTCATCGCATCGGCGTCTTCCTTGGAAACAGCCTCTTTCAGAGTGGTGGGAGCGTTCTCGACAGCAGCCTTGGCGTCGGCCAGGCCCAGACCGGTGATCTCGCGGACAGCCTTGATGACCTTGATCTTGCCCTTGGGGTCAGCCAGGCCAACCAGGACGACGTCGAACTCGGTCTTCTCTTCCACAGGCTCAGCAGCGGCAGCGCCAGCAGCGGGAGCAGCCATAGCAGCGGCGGAAACGCCGAAGGTCTCCTCCAGAGCCTTGACCAGCTCGGACAGCTCCAGGACGGACAGAGCCTTTACTTCTTCAACGATAGCATTGATCTTCTCAGACATGGTAATTACCTCCTAAATAGAGTAAATTGAAAAGTAGGTGGCCGGGATGTTCATTTCGCCGGCAGAAATGAGCCGAATTATTCGGCAGCGGGGGCCTCCTCTGCGGCACCGCCCTTGCTCTCGGCGATGGCGGCGATGACGGCGGCCAGGCTGGAGATGGGAGCCAGCAGGGTGCCCATGACCTGGGCTTGCAGGTCCTTCTTGGAGGACAGCGTGGACATCTGCGCGATCTCGGCGTCAGACAGCACCTTGCCTTCCATGAAAGCGGCCTTGATGTGGAACTTGTCGTCGCCCATCTTCTTGGCGTAGTCGGCGATGACCTTGATGGGAGCGATGGGGTCCTCCGTGCCGGTGGCCAGAGACGTGTTGCCGTGCAGCACATCGTCCAGGGCGGACAGACCAGCGTCGTCCAGGGCGCGGCGCACCATGGTGTTCTTCACCACAGCGTAGGAAACACCGGCCTGACGAGCGATGTTGCGCAGCTCGGTGTCCTGCTCCACGGTGATACCGGAGTAATCCACCAGCACGCCGGACTGGGCGCTCTTGAGCTGATCTTCCAGGGCGGCGACGACGGCCTTCTTGGACTCCAGAACCTTTGCGTTAGGCATGATTGATTTCACCTCACAAAAAGAAAATCCTCCGCGTCAAAAGACAGGAGGACAGTAAGCAGCAAAACAGGGATGTCTTGATGCACTCTCGGCAGGCGGACAAGCCATTGATCTCACGAACCTGCTGTCTTTGAACGCAACTGGTAGTATAGCATGGCGGAACGGGTTTTGTCAACCCATTCCGCCATGATTTTTGCTGAAAGTTGGACAAAATCAGCCCAGCTTGGCGGGGTTCACCTTGACGCCGGGGCCCATGGTGGAGGCCACGGTGCAGGTGCGGATATACTGGCCGCGGGCGGCGGCAGGCTTGGCCTTGATGACCGCGCCCACCAGCGCGTCGAAGTTCTCCTGGAGCTTCTCGGTGCCGAAGGAGACCTTACCGATGGGGCAGTGGATGATGTTGGTCTTGTCCAGACGGTACTCGACCTTACCGGCTTTGGCGTCCCGGACGGCCTTGGCCGCGTCGGGGGTGACGGTGCCGGACTTGGGAGAGGGCATCAGACCCTTGGGGCCGAGCAGACGACCCAGACGGCCCACGAAACGCATCATATCGGGGGTGGCGATGACCACGTCGAAGTCGAACCAGTTCTCTTTCTGGATCTTCTCCACCAGGTCCATGTCGCCCACGTAGTCCGCGCCGGCTTCCCGGGCGGCGTCGGCCTGGGCGTCCTTGGCGAACACCAGAACGCGGACGCTCTTGCCGGTGCCGTTGGGCAGCACGATGGCGCCGCGGACCTGCTGGTCGGCGTGACGGCCATCGACACCCAGCTTCAGGTGCAGCTCGACGGTCTCGTCAAACTTCGCCTTGGCGGTCTTGCAGACCAGGTCCAGGGCCTCGTTGGTATCGTAAAGATTGCCTTTTTCAATCAGCTTCAGGCTGTCGTTGTATTTCTTACCCATAGATCACATACCTCCTTAGTCGCCCACGACGACGCCCATGGAACGGGCGGTGCCGGCGATCATGGACATGGCGGCCTCCAGAGAGGCGGCGTTCAGGTCGGGCATCTTGGTCTCGGCGATCTTCTGCACGTCGGCCTTGCTGATGGTAGCGACCTTGGTCTTGTTGGGCACGCCGGAGCCGGTCTCGATGTTGCACGCCTTCTTGATGAGAACGGCGGCAGGGGGGGTCTTGGTCACAAAGGTGAAGGAGCGGTCAGCGTAGACGGTGATGATGACCGGGATGATCATGCCCACGTCCTTCTTGGTGCGCTCGTTAAACTCTTTGGTGAATGCGGCGATGTTCACACCGTGCTGGCCCAGAGCGGGGCCGACGGGAGGAGCAGGAGTCGCTTTGCCGGCGGGAATCTGCAATTTCACATAGCCGGTGATTTTCTTCTTTTTCGCAGGTGCCACGAGGAATACCTCCTTAATATTTTCAAACTCTTGTGTTTTGCGGCGGTGGGGGTCAGTCCTCCTGGATCAGCTCCACCTGGTCCAGGTCCAGCTCCACCGGGGTCTCCCGGCCAAACATGGACACGACGACACGGACCTTCTCCCGGTCCACATCGACCTCTTCCACCACACCCAGGAAGGACGAAAGCGCCCCGCCTGTGATTTTCACGCTGTCGCCAACGTTGTAGCCCACGGAAATCTCGTGTTTTTCCATGCCCATCGCCTTGATTTCTTCATCGGTCAGGGGGATGGCCTTGTTGCCGGAGCCGACAAAGCCCGTCACGCCGCGGATGTTGCGGACGATGTGCCAGGTCTCGTCGGTCAAAATCATCTTCACCAGCACATAGCCGGGGAACGTCTTGCGCTCCACGGTCTTGGGGCCGTTGTCGGTGATCTCGGTAACGGTTTCCATGGGGATCTCGACCTGCTGGATCAGGTCGCGCAGATTGCGGTTATCGACATGCTTGGTAATCGTGCTGGCCACCGTGTTCTCGTATCCGGAATACGTGTGGACCACATACCACTTCGCAGTTTCAGCCATGTCGGTCTACCTCAGCCCTGGAACAGGTGGAGCAGAGCGTTGATGACCGCAGCGGCCACCGCATCCAGCACCCAGACGAACACGCCCACGACCAGGATGCACACCAGCACCGCCGCGCACGCCTTGAACAGTTCGTTGCGCTTGGGCCAGTGGACTTTTTTCAGCTCCAGCTTTGTTTCATGGGCCCAGTTTTTCAGAGAACGCCAATGGCGGACAAACCAGTTAGGCTTCTTTCCCTTCCCGTTTTTGTCAACCTTAGTCTTGGGTTCTTTTGCTTTTTTTGCCATGATACGCACCTTTCCTTGTCAATCGCACACTTACTTGGTTTCCGTGTGTTCCGTGTGCTTCTTGCAGAAGGGGCAATACTTCTTCATCTTCAGGCGGTCAGGGGTATTCTTCTTGTTCTTCATGGTGTTGTAGTTTCTCTGCTTGCATTCGCTGCAGCGGAGCGTGACCTTCACACGCGCAACGCCTTTTGCTTTGGCCATATTCGGCACCTCCTTAGGTTTGTGGGCTCTGTTTCCTACCGGTCAAATAAAACGCCGGACTTCCGGCAGATTGACCTGAAACAGGCTGGTACTGTCGAACTCCGGCGCAAAATTTCCGCAGGAACTCCCTGCGGCAATGATTAAAAGGGGTTCGGCAATGGGTTCTGCCTCCCTGCGTGGTCTGCTTGGGGCCTGGAAAGGGAGGCTATGGGCTAAAAAACCCATAACGACAAAACCGCTTTCCCGCAGGTGCAATTACTATAGCACACCCTGCGGCGGTTGTCAATCTTTATTTTTTATATTTTTATCCGTTTTGGGGTTTACAAGCGGCCCCTGACGGCGTATAATGCTCTTTGTGAACGGAATAATTCTTCAGGGCAGGGTGCAAGTCCCTACCGGCGGTACAGCCCGCGAGCCGAGAGGCATGATTCGGTGAAACTCCGGAGCCGACAGTATAGTCTGGATGAAAGAAGAAAGTGACCGCTCTCCCCTTTTCCCGCGCCGTCGGGTGAGGTGGGGTGCAGTCCGCGCTCTGGGATGGGATGCCATTTCAGAGCCTTTTTGTTTCAGTAACGCAGCGAAAGTTAGCTTATGCGAACCAACGCGCCCTGTGGAGCAGTTTCCCACGGGGCGCGTTTTTTTGCGCGCCGGTGGCGATATTAGCGCAGTATCGCCCTAATCGTACTGTGTATTTTAAATGAAAGGCAGGCGACAAAATGACAGACCAGGACTATATGCGCCGGGCCATCGACCTTGCCCGGCGGGGCGCCGGCTGGACCAACCCCAACCCCCTGGTGGGGGCGGTCATTGTCAAAGATGGGCGCATCATCGGCGAGGGCTATCACGCCAAATACGG
Source organism: Oscillospiraceae bacterium Zagget6 (assembly GCA_001941075.1). Classification (GTDB taxonomy): domain Bacteria; phylum Bacillota; class Clostridia; order Oscillospirales; family Oscillospiraceae; genus Onthomonas. The sequence continues at coordinate 93,751 of MSHH01000006.1, read as the reverse complement.
CGGCCTCCACGCGGAGCGGAGCGCCCTGGCCTCCCTCCGGGAGAGCGCGGAGGGTGCCACCATGTACGTGACGCTGGAACCGTGCTGCCACTACGGGCGGCAGCCCCCCTGCACCCAGGCGATTCTGGAGAGCGGCATTGCGCGGGTGTTTGTCGGCTCCCGGGACCCAAATCCGCTGGTGGCGGGCAAGGGGGTGCGAATTCTCCGGGAACACGGCGTACAGGTGACAGAGGACTTTCTGCGTGACGAGTGCGACCGGCTGAACCCGGTGTTTTTCCACTACATCACCACGAAAAACCCTTATGTGGTGATGAAATACGCCATGACCGCAGACGGCAAAATCGCCACCCGTACTGGGGCCTCCAAGTGGATCACTGGGGAATCGGCGCGGCAGAAGGTGCAGGAGCTACGGGCCATCTATTCCGGCATTATGGCGGGGATCAGCACCGTCTTGGCGGACGACCCTCTGCTGAACGTGCGGCTGGAGGGCAGGCGCAGCCCGGTTCGCATTATCTGCGACAGCCGCCTGCGCATCCCCCTGGACAGCCAAATCTGCGCCACCGCCGGCCGGTACAAAACCATCGTGGCCTGCGGCGGCAGCCCTGACCCTGCGAAACAGGCGGCGCTGGAAAATCTGGGGGTGCAGGTACTCCTCTGCCCCGCCGACGGCGGGAAAGTAAATCTGACCACGCTGATGCAGGAACTGGGAGCTATGGGCATCGACAGCGTATTGCTGGAGGGCGGCGGCACCCTCAACGAGAGCGCGCTCCGGGCGGGCATCGTCCGGGAGGTCAAGGCGTTCGTGGCCCCCAAGCTGTTCGGCGGAGGCGGCAAGTCCCCAGTGGAGGGGGCTGGCGTGGCCCTGCCGGACCAGGCGTGGCGGCTGGAACTGGCGGAGGTCTCTCAAATCGGGGACGACCTGCTGCTGGACTACCGGGTAAAGGAGGACAGAGGATGTTTACGGGACTGATTGAGGAATTGGGCAGCGTGCGGCAGCTGACGCTGACCGGCGTCTCCGGGCAGCTTTCCATCCGGGCGAAGAAGGTGCTGGAGGGGACGAAGATCGGCGACAGCATCGCCGTGAACGGCGTATGTCTGACGGTCATCGCCCTGGGGCCGGACGGCTTCACGGCGGACATCATGGCCGAGACCGCCCGCCGCAGCAGCTTGGGAAGCTGTCGCCCCGGCGACCTGGTGAATTTAGAGCGGGCCATGCCCGCAGACGGACGCTTTGGGGGACATATGGTGGCCGGTCACATCGACGGCACCGGCACCGTCGCCGCCCTGCGGCGGGAGGAAAACGCCGTCTGGGTCAAAATTCGCGCCGGGGCAGAGATTTTGCGGCTGGTGGTGGAAAAAGGCTCCATCGCCATCGACGGCATCAGCCTGACCGTGGCCGAGGTGACGGAGCGGGACTTTCAGGTGTCCATCATCCCCCACACCGGGGCGGAGACCACCCTCCTGGGGAAAAAGCCGGGAGACGTGGTCAACCTGGAGACAGACATTGTGGGGAAGTACGTGGAAAAGCTGCTGGCGCGGCAGACAGCCGCTCCCCCGGCGGAAAGCGCGCTGACCATGGACCTTTTGAAGCAGTACGGATTCTAAGGAGGGAACCTTATGGAACAGGAATACAACACCATTGACCAGGCGCTGGACGACCTGCGCTCCGGGCGCATCATCGTTGTTATCGACGACCCGGACCGGGAAAATGAGGGAGACATGATTTGTGCGGCGCAATTCGCCACCACGGAGAACGTCAACTTTATGGCCGTCCACGCCAAGGGTTTGATTTGCACCCCCATGAGCGCGGCGGTGGCCGCCCGGCTGGGCCTGGAGCAGATGGCCAAGGTGAACACCGACAACCACTCCACCGCCTTCACCGTGTCCATCGACCATGTGGACACCACCACCGGCATCTCCGCCGCCGAGCGGGGGTACACCTGCCGCAAGTGCGTGGACCCGGCCACAAAGCCGGAGGAGCTGCGCCGGCCCGGTCACGTGTTCCCGCTGGTGGCCCGGCGGGGCGGCGTGCTGACCCGCAGCGGTCACACCGAGGCCACGGTGGATTTGTGCCGCCTGGCGGGACTGGAGGAGTGCGGCCTCTGCTGCGAGATCATGCGGGAGGACGGCACCATGATGCGCACCACCGAGCTGCTGGAACTGTCGAAGGAGCTGGGGCTGAAGGTCATCACCATCCGCGACCTCCAGGACTACCTGCGGATCCATGAAAAGCACGTAGTCCGGGAGGCTTGCGCCAAGCTGACCACCCAATACGGGCAGTTCCAAATCTACGGCTACGTCAACGACCTGACCGGGGAACACCACCTGGCTCTGGTGAAAGGAGACCTGGGCGACGGCGAAAACGTCCTCTGCCGGGTCCACTCGGAATGTCTCACCGGGGACACCTTCGGTTCCCTCCGGTGCGACTGCGGTTTGCAGCTCCAGCAGGCCATGACCCAGGTGGAGCAGGAAGGGCGCGGCGTCGTCCTCTATATGCGGCAGGAGGGCCGGGGCATCGGCCTCATCAACAAGCTGAAAGCCTACGAGCTACAGGAGCAGGGGCTGGACACGGTAGAGGCCAACGTTCGGCTGGGCTTCGCCCCGGACCTGCGGGAGTACTGGGTGGGAGCGCAAATTTTGGCCGACCTGGGGGTAAAGTCCCTGCGGCTGCTGACCAACAATCCGGACAAGGTCTATGGGCTGTCCGGCTTTGGGCTGGAGATTCGGGAGCGGGTGCCCATCGAGGTGCCGCCTCAGCGATATGACTCCTTCTATCTGAAAACCAAGCAGAAAAAGATGGGGCATATTTTCACCCAAATCAAAGTGTAATCCAATTTGCAATGAGCAATGAGCAATGTGCAATTACAGGAAACCGAGGGCTGGGCACTGATTGCCGGATGCAGAGCCAAAACCATTATCTAAAAAATACAGGAGGAAACACACCATGAAAGAAATTCGCGTTTTGGAAGGAAAAGTCGTCGCCCCCAAGGGCATGAAGGTGGGCATCATCGCCTCCCGGTTCAACGAGATCATCGTGAACAAGCTGCTGGGCGGCGCGGTGGACGGCCTGGTGCGCCACGGCGTGGACGAGGACAACATCACCGCCGCCTGGGTGCCGGGGGCCTTTGAAATCCCCATCGTCGCCTCCAAAATGGCTCAGTCCGGGGAGTATGACGCGGTCATCTGCGTGGGCGCGGTCATCCGGGGGGATACCTCTCACTACGACTACGTCTGCAACGAAGTCTCCAAGGGCATCGCCCAGGTGGGGCTGGCGACAGGAGTGCCGGTGCTGTTCGGCGTCATCACCACCGAGAACATCGAGCAGGCCATTGCCCGTGCGGGCAGCAAGGCGGGCAACAAGGGCTATGACTGCGCCCTCTCCGCCATCGAGATGGTCAATCTGATGAATCAGATGTAAACCAACGCCGCAAAACAGCGCCGCGGGATTCTGTGGAATCTGCGCGGCGCTGTGTCGTTTCTATTTGGTTTTTCGGCGGCTGCTTACTCCCCCACCAGCGCCATAAACTCCGCCTCGTCCATGACGCGGATGTTCGCTTTTCCGGCTTCGGTCAGCTCTCTGGCCTTGCGCTCCTTGCCGCTCTCTGGCGCGGCGGCGGACTGCCCCTGGCGGCCCACCACCAGCACGTCCGTCTTGGCGGAGACGCCGGACTTGACCACCGCGCCCTTGTTGACCGCCCGCTGGACGGCCTCGGCCCGGTCAATGGCCAAATCGCCGGTGAACACCACCGTTTTCTGATACAGCGGGTGGGTCAGGTCGAACTGCTCCACCGTGGCGGTCACATCGGAGAGACGCACCGCCTTGGCCGCGTAGCGCTGATAGGTGGAAGGTTTGCGGTGGAAGTCGGTGGTGTTCAGCCGCCGCTGGCGCAGGCAGTCCCGGACGCTGGCGCACCCCGCCAGCTTCGCGCAGCGAATGGCGACTTCCGCGCAGGCCACCGCGTCGTCCAGGGCGTTGTGGTGGTGGTCCAGGGAGATGCCGAAGTAGTCACAGCAGGCGTCCAGCCCATGTCGCCCCGGCACCACGTTCTTCACCATTTGCAGGGTGTCCGCATACCGGAAGTTGGGGATGCCGTCCGACTGGGAGAGGCTCTTGCGCAGCACCCCCACGTCAAACCGGGCGTTGTGGGCCAGCACCAGCGTCCCGTCGAAGAACCGGCGCAGCTCCGGCCAAAGCTCGTCCAATGTGGGCTGGTCGGCGGTCTGGGCGGGGGTGATGCCGTGGACCCGGACGTTGCCCTCCTCGTAGCGGTTCTCTGGCGGCTGAATCAGGTGATACCAGGTGTCCACCACCTCCAGCCCCCGTACCACCGCCACGCCCAGAGCGCAGGCGCTGTCCGGCTTCCCTGTGGCGGTCTCGAAGTCAATGGCGACGCAGTCCACCTCCGGGGCCGCCGCCGGTTTGGAGGCGGCTTTCCGCCGGGGCGCGGGAGCCTGGCGGCGTTTGGTCTGCATTTCCACCAGGTAGTCCGGGTGGATGCAGTGCAGCGCCTCCCCCACCCGGATGACCAGGGTGCAGCTGTCCGCCGTCCCCTCGGCGGTGCAAGGCACCGGCTCCACCGCGTCGATACCGGCGTAAACCAGCTCCTTGGGAACGGTGTAGGTCCTGGGTGTCAGCTTGTGTTCCTTTAAGTAGTCCAGACGCTCCTCCGGCGTGGCGAAGGGCGTCCAGTGGGTGGGTGTGATGGGCATGGGAGGTCTCCTCTCTATTGTTGGCTGAGCCAGGTGTCGAAATCCTGGTCGCCGTGGTCGATGTAGGGGAAGATTCTGCGGAGGTTTTTTATGACTAATTTGGTATCCGGGTGTTCCGGGCCAAGCTTTTGCCTCCAAATCTTCCATGCTTTGAGATACAACTCCACTGTTTCATTATACTTTTTTTGATGTCCAAAGACAACACCCAAGTTGTTGTAGCTCCTGGCCGTGTCCAGGTGTTTCTCTCCCATCACTTTCAGCCGGATTTCCAATGCTCTCCGGTGGTTCTCTTCCGCCTGGACGTACTTTCCCTGGTCATCGTAGACGTTACCCAGGTTGTTGTAGCTCTTGGCCGTGTCCGGGTGATTCTCCCCCAGCACTTTCAGCTGTATGTTCAGCGCTTTTTGGTAGTATTCCTCTGTTTGGGCGTATTTTCCCTGCTCGCCATAGACATACCCTAAGTTGTAATAGCTCTTGGCCGTGTCTGGGTGATTTTCCCCCAGCACCTTTAGCCGTATGTTCAGCGCTTTTTTGTAGTACTCCTCCGCTTGGGCGTATTTCCCTTGGTGGTTGTAGATAACACCCAGGTTATTGTAGCTCTTGGCCATGTCAGGGTGCGTCTCCTCCAGCACCTTTAGCCGTATGTTCAGCGCTTTTTGGTAGTATTCCTCCGCCTGGGTGTATTTTCCCAAGTTATTGTAGACACAGCCCAGGTTATTGTAGCTCTTGGCCATGTCAGGGTGCGTCTCCTCCAGCACCTTTAGTCGTATATTCAGTGCTTTTTGATAGTATTTCTCCGCCTGGACGTATTTCCCCTGATTATAATAGACGTTGCCTAAGTTGGTGTAAAGCGCACTGATGTTTTGGTTTTCCTCCAACCTGTCCCCCACTTGCTTTAGCACAGCGTTGACGATTTCCAGCTTAAGCTGCAATGCCTGGTAGTCCTCACCGTCCTTGAAGTACTCCTCATCGGCCACAAAACGAAGAAAATGTTCCACCGCCTCCACCGGCACCTCATCCTTAAGAATAACCTCCCGGACAGCGGAAGGCACCTTGTACCCCCTCTCCGTTCGGATCAGCCAGCCGGATTTGACCAATGATTTCAATGTGCGCTCCTTGCAGTCGATCCAGTCCCGCACCTCAAAGGGCAACGTGCGGTTGTCCGACATCAGCGCCAGGTTCTGCATGACGCGGGTTTGTTCTTTGTTCAGGTCAGCCATGTCAAAGTTTCCCTTTTGGCCTCTGATATCTTTTAGTTTTTTCAAAAAATCAAGCCAATTTGACCCAATCATTGGAACCGCAATGAGAAAGAGTACAAGAACGATAAGCAAAGTGGAACTCATCGGGTGCTTTTTCGCAAGTTCCACTCCCGTATCAATGTATTTTGAAATATCAGCCGTAAACCCCACGCTGATACCTCCCCACAACTTGAAAATTTCACTTTTACTCATAGTATACCATAATTTCCACTCCACGCAAGAAAAAAGCGAAAAAACCTCCATCCCTGTCGAAGGACGTCAAACGTACCCAGCCCCCTTTCCCCTGCGGGAACTTGCGGTTGCTTTCCCATCTCCTTTGTGTTAAAATACAGAAAAGAATGGTCCTGTGTTTATTTTTCCCAGCGAAAAGAAAGGATGCCGTTGCAATGCCAGTTGAAGCCTCTTCCGCCCGTCCTCAGGGACGGCTTGCCAAATGGGACAACCTGAAAGCGGTGCTGATTTTTCTGGTGGTTTTCGCCCACCTGTTCCGGCGCGTCAATGGGGAACGGCCTATTATGGAGGGTGTGTTCTTTTTTATTTACCTGTTCCATATGCCGGCCTTCATCTTTGTCTCCGGTCTGTTCAGCAAGAACGCAGTGAAAAAGCGCAACTATGACCGGGTATTTTCCTTCTTTCTGGTCTATCTCGTCACCAAGTTTTTGATTTGGTTCATGCAGCTGCTGCTGAAGGAGGATTTCGTCAGCGAAATGCCCTACACCAACCTCTTCCGGGAAACCGGCGTGGCCTGGTATGGCCTTGCCATGTGCGTGTTCCTGCTGATGACCATGTTCCTGGAGCGTTATCGCATCCCCAACCTGATGGTGGTGTTCATCGCGCTGGGCTGTCTGGCAGGATACTGCAAGGATGTGGGTTCCGTCGGCTCTGTGAGCCGAATCCTGGTCTTTTACCCCTTCTTTTTGGCAGGGTACGCTCTGGAGCCGAAGCAGATCCTCCGCGTGACGGAGCATTGGTACAGCAGGGTGCTGTCCGTGGTTGTGCTGGCCGTCACCTGCTGGCTGTGCCTGCAATACCGGGAGATACTGACACCCTATACCGAGTTTTTGAAAAGCAAGTCCAGCTTCATCGACCTTGGGGAAATGGCGCCCTACGGCGGACTGCTCCGGCTGGCGTTCTATGGGGTGGCGTTCCTGCTGACCTTCTGCCTGATCGCGGTCATCCCCAATTTCCATATCCCCGTGGTCTCCACCGTGGGGCAGCGGACGCTTCCCATTTACATGTTCCACTATCCCCTGGTGAGCTACTTTTACAAGGGCTTCGTGCTGAAAGACTGGGTGCTTGCCAACTTCCCAGACCTCTACGGCCCGGCTTACGCCGTCATCTCCCTGCTCATCGTGCTGCTGTTCGCCGCAAAGCCCTTTGACTGGCTGGCAACAAAACTCACCGTTCTGCCCCTCAACGCCACCCCCCAACAGAAAGGTCCTGGTGATTTATGAACGCACTCAAAAAACTCCTATCCCTGCTCCTGGCCTTGAGTCTGGCGTGCGGCATGGTCAGCACCTCCTTTGTCGCAATGGCGGCGGAAGACGCCGCCGCTTCCTCTGAGTACGAGGAACTGTTGAGCAGCTATCTGGAAGAGACCGAGGACGAGGAAGAAGCCGCCGGGGAGGAGACGGAGACAGACACCGACACGTCCGAGGCCGACACATCTGCCGATGAGACAGACGAGGCGGCGGAAACGTCGGCTGTATCTTCCTCCGAAACAGAGGAAGTCCCCTCCGAAGCCGACGAAACCGTGACCGCCGCAGAGGACAGCAGCGAGACAGACCCCGGCACATCCTCGGAAACCGATTCCGACGCATCCACCTCTGAGACGAACACCATCGCCGACACCTCCGCTCTGGAGACCAAAATTGCCGAGGCGGAGGCTCTGAGCGAGAGCGACTACACCGCCGCTACCTGGGCCACCCTGCAAGCCGCCCTGACCGCTGCTCAGACCGTGCTGGCCACAGATGGCGTCAGCCAGACCGAGGTGGACAGTGCTACCACCACTCTGACCAATGCCATCAAGGGACTGGTCTCCTATCAGGACCTCTACAGCAGCAGCAAAAAGATCAGCCTGAAATATGATGACCGGTATACCTTCTCTTACAAGGTGACCTCTATCGTCTCCCTGACCATCACCTCCAAGCGCACCGGCAGCTCCAAGGCGGACACCGCAGTGGTCAAGGTGGACAGCTCCAACAGCAAGAAGATCATCGCCTGCGGCTGCGGCACCGCCGTCGTCACTCTGTCCAACGGGAAAACCTATGGGATCAAGGTCTCCGCCGCTCCCATCAGCCTGCTGCTCATCATCGGGCAGAGCAACGCGGAAGGGCGGCCCAGTTCCACATCTTCCAGCAGTCTCGCCACTTATAAAAAACAGTGGATCCCCAGCGAAGAGGGCCAGGTCTACAGCACCTACGCCCCCTCCGACACCTCCATGTACAAGTACATCGGCTGGTACAGCTCAACGGGCGCCAACGGCCTGACCACCAGCAACGAAAGCGCCTTTATTCCCTCCAGCCTGACCGACAACACCGCTTCTAAGGACTACAAATGGACCAACAACCTGACCACCGCCGGCAGCGGCAAAAGCGGCATTGACAGCGCCCTGGCCTACGAGTGGAACCAACTGACTGGGGAGAAGGTTTGGGTCATCAACGCCGCCCACCACGGCAGTTCCATCACCTCCTGGCAGCCGGGCAACTCCAAGAGCAACAACAACTTCTGGCAGGCGGTGGACCTGTACGTGGCGGCGGAGAAGCTGCTGAGCAAGGAGATCGCCGCCGGGCACTACACCCTCTCCCACAAGGGCATTTTCTGGCTCCAGGGCGAGCAGGATAAGAGCATGTCCGCCACCAAATATCTGAGCTATTTCACCAAGATGAACAAAGCCCTGCGCACCCAGCTGAACGGCTCCGGCATTTCCGGCATGAAAAAGGCCATCGAGTTCACCGGCATCATCATGGTCCGGGCCGCCGCCAGCAAACCCGCCAGCACCAGCGACTTTGCCCTGACCGGTCCCCGGCTGGCCCAGTATTACATGACCACCTCGTCGTCCTCCTCCTACTCCACCATCTACCTGGCGAGCCAGGCATCGGAGAGTTGGACGTCCAACGCCAACGTAAAGTCGTACTTCGTCAACAAATACGGCACCCAGGCCAAGTACCGGGCCGCAAACCCCAACAAGTCAGGCACCATCAGTATGCCAACGAAAATCAGCCAGGTACACAGCACCATCCACTACTCTCAGCTGGCTTATAATGAAATCGGTATGGACGCAGCGGACAACATCTGTTACGCCCTGGGATACGCCAAAGCCCCGTCCAGCAAGGTGTCCTCTGTCACCATCGTCACGGCCAACGGCTACACCAACCGCAACAAATCCACCGCCAAGCTCTCCAAGGGCAGCACCCTGAAGTTCGCGGTGAAGGTCTACCCCACCTATCTCTCCAAGGGGGTCACTGTGACCACCACCAGCTCCACCAAGTACACCGTCTCCGGCATCACGCTGACCGCCAAGAAGAACAGCAAGATCACCGTGAAGGCGGGCAGTAAATCAACTTACATTACCATCAAGAAAAAATAGCAAATCAGCCTAAAGAAAACGCTCAGGCGGGGGAATTTTCCTACGCCTGAGCATTTTCTTTCTCTTTCTCGTTTAAATCGGCCTGTCCTCTGTCCAGAACCGCCAGGGGAAGTCCGCAGCCTCCTCCGCGTAGTCGATGCCGATGCGCTTGCCCACCTGCATGGGGCCGGGGGCAGGTTCCTCCTCCAGACCCAGGTCGGCCAGGGACGAGACGACATACAGCTCCTCGCTGGTTGTAATATCCAACAGGTTGTGTTCCCTCGTCAGGGCCAGGCCCTTGCACAGCTTGCCGGGGCCGTTGAGGAAGTTTTTCCGCTGGTAGGCGGTCAGTTCCCGGAGGGGCTTCCCATAGCGCAGGCGGGAGATGGTCTCCCCGCCCAGCCGGGGACTGCCGCCCCGCAGCAACACGGCGCAGGGTTCCCCCTCCGGCTCCGTGACCAGGTTCAGACAGTGGTACATCCCGTAAATCAGGTAGACATAGGTGTGGCCGGGGGCGGCGAACAGCGGTTCCGTCCGGGCGGTGCGCCGGTACTGGTAAGCGTGGCAGCCCTTGTCGATGGGACCAACATACGCCTCCGTCTCCGTCAGGCGGCAGACCAGCCGCTCTCCCTGCCAGACCCGCACCAGATAGGTCCCCACCAACTCTTTCGCCACCGTCACCGTGTCCCGGTCAAAAAAATCCCGCGTCAGCTTTGCCATCTGTCTCACCTCATGGTACAATGATAGCATAAAACGAGCCGAAAGGAAAGATTTCTATGCGCGTATTGGACTGCGATTTGGGAGACTGGCGGGGGACTGTGGAAACCATGGCGGAGGAACCCTGGTGCCGCGCCCTGTTCCAGCAGGTGGAGGCGGCTTACGCCCAGGGGGAGCCTGCGGTGTACCCGCCCCAGGCCCAGCTGTTCACCGCTCTGCGGCTGACGCCGCCTGACCGGGTGAAGTGCGTCATCGTGGGGCAGGACCCCTACCATCAGCCGGGGCAGGCCCACGGTCTGGCCTTCTCCGTGCTGCCGGGAACCAAGACGCCTCCCTCCCTGCGAAACATCGGCAAGGAACTGCGCGCCGACCTGGGGGCAGACCTGCCGGGGAACGACCTGACGCCCTGGGCGGAGGAGGGGGTGCTGTTGCTGAACAACGTCCTCACCGTCTACGACAGCGCCCCCAACAGCCACAAAAAATGGGGCTGGCAGACCTTCACCACCCGGCTGCTCCAGGCGCTGGAGGACCACCCCCGTCCCATCGCCTTTGTCCTCTGGGGCCGGGAGGCCCAGAGCAAAGGGGCGCTCATCGCGCCGGAGCGCTCCCCCTATCCCCGGCTGGTGCTGCGCAGCAATCACCCCTCTCCCCTCTCCGCCAGCCGGGGCTTCTTCGGCAGCCGCCCGTTCAGCCAGGTCAACGCCTTTTTGTCTGAAAATGGCGTATCTCCCATCAAATGGGGGTAAAATCGTTGAAAAAAACGGTTAAATTACTCGTCCTGCGCGGAATGTTCACAAAATCTGCCTTGACTTGCCTCTGCGGGGCCGATAAAATATGTTTTTCACAGTTCACGGGTAAACAAAGAGGGATACGATGGATACCACCGGCATCATTGCGTCTGGAACGCAGCTAAAAAAACTGATTTCCAAAAAATTGGAACCGGCTCAGCGCAAATACCGCCTGCGCCCGGTGGAACTGAACATCCTGCTTCTGCTCCACGCCAATCCGGGTCTCGACACCGCGAAGGACCTCATGAACCGGCTCCACGTCTCCAAGGCCCACGTCTCCCAGTCTCTGGACCACCTGAAAAGCGGCGGCTTCATTTCCCTGTGGGAGGACCCCCAGGACCGGCGGGTGTTCCACATCCAGCTGCGGCAGAGCGCCATCGACGCTGCCCTGGAGATGCAGGCCGTCTACGCGGAGTGCTGGGCGCTGGCGGTTCGGAACATCCCCCAGGAGGAGGTCTGCGTTCTGCTCCAGGTGGCCCAGAAAATGTCGGACAACATCAGCCTCGCCCTGGCGGAGGGATAAGCCCCGCTTTACGCCTGGGCGTTTTCCTTTTTACAAATAGTTTACTTGTGAACAATGTGAACCAACTATGAATCGAAGGGCGAAACAGTTCGTCCCCGGCAGCAACTTCATCTTGCGCAGCGCGCCAGGAGGCACATTATGGAATTTCTTGTTTTGTATTCCAGCAGGACCGGCAACACGGAAAAGGTGGCGGAGGCGATTTTTGACGTTCTTCCTGGCCACTCCAAGCTCATCGAGCCGGTGGAGGACTACGACGGCACAGAGGACCCCGGCCTGGTCTTTCTGGGCTTCCCGGTGAACCGGGGCAGCTGCCCCATGGACGTGGCCGACGCGCTGGAGAAGCTGGAGGGCAAGCGGCTGGCAGTTTTCGCCACCTGCGGCATGGGAGACGAGGCATATCAGCAGCGCGTCCGGCACAACATCGACGTGTGGATGCCCGACAACTACATCGACCTGGGCTTTTTCTGCTGCCAGGGGGCCATTGCCCCGTCCTTTCTGAAGGAACTGCGGGAGCAGGAGGCGTCTGTCTCGCCGCAAATGGTAGAGGCGATGGAGGCCCAACAGCAACAATCCGTGGGCCACCCCGACGCCGCCGACTTGGACCGGGCCAGACAATTCGCAAAGGAAGTATTGGGCAGGGCAGGACGAAAAGAACCGATGAGATGAGGAATGGAATATGATACACAGCATTTACGATTACACCCACCAAAAGCAGTCCCTCTGCCAGCAGAGCGGCTACATTCACAAGGACTTATACACCGAATACAGCGTCAAGAAGGGCCTGCGGGACGAAAACGGCAAGGGCGTGCTCACCGGCCTGACCAACATCTCCGAGGCGAAAGCCTTCGACAACGTGGACGGGGTGCAGGTCCCCTGCGACGGACAGCTGCTCTACCGGGGCTATGACGTGCGGGACCTGGTCAGCGGCGGCATCGGCAAGCGGTATCTCTTTGAGGAGGCGGCCTACCTGCTGCTGTTCGGCCAGCTGCCGGACAAGCAGGAGCTGCTGGACTTCCAGCAGGTGCTGGCGGACTGTATGCGCCTGCCCACCAACTTCACCCGCGATGTCATCATGAAGGCCCCCGGCCCGGACATCATGAACTCCATGACCCGGAGTATCCTGACCCTGGCCTCCTACGACGAGCGGAAGGACGACCTCTCCATCGACAACGTGCTGCGCCAGTGCCTCCAGCTCATCGCCACCTTCCCCATGATGGCGGTGTACGGCTACCACGCCCACAACCACTACGACAACGACGAGAGCATGTACATCCACCGGGCGGACGAGTCTCTCTCCATCGCAGAGAATTTTTTGCGGATGCTCCGGCCCGACATGAACTTCACCACCCTGGAGGCCCAGGTACTGGACGTGGCCCTGCTGCTGCACATGGAACATGGCGGCGGCAACAACTCCACCTTCACCACCCGCGTGGTGACCTCCTCCGGCGCGGACACCTACTCCGCCATTGCCGCGGCCATGTCCTCCCTGAAAGGCCCCAAGCACGGCGGCGCCAACCTGATGGTCATGAACATGATGGATGACGCCCGCCAGCACATCTCCGACTTCGGGGACGACGAGGAGATCACCGCCTACCTGCGCAAGCTGCTCCACAAGGAAGCCTTTGACCGCAAGGGCTTGATTTACGGCATGGGCCACGCCGTCTACTCCCTCTCCGACCCCAGAGAGCGCATTTTCAAGGGCTACGTGGAGCGGCTGGCTGTGGCGAAGGGCCGGGAGACCGATTTGCAGCTCTACAACAACATCGAGCGGCTGGCCCCCCAGGTCATCGCCCAGGAGCGGCGCATTTACAAAGGCGTCAGTCCCAACGTGGACTTCTACAGCGGCTTTGTCTACGATATGCTGGGCATCCCCCGGGAGCTGTACACCCCGCTGTTCGCCACCGCCCGCATCGTGGGCTGGAGCGCCCACCGCATCGAGGAGCTGGTCAGCGCGGACAAGATCATCCGCCCGGCCTACAAGAGTTTGGTCACGTACAAGGAGTATATCCCAAGAGAGGAGCGGTGAAATGGCGGAATATCAAATCAATTTGGGAGAAGATTTTTTTCTGAACCGACTCAGCGTGGAGCAGGTCTTTGCCTTCCTCGACCAGACGGATTCCTTCTGGCTCTACCACATCCAGCACTGCGGCGCGGAGGACGACAGCGGCAGGGTCTACCTCTCCGACCTGGCGGCGGAGATGAACGTAACCGTCTCCGTGGCCTCCAAATCTATCCGCGCCCTGGCGGAAAAGGGCTTTGTCCTCTGGGAGACCGACGAGAAGCGGGAGCGCACCTACGTCAGCCTGACCAGCCGGGCCAAAGGGCTGATGGACAGCCAGCGCCAGTGGCTGTCCAACGCCTACGAGAAGGTGGTCCGCACCATTCCCCAGACGGATTTAGAGACCACCATGAGCACCATGGCGAAGATTCGCGGCATTGTCGGAGCGGCTGACCAAGGGTAAAAACAGCCACCCGACCGGTCCTTTTCGCCCCCTCTCCCCTGCCCCGCGCCTCTGTCTGTACAATTATCATGCAAGTTTGAACTTGAAATTATGCAAAATGACCTTGACAGGGCGGGCAAAAGCCGCTAGAATAAAAACTGTTCAAACGCTGTGAAGGAGACCGCGCCCTGGCGCCGCAGCAGAGAGACCGGGTCACTGGCTGAAAGCCCGGTCAGCTGGCAGGGGGACCGCGCAACACTCCGGAGCCGACGGTTCGAGCTTCCACCGGGAAGGGTAGGGCCGTCCGTTTTCCCGCGTTAAGGGAATGAGAGAGGCAGCTCAATGGGGAGATGCAAACGCGGGTGGTACCGCGGAATGTGAACTGTTCCGCCCCGGACTATCGTTTTTTCGATGGTCCGGGGCGTTTTTGCTGCCTGATAACCAGCCAAACCGGGAGCGTACCTCCCTGGAACCGAAAAAGGATGTGTGTGATTATGGAATTTCTCAGCGGCAAGCTGGAGCGAAGCGACCTGACCTGCGCCCAGGTGCTGGACGGCAGTCACCTGGGGGAGAACGTGACCGTCCACGGCGCGGTCCACGCCCTGCGGCCCATGGGCGGCATGACCTTCCTGACCCTGCGGATGCGGGACGGGGCGCTGCAATGCGTCTGCGACGGCGACCTGGACCTGAGCGGCCTCCAGGAGGAGTGTACCGTGGTGCTCATCGGTCTGGTGCGCGCCGACGAGCGCGCCCCCGGCGGGTACGAGCTGGCGGTGGAGTCTTTTCGGATTCTGACCACCCCGGCAGCCCCCATGCCCGTCCCGGTGAACAAATACAAGCTCAAGCTGAACATGGACACTGAGCTGCCCCTGCGCCCGGTGGTGCTGCGGAACCTGAAACGCCGCAGCGTGTTCAAAATCGAGGAGGGGCTGTGCCGGGCCTTCCGGGACCACCTGAACGAGCACGGCTTCACCGAAATTCACACCCCCAAAATCGTCCACGCCGGAGCGGAGGGCGGCTCCAACATCTTCCGCATGGAGTACTTCAACCGCAAGGCGTTTTTGGCCCAGTCCCCCCAGTTCTACAAGCAGATGATGGTGGGCGTGTTCGAGCGGGTCTACGAAATCGGCCCGGTGTTCCGCGCCGAGAAGCACAACACCACCCGCCACTTGAACGAGTATATCGGCCTGGACCTGGAGATGGGGTATATCGAGTCCTTCCAGGACGTGATGGAGATGGAGGCAGGCTTCCTGAAGCGGGCGATGAAGCTGCTGGCGGAGGAGTACAGCGCCGACCTGAACCGGCTGGGCGTGGAGCTGCCCCAGGTAGACCAGATCCCCGTCTGCCGGTTCGACGAGGCCAAGCGGCTGGCGGCGGAGAAGTACCACCGGCCCATTCGGGACCCCTACGACCTGGAGCCGGAGGAGGAGGTCAACATTGGCCGCTACTTTAAGGAGGAGTTCGACGCGGACTTCGTCTTTGTCACCCACTATCCCGTGAAGAAGCGCCCCTTCTACGCCATGGACGACCCCGAAGACCCCCGGTACACCCTCTCCTTCGACCTGCTGTTCCGGGGCATGGAGGTCACCACCGGCGGTCAGCGCATCCACGACTACGACCAGCAGGTGGCTAAGATGAAGGCCAAGCGGATGAACCCCGACGAGTTCCAGAGCTACCTGATGATCCACAAGCACGGTATGCCGCCCCACGGCGGCCTGGGCATCGGCCTGGAGCGGCTGACCATGAAGCTCTGCGGGCTGGACAACGTCCGCTACGCCAGCCTGTTCCCCAGAGACCTGTCCCGGCTGGAGCCATAACGGAAAGGAGCCGTTTTTATGAAAATTACCACAGAACTGGTGGATTATGTCTCCGTCCTCTCCCGCCTCAAGCTGCCGGAGGAGGAGAAGGTCAAAATGGCCGGGGAGCTGGAGCAGATCATCGGCTATATGGACATCCTCAACCGGCTGGACACCAGCGACATCGAGCCGATGAGCCACACCTTCCCGGTGAAGAACGTACTGCGGGAGGACGTGGTGGAGGACTTCGGTGGCCGCGCCGCCCTGCTCTCCAACGCCCCCGCCCACGACGACACGGCCTTTTTGGTCCCCAAAACCGTAGACTGAGGAGGAGCGCCACATGAGTTTATTGGACTATTCCGCCCTGGAGCTGGGGCGGCTCATCGCCGCCGATGAGGTCAGCGTCAGGGAGGCCACCCGGACGGCGCTGGACGCCATCGCCGCCGCCAACTCCGACAACAACGCCTTCATTACCGTTTTGGAGGAGGATGCGCTGCGGGAGGCCGAGCAGGTGCAGGCCAAACTCCGGGCCGGGGAGCTGTCCGGCCCGCTGGCCGGGGTCCCCGCCGCCATCAAGGACAACATCTGCACCCTGGGGGTCAAGACCACCTGCGCCTCCAAGATTTTAGGGGACTTCAAGCCCCCCTACCAGGCCACGGTGATGGAGCGGCTGCAAAGGGCCGGTTCCGTCAACCTGGGCAAGCTGAACATGGACGAATTTGCCATGGGGTCCACCACTGAGACCTCCTTCTATGGCCCTACGAAGAACCCCTGGAATCTGGGCCACGTCCCCGGCGGTTCCTCCGGCGGCGCGGCGGCGGCGGTGGCCAACCGGGAGTGCTGGTACGCCCTCGGCTCCGACACCGGCGGCTCCATCCGCCAGCCCGCCTCCTACTGCGGCGTCACCGGCATGAAACCCACCTACGGCACCGTCTCCCGGTACGGCCTCATCGCTTACGCCTCCTCTCTGGATCAAATCGGCCCTCTGGCCCGCTCTGCGGAGGACTGCGCCGCCGTGCTGGACCTCATCATGGGGAAAGACCCCCGGGACGGCACCTCCCTGGAGGCCCCCTGCGGCCACCTGCTGGAGAACCTCTCCGCCGACCTGACTGGCAAGAAGATCGGCATCCCCGTGGACTGCTTCGGGGATGGCCTGGACCCGGAGGTTCGCGCCGCCGTCCTGTCCGTGGCTGACGTGCTGAAAGAGCGTGGGGCGGAAATCGAGGAGTTCCGGCTGCCCATCATGGAGTACGTGGTGCCCACCTACTATATCATCGCGGCGGCGGAGGCCAGCTCCAACCTGTCCCGGTTCGACGGCGTGAAATACGGCTGGCGGGCGGAGAACTACGAGGATCTGACCGACCTCTACAACAAGACCCGCACCGAGGGCTTCGGCAACGAGGTCAAGCGGCGGATTTTGCTGGGGACCTTCGTCCTTTCCACCGGCTACTACGACGCCTACTACAACAAGGCCCTTCAGGTGAAGGCGGTCATCAAGAACGCCTTTGACGATGCCTTCTCCAAATACGACCTGATTTTGATGCCGGTGGCCCCCACCACCGCGCCCAAGCTGGGGGAGAGCCTGTCCAACCCCCTGCAAATGTACCTCAGCGACATTTACACCGTCTCCGTCAACCTGGCGGGGCTGCCGGGCCTCTCCATGCCCTGCGGCCTGGACAAAAACGGCCTGCCCATCGGCGCGCAGCTCATCGGCCCCGCCCTGGGCGAGCAGAAGGTGCTGGACGCGGCTTACGCCTACCAGCAGGACACGAACTATCATCAGAAAACCCCTGTGGGAGGTGCGAAGGAATGAACTGGGAAGTGGTAATTGGCCTGGAGACCCATGTGGAGCTGGCCACGAAAACCAAAATTTTCTGCTCCTGCACCACCGCCTTTGGCGGCGACCCCAACACCCACGTCTGCCCGGTCTGCACCGGTATGCCGGGGAGCCTGCCGGTGATGAACAAAAAGGTGCTGGAATATGCTGCCAAGGCATCTCTGGCCCTGAACTGCGACGTGACGCAGTACTGCAAATTTGACCGGAAGAACTACTTTTACCCCGACCTGCCCAAAGCCTACCAGGTGTCCCAGCTGTACCTGCCCATCGGACGCAACGGCAAGGTGCCCATTCAGGTGGGCAGCGAGGAGAAGGTCATTCGCATCCACGAGCTGCACATGGAGGAGGACGCGGGCAAGCTGGTCCACGACAACTGGATCGACCAGACCAGAGCGGACTACAACCGCTGCGGTGTGCCGCTGATCGAGATTGTCACCGAGCCGGACTTCCGCTCCGGGGACGAGGTCATCGCCTACCTGGAGAAGCTGCGCTCTACGCTGGAATATCTGGGCGTCTCCGACTGCAAAATGCAGGAGGGGTCTCTCCGCTGCGACGTGAACCTCTCCGTCCGGCCTCAGGGCAGCACGGAACTGGGCACCCGCACCGAGATGAAGAACCTGAACTCCTTCAAGGCCATCTCCCGCGCTATCGCATACGAGGCCCGGCGGCAGGAAGAACTCATCGAGATGGACCACAAGCGGGTCATTCAGGAGACCCGCCGCTGGGACGACAACAAGGACGCCACCATCTCCATGCGCTCCAAGGAGAACGCCCAGGACTACCGGTATTTCCCGGAGCCGGACATCCCGCCCATGGAGCTGACGGACAGCTATCTGGACAGCCTCCGGGCCTCCATGCCGGAGATGGCCCCCGCCAAGCGGGAGCGCTACCAGCGGGAGTGGGGCCTCTCCGAGAAGGACGCAGCTCTGCTCACCGACACCCGCGCCATGGCCGCCTACTTTGAGGACACGGTGGCGGCGGGCGCCGCCCCCAAGCAGGCCAGCGACTGGATTCAGGGCGAGGTGCTGCGGGAGCTGAAGGAAAAGAGCCTGGACATCAAGCAGGTGGTGTTCGCGCCGGAGGCGCTGGCCCACCTCATCGACCTGGTGCGCCAGGGCAAGCTGAACCGCAACACCGCCGTCAAGGTGTTCCGGGCCGTGTTCGACGACAACGGCGACATCGACGCCTATGTGAAGGCCCACGGTCTGGAGCAGGTCAACGACACGGGCCTGGTGGAACAGGTGGTCAGCGATGTTCTCGCCGCCAACCCTCAGTCCGTCGCGGACTACAAGGCGGGCAAAAAGAAAGCCTCCGGCTTCCTGATGGGCCAGTGTATGAAAGCCCTCAAGGGCAAGGGAGACCCCAAGGTGGTCAGCCAGACGCTGAACAAAAAGCTCGCGGAATTGTAACGAAAATCCCAAAAGAACAAGGGCTGCGTTTCCAGAAATCGCACGGTTTTCGCCTGCGGAATCCATCGCCATTCGGTTGATTCCGCAGGCATTATGAGGGAACCTTTTTTGATACGCGCCGTCCGTATCCGTCCTGTAAAACGCTCAGGTCAGAGCCGGAAACAGCTCTCCCGCTGGATGATTTTGCAGGGGAATTCAATGCGCACGGTCTCCTGATGTCCCCGGCGGATGCGGTCCAACAGCGTTTGCACCGCCATATGCGCCATCTCCTGCCGTGGGATGTGAACGGTGGTCAACGCCGGTTCCCGGTCCCACAGCCCTTCGATGTCGTCAATGGAAATGACCGAGATGGGGCGGTCAACGCGCCGCTTCTGCTCGTTTAGCGTCTGGAGGACGCTGACAGCGGTGATGTCGTTGGCGCAGAACACAGCGGAAAAGGCGTTCTCCCCCGCTAAAAGGTCCAAAATGGCCTGACGGCCCTGGGCAAAGGTCTGGTTGGTGGATTTGATAAGACCATAGTTCATGGGGATGTCGTGCTGAATGAGGCTGCTGCAATAACCCACATAGCGGCTCTCAAAGGAGCAGTCCCCGATGTAGGCGATGCTACGGTGGCCCAGCCCGATCAGATGCTCCATCGCCAGCTCCGCCGCCTTTTTGCCGTCGCAGACCACCTCATCTACCGCAAAGTCCATCGTATTGCGCCAGATGCCCACCAGGTTCCGGTTCTGCTGCTGGAGCCGCTCCAGCAGAGAATGGGAGCAGCGCCCCAGCACAATGACCCCGTTGGAGGCGGCCACCTCTGCCTCCAGCCCTTCCCCATCGTAAACGACCTGGTGCAGCAGCGCGCCCTGGGCATATAGCTCTGTTTTCAGGCAGTGCAGCAAATCTTCAAAAAAGGGGTCCGACTCCACCTTTTGGAATCGAGCCATCAGCACGGTGACCCGCAGAGGCGTCTCCGTGCCTTTTTTTGTCCCGCCGCCCTGTAACGCACGGGCGGCCTCGTTGGGGCGATAGCCAATTTCGTGGGCCGCCGTCCAGATGCGCTCCTGCAACTCCTTCGAGGCGCATTTGGGCGAGGAACTGTTGAGAACGCGGGAGACGGTGGAGACGGAGGTTCCCACCATCTCGGCAATTTGTTTCAGCGACATAGCATGTTACCTCTCAGAGTAGTTTGAACCCATTGTACCGGAAGGGAAAGCGAATTGCAAGGCCAAAAGCAAACGTTTGAGTAATTTCCCGTTGACAAGGGAACTGACGCGGTGTAAATTGAGGAAAGCATACCAGTCAAACTCGGAAATATTCGGCTGTTTCGGAAAAATAAATGGCAACTCCGAAACGCAAACGTTTGACTAAAAAGGAGACTGTTATGAGCTGCAACCTGATGAAATCCAAATCCCTTACCAAATTGACCGCTCTGGTCCTGTGCGTCTGCCTGCTGGCCGGACTGCTGACCGGCTGCGGTTCCTCCTCCGGCGAAACCTCAGCGGAGGAGGAAAGCAACGTCATCGAGCTGCTAAACGTGTCCTATGACCCCACGCGGGAGTTCTACGAGGCGTATAACGAGCTGTTTGCTGCTTACTACGAGGAAACTTACGATGTGGCGGTGGAGATCACCCAGTCCCACGGCGGTTCCGGCTCCCAGGCCCGCTCCGTCATCGAGGGCAACGAGGCCGACGTGGTGACGCTGGCCCTGGCCCACGACATCACCCTCATCGAGGAGGAGGGAATGATCGACGAGGGATGGCTGGACGAGTTCGACAACAACAGCTCCCCCTACACCTCCACCATCGTCTTTTTGGTGCGCGCCGGGAACGAGAAGAACATCCAGGACTGGGACGACCTGATTCAGGAGGGCGTGGACATCATCACCCCGGACCCCAAGTCCTCCGGCGGGGCCTGCTGGAACTTCCTGGCCGCCTGGTACTACGTCTGGCAGCAGGACGGCTCGGATGAGGAACAAATGAAGGAGTTTATGCGCGAACTTTACGCCAACGTGCTGGTCATGGATTCCGGCGCACGGGGCGCAACCACTACCTTCGTGGAGAACGGCCAGGGGGATGTGCTGATTGCCTGGGAGAACGAGGCCCTCCAGACCATGGCGGATTACCCCGGCGAGTATGAGCTTATCACCCCCAGCGTCAGCATTCTGGCGGAACCTTCGGTGGCCATTGTGGACGAGAACGCGGCGAAGCACGGCACGGAGGATGTGGCGCAGGAATATCTGGACTACCTCTACACCGACGAGGCCCAGCGGCTCATCGGGGAATATTACTACCGGCCCACCAACCAGGAGATTCTGAGCGAGTTCTCCAACGTGTTTGACCTGGACGTGGTGCTATGTACCATCGACGATTTCGGCGGCTGGGACGCGGCCTATGAAAAATTCTTCCAGGACGACGCCATTTTTGACGAGATTTACAACAGCTGACGGAGCGCGGTATGAAACAGAAACGAAACAGAGTGATTCCGGGCTTTGGCCTGACCCTGGGCATCACTGTCACCATGCTGTCGCTGCTGATTCTGCTGCCGCTGGCCTCGGTGCTGATCCGCTCCTTCGAGCTGACCCCGGCGGAGTTTTGGGAGACCATCACCCGGAGCAACGTGGTGGGGGCTTTCCAGACCAGCATCCTGTGCGCCCTGATCGCGGCGGCCATCAACTGTGTGTTCGGGCTGATTCTGGCCTGGATTCTGGAACGTTACGAGTTCCCCGGCAAGCGGCTCATCGACGGCATGATCGAGCTGCCTTTCGCTCTGCCCACCGCTGTGGCAGGCATTACGCTGGCGAAGATGTACTCCGACCAGGGGGTGCTGGGCCAGGCGCTGAGCCGCATCGGTATCCAAGGCTCTTATAGCCGGGTGGGGCTGGTCATCGCCCTGGTATTCGTGGGCATCCCCTTTGTGGTGCGCTCCATTCAGCCGGTGCTGCGCAAGCTGCCGCCCTCCTGCGAGGAGGCGGCGTTGATGCTGGGGGCGTCGCGGGGGTTCACCTTCCGCCATGTCATCCTGCCGGAGCTGACCCCGGCCCTGCTGACCGGCTTCGGGCTGGCCCTGGCGCGAGGCATCGGCGAGTACGGCAGCGTCATTTACATCTCCGGCAACAGCAGCAAAAACAGCACCCAGGTGGTGTCCTACGTCATCATGCAGAAGCTCAATTCGGGCAGCGCCGATTACGTTGGCGCGGCGGCCATCGCCCTGGTGTTGTTGGCAATTTCCTTCCTGCTGATGTTCCTGCTGAATCTGGTGCAGTGGTTCGCCGCCCGGCGGACCCGGTGAGAGGAGGACGCAATGAAGCAAACGAAAAAAGCCCGCCTGTCGGCGGGACAAATCGCGCTCATCGTGATAGGGGTGCTGTTCTTTGCGGTGATGCTGGTCTGGCCCCTGGTGGAGGTCCTCTACCGGGCGCTGAAGGGCGGCTGGGCGCTGTACTGGAGCGCGGTCACGGCAAAAACCACCCTCTCTGCCCTGCGGGTCACGCTGCTGGCGGCTGTCATCGCCCTGCTGGTGGATACATTTTTCGCGCTGGCGGCCTCCTGGCTGCTGACCAAGTTTGAGTTTCGGGGCAAAAGCGTGTTGACGACCTTAATTGACATCCCGTTTTCCATCTCGCCGGTCATCGCGGGTCTGGCTTTCATTATGATGTTTGGCCGCAGTGGTCTGGCGACCCCGGTGGTCAACTGGTTCAACGACACCTTTGGCACGGACATCGCCCTGGTGTTCTCCATCCCCGGTGTGGTGCTGGCGACGATTTTCGTCACCTTCCCCTATGTGCTGCGGGAGCTACTGCCCGCCATGAACCTCCAGGGCTGCGCCGAGGAGGAAGCCGCCGCCCTGCTGGGTGCGGGAGGCTTTACCATCTTCCGCCGGGTGACGCTGCCCCACATCAAATGGCCGCTCATTTACGGAATGGTGCTGTGCGCGGCGCGGGCCTTCGGGGAGTTTGGCGCGGTCTACGCCGTCTCCAAGGCCAGGGGCGAGACCTTCACCCTGCCGCTGGAGGTGGACGCCCTCTATATGTCCGGCGGCGCGGAGGCCATCACCCAGGCATTTGCAGTGTCCTCCCTTCTGGTGCTGCTGGCGCTGGTCATGCTGATTTTGAAGAATATCGCCGAATGGCGGGCGAAAAAGAGCTATTAGCTGTTAGCCATTAGCTGTTAGTCAGGTACTGCTGACGAACAACTTGCAGCTTAAAAGGGGGCGTTGTGCGGCAAACCCAGAGCGCAGCGCAAAACGTCAAGCACTGCCAAGCTAAGAGCTAAAAGCTAAAAGCCAAGAGCTAAAACGGAGGGATTGTAAATGTTCATTGAGACAAGACAGCTTTGCAAGCGGTTCGACGACTACGAGGCGGCCAAAGACATCACCTTTGGCGTGGAGCAGGGCAAAATGGCGGCGCTGCTGGGTCCCAGCGGAAGCGGCAAGACCACCATCCTCCGCATGATCGCCGGACTGGAACAGCAGGACAGCGGCGACATCCTCATCAACGGGAAAAACGTCAACGATGTCCCCGCCGGAGAGCGGGGTATCGGATTTGTGTTCCAAAACTACGCCCTGTTCCGCTATATGAACGTCTATGACAACATCGCCTTTGGCTTGAAGGTACAGAAAAAGAGCAAGGCAGAGATCCGCGCACGGGTCACGGAGCTGATTCAACTCATCGGCCTAGTGGGACTGGAGAAGCGCTATCCCAACCAGCTCTCCGGCGGTCAGCGACAGCGGGTGGCCTTCGCAAGGGCTATCGCCCCCGGTCCCAGCCTGCTGCTGCTGGACGAGCCGTTTGCCGCCATCGACGCCAAGGTGCGCAAGGAGCTGCGGGTCTGGCTCCGGGATATGATCGTCCAGGTGGGCATCACCAGCATTTTCGTCACCCACGACCAAGAGGAGGCGCTGGAGGTGGCCGACGACATCATCATCCTCAACGAGGGCCACATTGAGCAGATGGGGACGCCGACGGAAATTTACCTGCACCCCCAAACCCCCTTCGTAGCTCAGTTCGCAGGCAATTCCAGTGTGGTGGAGGGGCTGCCCGGGTTCCGTGGCTTCGAGAAGCTGCCGAAAGGACAGAAAATTCTCATTCGCCCGGAGTTCGTGGACGCCTTCAAAACGGACAATCTGCAAATGCAGCCCTACGCGGACCGGGCGGAGGATGGCGTGGTCACCGGTATCAGCTTCCGGGGCAGCTCTCTGGAGGTACGCCTGAAGGTCCATGGTATCACGCTGCTGACCAACCGCTCTCTGGAACGCCGGGAGATTCGCCTGGGGGAGCACATGAACGTCTTTCTGCACCGGGTCTACTGTATCGAGGGAGAGCGTACCCAAGTGGTAGAAAACGAACTGCTCAAAGACATCAGTATGGAGTGACCCTCCGGTTCCATCCGTGGATACGATTTCACAGGAGGCGCTTGCAGAAAAGGGAATTGGCTTCGTTGTTGTGATCGGCAACGGAAAGGCGCTCATCCTCGGTACTTATCACGGATTGCTGAAGCAGAACCTTTCAGATTACCTGAATGAGTTTTGTTGGAATCGTCCACAGAGATGTGGTGCAGGATGCTGGTGAAAAAATAAAGACACTGGCCGGATTCTAAGAGAAAGCCCGAAAAAGTTCGCTGAATTTTTTCGGGCTTTTCCTCTTGTGCCACTTCTTGTGCCACAATACTTGCATGGGCTGGCGTATTCTGGCATCAATCAAAATTATTTCTAAATCGAACCGAACCGGTTTCCTCAACTTTTCAACGTTCAAATCACGCAAAAAGCAAAAGAAAACCCGGTTTGAAGCAACTTCAAACCGGGGTTTTACATGGCAGCGGGAGAAGGATTCGAACCCTCACATACAGAGTCAGAGTCTGCTGTGCTACCCTTACACAATCCCGCTAGAGCTTGTTGACTGCTGACCGCTCAGCTCATCAACAAATGCTATTATACTCATGAGAGGGGTGGTTGTCAAGCGTTTTTTTCGCCCAAAACAACTTTTTTTCTGGCCCGGTCTGACCTCAGTCCTGGGACGCGGCCAGCCGCTCCGCGACCTGGTAGATGTCCCCTGCGCCCACAGTCAAAATCAGGTCTCCGGGCTGGGCCAGCTCCCTGAGCCGCCGCTCTACGTCGTCGAAGGTGGGGCAATATTCCCCGTGGGGGATCTTGCTGGCCAGGTCTTTGGAGGAAATGCCCAGGGTGTCGGTCTCCCGTGCGGCGTAGACCTCCGTCAGCAGAGTGATGTCCGCGTTGCTCAGTTCCTGGACGAAGTCCGGGAAAAACGCCTTGGTACGGGTGTAGGTATGGGGCTGGAAAACGCAAATCACCCTGTCGTAGCCCAGGGTCTTGGCGGTCTCCAGCAGCATATGCAGCTCGCCGGGGTGGTGGGCGTAGTCGTCGTAGATTTTGGCCCCGTGGTATTCGCCCTTGTACTCAAAGCGGCGCTCCGCCCCGCGATACTGGTTCAGCCCCTGGGAGATGGCGGTGGGCGGCACCCCCATGGCAAGGGCGGCAGCGGCGGCGGCCAGGGCGTTTTTCAGGTTGTGCAGACCGGGAACACTCAGCTCCACCCGCCCCGCCTTTTTGCCGTTCTGCATCAGGTCGAAGCTGGCTACACCCCGGTTCCAGGAGAGTGCATCGCAATAGACGTCCGCATAGCTGCCCAGGCCGAAGGTCAGGATGGAGCGGTTCAGCCCGTCCAGGGTGTCCATGGTGTTGCGGTCGTCGGCGTTGGCGATGACCACGCCGTCCTCCGGCACCAGGTTGGCAAAATTGCGGAAGGAGTGCTCGATGTCGGTCAGGTCCTTGAAAAAGTCCAGGTGGTCGGCCTCAATGTCCAAAATCACCGCGATAGTGGGCCGGAAGGACAGGAAGGAGTTACAGTATTCGCAGCTCTCCAGAATGATGGTGTCCCCCTCCCCTACCCGGTAGCCGCTACCCAGCAGGGGCAGGTTGCCGCCGATCATTACGGTGGGGTCCATCCCCGCCGCCATCAGGATATGGGTACACATGGAGGTGGTGGTGGTCTTGCCGTGGGTGCCGGAGACGCAGAGGGCGTGCTTGTAGTCCTGCATCAGCGCGCCCCAGCCCTGGGAGCGCTCAAAGACGGGGATACCCCTGGCTCTGGCGGCGGCGATCTCCGGGTTGTCGTCGTGGACAGCGGCGGTGCGGATGACCACCTCGGCGTTCTCCACGTTCTCCGGGTGGTGGCCCATGTAAACAGTCACGCCCTCCGCCTTGAGCTTGCGGACGTTGGCGCTCTCTCTGGCGTCGCTGCCGGTGATGACGACGCCGTTGCCCCGCAGCACCTGGGCGAGAGGGAACATGGACACGCCGCCGATGCCCACCAGATGGACACGCCGCCCAGGGGTGAGCAGGGCTTTCAGTTCGTTTACGGTCATAAAAACCGGCCTCCAGTCGTTCAATGTGCAATTATAGTGGAAATCTGTCTCTCTCCTTCGCCTTGCGGCGAGGGTTTATCGAATGTTCTCCGGTTATGCACCTGAGGTCGAAAAATCATCCACTGCTCATTGCAAAACTTCGTAATAGGTACAAACATAGTTTATTATAGTTCATCTCCCTCTGCTTGACAAGGGAAAAATACTGAAATTTGACGGCGGCGGAAGGGCATTTGTCAGCATAGATTGCCTGTCGTCGTTGTCTGGCAGCTATTTGCGGGAGGATTTTTGCCGCCTGCCTCAAAAAAAGATAGACATTGGCGGGATTCTCAGGTAAAATAGAGTTAGTATCTCTTTATAAGGAGCGATTTATTATGGGATTCTTTGACCTCTTTAAGAAACAGGATAACAAAGCCTCCGCCCTGTCCTGCGTACTGGCCGCTGACGCCAAGGGCGTGGCGATGGACATGGACGCCGTGCCCGATCCGGCCTTCTCCGGCGGTGCCATGGGCCAGTGCTGCGGCATCGACCCCACCGAGGGCAAGGTCTACGCCCCCGCCGACGCCACCATCACCCAGCTCCACTCCTCCTTCCACGCCATCAGCATGACCACCACCGCCGGGGTCGATTTGCTCATCCACGTGGGCGTGGACACCTACGACATGAACGGCGACGGCTTCGCCGCCAGCGTCCGGGAAGGCGACAAGGTCAAAAAAGGCCAGCTGCTGCTGACCATGGACTTGGATAAGATCAAGGCCGCCGGGCACTCCGCCGTGGTCATCACCGCCGTCACCAACAGCGGGGAGTTGGCCGGTGTGGAGCTGGTGGCCTCCGGGACCGTGGAGCCGGGACAGGATCTGTTGAAGGTGACTGCATAACGCAAAGCGTTTCGCCGTATTTCACAATTTTCAACCGGGAACAACCGATTATCCCCCCATGTTTCACAACTTTTGGGACATATACTTGCTTTTTGGAACAGCCGGGATATAATAAAAGCATCGAATTGGCGGACAGCGCAGGCGGGTTCTCCCTGCCCGCTGCCGTCCTCCCCTATTTGTCACTAAAGAAACCGAGGAGTGATCCCCATGTCTGAACAAAAAACCCCCAGCATGGCCCAGAACTTTATCCACGACTTTATCGATGAGGACATCGCCGAGAATGGCCGTTACGCCGGTATGACCGTCCACACCCGGTTCCCGCCGGAGCCAAACGGCTACCTGCACATCGGCCACGCCAAGGCCATCTACGTGGACTTCGGCACCGCCGAGAAGTACGGCGGCCTGTGCAACCTGCGGATGGACGACACCAACCCCACCAAAGAGGACACGGAGTACGTGGACGCCATCCAGGAGGACATCCACTGGCTGGGGTACGACTGGGATGACCGGTTTTACTACGCCTCCGATTACTTTGACCAGATGTACGAGTACGCCGTGGAGCTGATCCGCGCCGGGAAAGCCTACGTCTGCCAGCTCTCCGCCGAGGAGATGAGCGCCAACCGGGGCGACGTGAACACCCCCGCCGTCAGTCCCTACCGGGACCGGCCCATTGAGGAGAGCCTGGACCTGTTCGAGCGGATGAAAAACGGCGAGTTCCCCGACGGAGCCATGACCCTCCGGGCGAAAATCGACCTGGCCAGCGGCAACTTCAACTTGCGGGACCCGGCCATCTACCGCATCAAGCACCAGAGCCACCACCGCACCGGCGACAAGTGGTGCATCTACCCCATGTATGACTTCGCCCACCCCATCGAGGACGCCATCGAGGGCATCACCCACTCTCTCTGCACCCTGGAGTTTGAGGACCACCGGCCCCTGTACGACTGGGTCATCGACAACATCTCCGCCCCCGCCAAGCCCCGGCAGATCGAGTTCGCCCGGCTGGGCATCGACCACACGGTCATGTCCAAGCGGAAGCTCCGCCAGCTTGTGGAGGAGCATTATGTCTCCGGGTGGGACGACCCCCGTATGCCCACCATCTGCGGTCTGCGCCGCCGGGGGTACACCCCCGCCGCCATTCGCAATTTCTCTGAGCAAATTGGCGTGGCGAAAGCCGCCTCTACCGTTGAGTTCTCCTTCCTGGAATACTGCCTGCGCAGCGACCTGGACGACACCGCCCCCCGGGTCATGGCGGTGCTGCGGCCCGTCCCTCTGACCATTACCAACTACCCGGAGGGCCAGAGCGAGACCTTTGAAATCGAGAACCACCCCAAGCACCCGGAGATGGGCAGCCACACCGTCACCTTCTCCCGCCACCTCTACATCGAGGCGGAGGACTTTATGGAGGTGCCGGTCCGCAAGTACAAGCGCCTGACCCCGGACGGCATGGAGTGTCGCCTGAAAGGGGCCTATATCGTCAAATGTACCGGCTGCGTCAAGGACGCCGACGGAAACGTTGTCGAGGTGCTGGCGGAGTACGATCCCAACTCCAAGGGCGGCGACCCCGCCGACGGGCGCAAAATCAAGGGCGCTGCCATCCACTGGGTAGACGCCGCCACCGCCGCCGACGCGGAGGTACGGCTGTACGACGACCTCTTCACCGACCCCAGCCCCGACGCCGCCGGGAAGGACTTCCTGGCCGCGCTGAACCCCTGCTCGTTGGAGGTGCTGACCGGCTGCAAGCTGGAGGCGTCTCTTGCCGACGCAACCGCCCCCGCCTCCTTCCAGTTCATGCGGACGGGTTACTTCTGCGTGGACAACAAGGACAGCAAGCCCGGCGCGCTGGTGTTTAACCGGTCTGTGTCGCTGAAGGATTCGTTTAAGCCGAAGAAGTGAAAAACCCCTCCGCCACCGCTAAAGGCGGCGGCCCTCCTCCGCCGTCAAGCGGCACTTCCGGGGCTTCGCCCCTCCCTGCCCTTTCAGGGGCGGCAAGAGGGGTGGTCTGTTACGGCACGGCATATCTTTGCAGAAAACGTACTATATAGTAAGTAAAGTCATGCGGCAGACAGGGGTTTCTCTGTCTGCCGCTGTTTTTTGCAAAAATCCGCTGGTGATTCTCGGCGGGTTTAATCGTACTTTTTGTGTTGCTTGTAATACTCAATGAGGAAAGTCAGCTCATCCGGCGATAACGCTGCAAAAACACTTTCATGAGAATCGTCCTCGTGTCCATTGAATGGGATGGGATATGGGTCTTTCAGTGGGTCAAATCCGATTTTCTGGCATATTTCCTCATAGGAGAATGTCACAGGTTCCTTTTCCAGTTCCTTTTTGGCCTCTTCGATGGCCTGAGTGAGGGCGTTATACCACGCTTCCATGTTTTCATAACCCAACGCATAGTTGTAGGTAGGCCAGTTCTCCCCCGTCAGGTCTGTATATTCATATTGTTTCTCAATGATGTCCGGTGTTCTTTGGAGGAACTCTTTGTCCGCTTGCGTCAAAGCCATCACTTATGCCCTCCTAAAAGATAACAGTTGATATTTGACCAGCAATTTTGCCAACATAGTATACGTTTTCCACAAAGAACAGCCATATCTCATCTGACCACCCCTCTTGCCTCCCCTGAAAGGGGAGGTGGCACGGCGCAAGCCGTGACGGAGGGGTTACACACCGTCACCTATCACTTCACCAAATACACCCCGTCCGCCTGGGCCTCCACCGCGGCGGAGAAATAGGCTTGCATGGCCCGCACCAGGTACCCGGTGTCCCGGACGCCGCCGGTCTCATAGGGGGAGTGCATGGCGAGCTGGGCCAAGCCGATGTCCACGGTGTTCAAAGAGACATGCTGGTTTGCCAGGTTGCCCAGGGTGGAGCCGCCGGGGATGTCCGAGCGGTTGCAGTAGGTCTGCCAGGGCACCCCCGCCCGGTCGCAGATGGTTTTGAACACCGCCTCGGAGACCCCGTCGGTGGTGTATTTCTGGTTGGCGTTGTACTTGATGACCACGCCCTCGTTGAGATAGGGCCGGTTGGTGGGGTCGGCCTTCTCCGTGTGGTTGGGGTGGACGGCGTGGCCGTTGTCCGCGCTGACGAGAAAGCTGTTGGTCAGCACCTGCCGGAGGGCGCTGCCGCTTCGCCCGGTAGATTCCCAAATGCGCCCGATGGTGTCCTCCAGCAGGGTGGAGAGCGCCCCCTGCTTGGTGCCGCTGCCCACCTCCTCGTTGTCAAAGACGGCGCAGAGGGTGACCCGGTCCTCCTGGTCCTCCGCCTGCAAAAAGCCCTGGATCAGCGCCCAGGCGCATTGCAGGTCGTCCAAGGAGCGGGTGGAGACGAACTCGTTCTCCGCGCCCCAGATGGTCCCCGGCATCCGGTTGTAGAGGAACAGGTCGGTGCCTAAAATATCCTCCGGCTCCGCCCCGGCGGAGGCCGCCACCAGCGGCAGCAGCGTCCCGGCGGCGTCCTTGCCGCCGAACAGGGGCAGCATGTCCACCTGGGCGTTGTAGGAGGTCCCCTCGTTGACCCCACGGTTCATGTGAATGGCCAGGTTGGGGATGAGGGCCACATCCCGCTTCAGGTCCACCAGCCGGGACACCAGGGCGTCGCCCTCCCGGACCACCACCCGCCCCGCGATGGACAGGGGCCGGTCCAGCCAGGGCGCGCACAACATCCCGCCGTACTTCTCCACGTTGAGCTTGACGTAGTGGTTTTCCACCACCATCTCCCCGTTGGCCTTGATTTTGAACACGGGGCAGTCGCTGTGGGCGGCGGCCATTTGGAACCCCCGGATGGGCTTCACCGGCATACGGAACGCCAGCAGAGAGGAGCCGTTGCGGGTGACGTAGTATCGTCCGCCGGGCTGGAGGTCCCAGGGCTTGGCCTCGTTCAGGGGGGTGTAGCTGGTCAGCAGGCTTTTCAGGCTGCGGACGGCGTGGTAGGCCGTGGGGCTTTGCTCGATGAACCGGAGCAGGGCCTTTGTGGTGTCAAGTTCGGTGTCCATGTTGGTATCCTTTCTTTGCAATGCGACAACAGGGGAGCGGGTTTCCGCTCCCCTGTATTTCCTGTATGTTATGTTACCGTCTCCGGTTGAAGTCCCGGAAGAACTTGTCGTGGATGGTCTGCACCGCCCGGTCCGCGTCCATCTCGTCCACCAGGACGGAGACCTTGATCTCGGAGGTAGAGATCATGTTGATGTTGATGCCCGCGTCGTACAGGGCCTCGAACATCTTAGCGGCCACGCCGGGGCTGCCGATCATACCCGCGCCCACGATGGAGATTTTCGCCACGTGGTCGTTGACCTCCAGGCTTTCATAGTTCAGAGTGTCCTTGCGCTCCTCCAGCAGCATTTTTGCCTGCTCCAGGTCACCCCGGCTGACCGTGAAAGAGATGTCCTTCTGGTCGTCCCGGCCAATGGACTGGAGGATGATGTCCACGTTGATCTTCCGGTTGGACAGCAGGGAGAAGACGCGGAAAGCCACGCCCGGCTCGTTCTTCAAGCCCACCAGGGCCAGGCGAGCAATGTCTTTGTCCTTAGCGACTCCGCTGACATGAGAGTTTTCCATCTTTTTCACGACCTCTTTGACTTTAGTTCCGGGGTTGCCGGTAAAGCTGGACAGCACTTCCAGCCTGACGTTATAGCGCTTCGCCATTTCCACGCTGCGGTTGTGCAGCACCTTTGCGCCCAGGGTTGCCAGCTCCAGCATTTCATCGTAGGTGATTTCGTCCAGCTTGCGGGCGCCCTCCACCTTGTTGGGGTCGGCGGTGTAAACGCCGTCCACGTCGGTGTAGATCTGGCACAGGTCTGCCCGCAGCGCGGCGGCCAGGGCCACGGCAGAGGCGTCGCTGCCGCCACGACCCAAGGTGGTGATGTCGTCCCGGCGGTTGATGCCCTGGAACCCGGTGAAGATGACGATTTTATGCTGGTCCAACTCCATGCGGATGCGCTCGGTCTCGATTTTGGAGATGCGGGCGTCGCCATAGGTGGTGTTGGTCTTGAATCCCACCTGCCAGGCATTCAGGGAAACCACGGGGAAACCCATTCCCTGGATGCACATGGCGGCCAGGGCCACGGACTGCTGCTCGCCAGTGGAGAGCAGCTGATCCAGCTCCCGCTTGCTGGCCTTGGGATTGTACTCCTTCGCCAGGGCCAGCAAATGGTCGGTGGTTTTGCCCTGGGCGGAGAGGACCACGACCACGTCGTTGCCCTGGCGGTAGGTGTCGGTGATGATTTGAGCGACGTGGCGCACCCGTTCCGGGCCGCCCACCGAGGTGCCGCCAAATTTTTGCACGATCAATGCCATTTTTACAAATGACCCCCTAAATTCTCAACTTGCTATAAAGGAACAGGGAAGCAACAGGACCGCCCCAGGTCCTCGTTTGGACGCAGACGATCCCCCTGCGGCCTCCCTTGACCTTCCTCCCTTAAATTATGCCCCATTGAGGGCGGTGGCTCACAGCACCCGGTACAGGGCCTTGACCTCCATGCCGGAAGTCATGTCCTTCACCTGGGGCAGCGTCAGCGCCTCGTTGGTGATGAAAGCGCACTCGCCGTCGGCGGCGTCGCCGTTGCGCAGGCGCTTGGTGCCTT
Organism: Oscillospiraceae bacterium Zagget6; assembly: GCA_001941075.1. Lineage (GTDB taxonomy): Bacteria > Bacillota > Clostridia > Oscillospirales > Oscillospiraceae > Onthomonas. The sequence goes on along the minus strand of MSHH01000006.1, from coordinate 60,886 downwards.
CCACGGCGAAATCCCCTGCGGCGCGGACATACCAGCGGTTGGGCACCTCGTCGATGGAATAGACGGTGTCGGGGCCGCCCTCCTCCCAGGAGATGACCTTCTTGCCCTTGTTGCGGACGATGTCCATGACGTCGGCCACCACAGCGGAGGCAGCGGGCAGCTTGCCCGCGCCGCGCCCGTAGAACATCACGTCGCCGATGGAGTCGCCGGTGACCTGGATGGCGTTGAACACGTCCTCCACGTTCGCCAGCGGCGAATCGTCGGCCACCAGATGGGGGGCCACATAAGCGCAGACCTTGCCGTCGGATTCCCGGCGGATGGAGCGGCCCAGCAGCTTGATTTTATAGCCGCCGGAGCGGGCGTAGGCCACGTCAGACAGGGTGATGTTGGTGATGCCCTCGGTGGGGACCTGGTCGGGGTAGATGTGCCGCCCGAAGCCCAGAGAGGACAGGATGCAGATCTTCCGGCAGGCGTCGGTACCCTCGATGTCGGCGGCGGGGTTGCGCTCGGCGTAACCGTTGGCCTGGGCCTCTTTCAGCGCCTCCTCGAAGGACAGTCCCGCCCGGATCATCCGGGTCAGGATGTAGTTGGTGGTGCCGTTGAGGATGCCCACCACCTCTTGCAGCTCGTTGGCCGCCAGGCAGCTGGTCATGGGCCGCAGGATGGGGATGCCGCCGCCTACAGACGCCTCGAAGAGGTAGGAACAGCCGTGTTCCCTGGCGATTTTCAGCAGCTCGCAGCCGTGGGTGGCCACCAGCTCCTTGTTGGAGGTGACGACGCTCTTGCCTGCGGTCAGGGCGCGCTTGGTGCAGTCATAAGGGAAATCTACGCCGCCCATGGTCTCCACCACGATCTGGACCTCCGGGTCGTTCTCAATGACGGAGAAATCCCGGATGACCCGGTCTGCATAGGGGCTGTCGGGGAAATCCCGCAGATCCAGAATGTATTTCAGGTTCACCTCGTTGGCCACCCGCTCGGAAATGTGCTGGCCGTTTTTATAGATGATCTCGCCGACGCCGCTGCCCACGACGCCGTATCCCAAAATCGCAATGTTTACCATAAGGACACCTCTCTAAGATTCATTACTATTCTTACCGTCCGATGTGGTCGGACAGTAATTAACTTATTATCCTGCCAGAAACCCCTCCACCATGCTTCGCATGGTCCCCCTCCCCTTTCAGGGGCGGCAAGGGGGGTAATCAGTTTCGGGACGCTTGTTCTCTGCGGGAAACCTGTACTATGCCGGACAAAACCGCATTTACCCGGCCAGCACCTCAAACTTCACCACGCCGTCCATGGCGCTGACCCGGTGGACCAGCTCATCCAGCGAGACGTTCAGCCCGCTGGTCTCGGCGCTCAGGTTGACGGCGGCCACGCTGCCGGTGGGGATGGTCTGGTTGATGGTGAGAATATTCCCGCCGCTGACGGCAAAGATATTCAGGATGGCGGAGAGCGCCCCCGGCTCATCCCGGAGCATGGCCTGGAAGGTGACGATGTGGCCGTTCATCATGTCGTTAAACGGGCGCACCGCGTCCTTGTACTTGTAGAAGGCGCTGCGGCTGATGCCCACCATGCGGGTGGCCTCGTTCACCGTCGCCGCCTCTCCCAGCTCCAGCGCCTCTTTTGCCTGGGCCACCTTGAGGAAGATCTCCGGCAGGGCGCTGGCCTCCACGATAAAGTATTTGGTCACCTTCGACATGGTATGTTCTCCTCCTACATTTGTCCACGCCGCGTGGTCATTTGTGTTCGTGATACAGAGGTGATTATAACACCCCCTCCCCCACTTTGCAACCGTTGATTCATCCAAAAAATACGAAAACTGTAGAAAGCAGTTTGACAGATAGGAGCCATTCATGTCTCAGGGTAAGAAAAAAGGCTGTCTTTGCCTGTTTTTGGCGCTGGCCGTGTGTTTTCCCGCCGTGCGCCGGTGCGCCTGGGCCGCACTGCTTGCACTTTTTGCTGCATACACTGCCGCGAGGCCCGTCCATTGGCTGGAGGGCAAGGGGTTCCCCCGGTGGCTGGGGGTGGGCATTGTGCTGGGCGGCGCACTGGCGCTGCTGGCCGGGGCGCTGGGTTGGGCCGCTGTCAGGTTCTGCTGCGTCGTGGACGGCCTGACCGGTCTGTTCCCGGACATCCCCTCCCTGCTGGCCCGGCTGGAAACCCTCGCCGGGAAACTTCCCGGTTCGGTGGGCAACCTGGCGGTGGGGCTGGTGGAGCTTCTCCGCCAGAGCAGCTCCGATTTGGCGGCACGGATGACTGCCTGGGCCGCCCGGCTCAGCGCAAGCCTGCTCTCCGCCCTGCCGGAAAAGCTGTTCTTTTTGCTCATCTGCCTGCTCTCGTCCTTTTACGCCGCCCTGGACTGGCCCCGGCTGCGCTCCCTCCTGCCAGGTCTGTTGCCGGAGGACTGGACCCGTCCGGCGCTCGCCGGGCTGCGCTCCCTGAAAGCGGGGGCGATGGGCTGGCTGAAAGCCCAGGGAAAGCTGCTGCTGGTGCAGTTTCCCGTGTTGGCGGTGGGACTGCTGGCGCTGGGGATGCCCGGCGCGATTCCCATAGCGGCGCTGGTGTGCGCCGCCGACGCGCTGCCCCTGCTGGGCTGCGGGGTGGTTTTGCTGCCCTGGGCGGGCCTGCTGTGGCTGGAGGGAACAGCGCTCCGGGCGCTGGGCATGGTGGGGCTGTGGCTGGCCCTCTGGCTGCTGCGCACCGTGCTGGAGCCGCGATTCGTCAGCTCTCAGGCGGGGACGATCCCCTTTTTCACGGTGCTTGCCATGTATCTGGGGCTGCTGCTCTTCGGGTTCTGGGGCCTCATTGCCGCGCCGGTCACGCTGGCCGCCGGGACAAGACTGTTCCAGGAGCGAAATGACCCCCGGAGCCGCTGAACGGTCCCGGGGGCAGTGGTAAAACTATTCTTCTTCGTCTTCGTCGTCGTCCGGCTTGGTTTCCTCCGGCTTCTCCGCCTCTGTATCGTCGTTCTGGTCGTCCTGGGTCGTGTCGTCGTCCGGCTTGGTTTCCTCCGGCTTCTCCGCCTCTGTATCGTCGTTCTGGTCGTCCTGGGTCGTGTCGTCTGTGGTTTGGTTATCCTCGGTCTGGCTGCTCTGGTTGTTGTCGGAGCTGCCGCTGTTTTCAGTCTGGGGGGTGGTGGTCTCCGTGGACGTCTCCGTCTCGGTCTTTGTCTCGGTTTGGGTGGTGGTGGTCTCCGCCTCGGTTTCCTCGTCGTCCGTGTCGGAGGAGGTGTCCTTCTTGGAGCTGGAGGACTTTCCGCAGGTGCAGCTGTATCCCGGTTCATCTCCCGACAGGAACAGCGCCGTCCGGGTGCTGGAGCTTTTGCTGGTGGCTGTGCCGCCGCATTTGGTGCAGTAGGTCACCGCCGTGGACACCATGTCCTCATTGAACCCGACGTCCGCCTGCCCGCTGCTGACCAGGCTCATCACCTGCTGCCAGAGGATGACGGCAGGGTTGGTGCTGGAGCTGATTTTGCTGGCGGTGTCGTAGCCGGTCCAGACCGCCGCAGTGTAATAGGGGGTATACCCCACGAACCAGCGGTCATAGTCGTCGTCGGTGGTGCCGGTCTTGCCCGCCACGCTCATGCCGTCGATGGCGGCGTTGGTGCCGGTGCCCTCGGTGACAACGGCCTCCAGCATCTCGGTCATATAGAAGCAGGTGGAGGTGCTGAGGATCACGTCGCCAGTACCCTGACCGGTGACGGTCACGCTGCCAGTACTGTCCACGTCCACGCTGTAGCCCTCGGTTTGCAGCAACACCTCTCCCTCGCTGTTGACCACGGCGGTGTACAGATAGGGAGTGATATACTCGCCGCCCCGGGAGAAGGTGGAGTAGGCCGCCGCCATCTCATAGGTAGAGACGCCGTTGGTCAGGCCGCCCAGGGCCAGAGGGGAATAGTCCACGTCGCTGTAGACCTTGCCGGAGGTACCCACGTAGTTGTCCACCAGGCTGCTGAGCTGGAACTTCTCCGTCAGGAAGTTGTAAGAGTTCCGGGTACCCACCATGTCCAGCACCTTCACCGCCACGGTGTTCAGCGATTGGGCCACGGCGTACATGACATCTACGTTGCCGATATAGCCTCCGTGGGAGTTCTTGGGCCAGCCGTCTTTGAAGGCGGAGTCCTCCACGATGGTATTGGGCAGGATGTCGCCGTTTTCCAGCGCCTGGGAGTAGGCGGAGAGGGGCTTGATGGAGGAACCGGGCTGCCGCACCGTGTCGGTGGCGCGGTTCCAGATGCGGTTGCCCACCTTCTCCCCGACGCCACCGGCCAGGGCCACCACCGCGCCGGTCTCGTTGTCCACCACCGTGATGGCGGACTGGAGCTGGTCGCCGCTGTAGGATTCCATGCCGGAGACATTTTCGGTGTTGGTGTAAATTTCATCCACATCCGCCTGAATGTCCGGGTCCAGGCAGGAATAAATCTTCAATCCGCCGGAGAACACCATCTGATTGGCGACAGATTCGTCATAGCCATAGGTGTCCACCAGGTCGCTGATGACCTGCTTGATGACCGCGTCGGTGTACCAGCTGTAGTAGTCGCCGCTGGAGCTGCTGTCGTCACTGTCGGCAGAGCCGGTGGTGAACACCAGTTCCTCGGCAATGGCGGCGTCCCGCTCCTCTTCGGTGATATACCCCTGCTCACACATCTGCTCCAACACCAGGGTGCGGCGCGACAGGTTGTTCTCCGGGTGGTTGTAGGGGTCGTACAGGGAGGGGTTGTTGGTGATGGAGATCAGCGCGGCGCACTCAGCCAGGTCCAGGTCCTCCACGTCCTTGCCGAAATACTTCTGGGCGGCGGTCTTGACACCGTAGCAGCCCCGGCCCAGGTAAATTTCGTTGAGATACCACTCCAAAATCTCCTGCTTGGTGTGGGTCTTTTCGTACTCCAGCGCCTCGAAGATCTCCACGACCTTCCGGCGCACCGTGACCTCATCCTGCTGGGTCAGGTTCTTGATGAGCTGCTGGGTGATGGTGCTGCCTCCCTGAATGCTCTGGCCGGTGAACATATAGACCACTGCCGCCGCCGTCCGCTTCCAGTCCACGCCGTTGTGCTGGTAAAACCGCTTGTCCTCAATGGCGACGGTGGCGTTGAGCAGGTCCTCCGGGATGTCCTCGTAGGAGATCCACTCCCGGTTTTCGGAGGCATAGAGGGTTTCCAACGTCTCGTAGCTGTCGGAATCCTCGTCGTAGTAATAGATGACGCTGGAGAGGTCGGTGCTGCTGGCCAGCAGCGTCACGTTGGAGTTGGCCACCTCCGGCAGGATGGTGTCCTGGATATAGGACGCGCCATAGCAGCACAGGATGGCTATGGTGGTCGCGCCGATGAGGACCAGGGTCCCGCACACCAGGCCAAACCATTTGAAAAAGGTCTTGACCGGGCTGCGTTTTGGCTTTGAAGGCTGTGAAGAATGTTGCTTCAATGGAGATTCCCCTTCCTGAAATGCGGGTCGTCGGTTGGAAAGCGCCACGGCGCTGCTTCAAAAAGCTCCTCTGGGACTGCGGCTGCACGTTCCGGCGCAACCACATTATAAATATAGTATAACACGCCTGTCAACGGTTCAGGCGGAGCCTCAGAACGAAAAGCCCAGAGAAAAAATAAAAAAATTCAAAAAAACTATTCAATTTATCCCTCTGCCATGCTATAATAAGTTTGATATGCGGTCTCGGTCTGTTTTATCCAGGAATTCTCAGGCCGGGTTTACAGGCCGCTTGGCGCTGTTTTACACCGCTTTTATTTTGAATACTTTCGGAGGTCGATTATGGACCGTTTTGATAGATTGCACCAGCAACTCACCCACCTCTGCCCCGGCATGGCCCTGCGGGAGCGGGAACCCATGAGCCGTCACACCTCTTTCCGCATCGGTGGCCCGGTGCGGCTGATGGCCTTCCCCACCAGCGAGGAGGAGCTGCTCGCCGCCCTGCGCTGCGCCAATGAGTGCGGAGTCACCCCTGTCCCCCTGGGCAACGGCACCAACCTGCTGTGCGGGGACGAGCCCATGGACCTGTTCGTTCTCAAGCTGCTGGACGGGCTGGACGATTTGGAGCGGCTGGAGGGCGACCGCGTCCGCTGCGGCGCGGGGGTACTGCTGTCCAAACTGGCGGCCTTCGCCCAGCGGGAGGGGCTGTCCGGGCTGGAGTTCGCCTCCGGCATCCCCGGTACTGTGGGCGGCGGCGCGGTGATGAACGCCGGAGCCTACGGCGGCGAGCTGAAGGACGTGGTCACAGAGACCCGCTTCGTCACTCTGGACGGGGCACAGGGCTGCCTCACCGGGGACGCGCAGGGCTTCGGCTACCGCACCAGCGCTTTCACCGATGGGACCAAGATCATCACCGGGGCCACCCTCCAACTGCACCCCGGTGACAGCGAGGCCATTCGCCAGCGCATGAACGAGCTGAACCAGAAGCGCCGGGACAAGCAGCCTTTGGAGTACCCCAGCGGAGGTAGCACCTTCAAGCGGCCCGTGGGCGGCTTCGCTGCCGCCCTCATCGACCAGTGCGGCCTGAAAGGGCTGACCGTGGGCGGCGCGCAGGTCAGCACCAAGCACGCCGGGTTCGTCATCAACGTGGGCGGCGCCACCTGCGCTGACGTGCTGGCCCTGACCGACCAGATCCACGACACGGTGCTGGAGAAAACCGGCATTTCGTTGGAGCTGGAGATCAAGCGGCTGCCATGAAATAGCTATTAGCTATGAGCCGTTAGCTAAGTGCTGCTAACCCAGAAGCGTACCATTTAAAGGGGAGTGTCACCAAGCGAAAAGTTCATTAATACCCCAACGGAGGTCCCTATGCGTTTTATCATCATCTCCGGTCTGTCCGGCGCGGGCAAAAGCCAGGCCGCCAAGTTTTTGGAGGACGCGGGCTACTACACCGTGGACAATATACCCGCCGTGCTGATGCCCCGTTTTGCCGAGGTCTGTCGCAGCGGCGGCAGCCGCTACGAGAACGTCGCCCTGGTCAGCGACATCCGGGGCGGCGTAGATTTCAGCGACTTTTTCTCCGCCCTGGACGAGATGAAATCTATGGGCTGCGAGGTCAAGCTGCTGTTCCTGGAGGCTTCCACCGAAGCGGTCATCAAGCGCTACAAGGAGACTCGCCGCACCCATCCCCTCTGCACCGCCTACGATTTCTCTCTGGCGGAGGCCATCGAGGAGGAGCGGGAGCTGCTCTCTCAGGTGCGGGAACGGGCGGACTACATCATCGACTCCACCACCTTCACCTCCACCAGCAAGCTGCGCAACACCCTGCTGGAGATGTTCGGCGCCCAAAAGAGCGGCGGGCTGGAGGTCAGCGTCCTCTCCTTTGGCTATAAGTACGGCATCCCGCTGGAGGCCGACCTGCTGATGGACGTGCGGTTTCTGCCCAACCCGTTCTATCTGCCGGAACTGCGCAAGCTTACCGGATTGGATAAGCCAGTGACCGATTTTCTGTATAAATACCCGGAAACCGACCAGTTTCTCGCCCTTTACCGCAAGAATCTGGAATTTCTGCTGCCCCTCTACGCCGCCGAGGGAAAAAGCGTGCTCATCATCGGCGTGGGCTGCACCGGCGGACAGCACCGTAGCGTGGCCATGTGCCACGCCATCGCCGGGCAGGTGGCGGAGCTGGGTTACACCGTCCGGGAACACCACCGAGACATGACGAGGGACCGCAAGTGAGCGCCCCGTCCGGCGTGAACTTACATAACTGTTAGAGAAGGTACTTCCCATGTCGTTTTCCTCCGATGTAAAAACAGAGCTGTGTCGGGCCGACTTTGACCGGCCCTGCTGCACCCAGGCCGAAGCCTACGGTGTGCTGCTGTTCTGCAACAGCTTTTCTCCCTTTGGTATCCGCATCACCACCCAGTCCCAGGTCTTTGGGGACCGGCTGCCCCGGCTGTTCCAGGCGGCGTTCGGCTTTGGCTTCGACCAGCAGCCGGAGCCGGGGGAGGGCGGCAAGCTGACCTTCCAGATCACCAACCGGGATCACATCCAGCAGATTTTAGACCTCTACGGCTACAGCCGGGAGGGGCTGATGACCCACCACATCAATTACGGCGTATTGGAAGATCATTGCTGCTACGTGGCCTTCTGCCGGGGGGCGTTTCTGGCGGGGGGCAGCGTCACCGACCCTCAAAAGGGCTACCATCTGGAAATCGCCACCAGCCACCTGTACGTCCACCGGGAGTTCCAGGCCCTGATGCCGGAGCTGCACCTCTACCCCAGAGAGACCACCCGGAAGGCCAACTACATCACCTATTTCAAGCAGAGCGAGGCCATTTCCACCTTCCTGACCACCGTCGGCGCGCCGGAGTGCGCCCAGCGGGTCCGCACCGCCCGGCAGCAAAAAAATCTGGTCAACGGCGTCAACCGCCAGTACAACTGCGACGTAGCCAACGTGGAAAAGTCGGTCCAGGCGGCCCAGACCCAAATCCAAGCCATTCACGTTCTGGAGGCTCGGGGTACGCTGGAGCAGCTGCCCGAAAAGCTCCAGGAGACCGCTGCCCTCCGCTGCGCCCACCCAGAGCTGTCCTTGATCCAGCTGGCTGACCTGTGTCAGCCGCCGGTCTCCAAGTCCTGCCTGAACCACCGACTGCGCAAGCTGCTGGAGCTGGCGGAACAATAATACACCATCCCCTTCCCCGTTACGAAAGGAGGCTTGCTCCCGGCAGGGAGCAAACGACCGCTTATGAATTTTTCCAGACTTTGCGCCCTGCTGCTGGCAGGCACCCTCTGTACGACTTCCCTCCCCTCCGCATTGGCGGCGGAAAGCAGCTCCGCCTCTGTAGAATCCGCCTCTGTGGTGGAAGCTTCTTCTGGGGAACTGCTTGACGCGCTGCCGGAAACGCCCGCCCCCAGCGTGGAGAGCACACCGGACCTCTCCGAAAACGTCATCGCGTCTTATGAACCGTTCATGACCACCGCCTGCTCCACCACCGGCCACGACCTGGGGGCCTGGCGCACCAACGGCGACGGCACCATGACCGCCATCTGTCATCTGTGCGGCGCGGAGGTGACGGAGGACTGCCAGTTTGAGGACACCGTGGTGGACCCCACCTGTCTGACCGAGGGGTACACCCTCCACACCTGCCACACCTGCGGCTACTCCTACGAGGATACCCAGGTTGCCGCCCTGGGCCACAGCTATGTGGCCACCGTGGACGAGGAAACCGGTGACCTCTCTTACCTCTGTGAGCGGTGCGACGCCGGGTTCACCCAGGACGCTGAGACGCTGGCTGCCAGCTATTCCGATGGGCGGACGTTCAGCGCCGACCTGGTGGAGTATGTGAAAAGCTATCTGACGGAGAAGGACAAGGAACTGAACGAGAGCCTCTCCCCCGACGAGGAGGAGCTGGAAGAGCAGGACGCGGAGGAGCTGCTGTACTACACTGTGACAAAGTCTGTGACCACGGACGAGACCTCTGACCCGGAGCAGGCCGACACGCTGACCGTCTCCACCGACGCAGCCTCCGTCGTCGCCTATCTGGAGGCGCTGGCCTTCCAGGATGAGGAACTGGAGTTGACCGAAAAGACGGTGAAGAAAAAAATCGACGCCTGGTATGAGACGTGGTATCAGACCTCTTCCCAGGTGCTGACCCTGCCCAACGAGGCCGCCTATCGGAGCAGCGAGGACTATGAGACCGACCTGACGGCGATGCTGGAGGCTGCGGAGACCGGCGAAACGGTGAAAACCCTGCGGGACCGAGTGGTGGCCGCCGCCTACGGCGAGCTCGGCAACTCCGGCAGCAAATATATCAACTACTACAACAAGTATCTCATCGGCAACCACCACAAGCTGAAATCCAGCGAGCCGTGGTGTTCCGAGTTCGCTACCTGGTGTCTGCACCACACCGGCGTTTCCACCGATGCGGCCCCCACCTTTATGGCGGCCAGGGACGGCGTCTCCGGCTTCAAGAGCCTGGGAACTTCGCACAGCTCCAGCTACACCCCCCAGCCCGGCGACGTGGCCTTCTTCGGTAGCGGCACCGCCTCCCACACCGCCCTGGTGGTAGCCAGCAGCGGCAGCACCTTCACCACCATCGAGAAATCCGGCAACACTGTGAAAAAGCGCACCCGCAAAATCAGCAGTGTTCTGGCCTTTGGCGAAGTGAAATACGAGGTGGAGACACTGGCGGTGGAACTGACCACCACCGACCCCGCCACCTGGATGACCGCTCAGCTGGACGAGGACGTTCAGGCGGTCTATGAGCTGCTGGGCGGAACCGTCACCGTGGAGGAACCGGCGGAGACGGAGGACGCAGAGGAATCCACAGCGGAGTAAAACAGCACAAAAACAACGAATCCGGGGCGTTTGCCCCGGATTTTTTGCGCAAACAATCACATACAAGCCCAGCTAAAACCGCAATTCGCCGGAGTTTGTCCGACATTTGTTTGCAGACGCAAAAGGACGGCTGACCAAACGGCCAGCCGTCCTCGGTTTTGCTTATTCAGATGCGTTCAGCAAACGAACTTACTTCGCAGCCTGAACCGCCTTGATCTCAGCGATCAGCTGGGGAACCACCTTGAACAGGTCGCCCACGATGCCGTAGTTGGCCACGCCGAAGATGGGCGCGGTCTCGTTCTTGTTGACGGCGATGATGGTCTCGGAGTCCTGCATACCAGCCACGTGCTGGATGGCGCCGGAGATACCCAGGGCCACATAGATGCGGGGATGGACGGTCTTGCCGGTCTGACCGACCTGGTGGTCGGAGGAAATCATGCCAGCGTCCACGACGGCACGGGAAGCGCCCACGACGCCGCCCAGCACGCCCGCCAGTTCCTCGGCCAAAGCGATGCCCTTTTCGGGGTCGGAGCTGATGCCGCGGCCCACGGAGACGATGACGTCAGCGCCGATGAGGTCCACCATCTTGGCGGCGGACTTCTTGATCTCCAGGATTTCCACGCCGATGTCGTCAGCGGTCAGCTCCACGGGGACGTTCTCCACCACGACCTTGGCTGCGGCAGCCTCATCGTACTCCTGGGTCTGCATAACGCCGGGACGGACGGTGGACATCTGGGGACGGAACCGGGGGCAGATGATGGTAGCCATCAGGTGGCCGCCAAACGCGGGACGGGTCATCTTCAGGTTGCGGTCCTCATAGTCGAACTTCTGCTTGGACAGGTCCAGAGAGGAGGACTCCTTCAGGAACTCCACATACTTGCCGGTGTCGATGTCCAGATGGGTGGCGTCGGCGGTCAGGCCGGTGTGCAGACGGGCCGCGCAGCGGGGACCCAGGTCACGGCCAATGTTGGTGGCGCCGATGAGGACGATCTCGGGCTTCTTGTCCTTGACCAGGTCGCACAGCACTTTGGCATAGCCGTCGGTGGTGTAGTCTTTCAGCAGGGGGCTGTCCAGATAATAGACGCGGTCCGCGCCGTAGCCGCCCAGGGCCTTGAGGTAGTTCTCCTCGACGCCGCTGCCCAGCACCACGCCGCACAGCTCCACGCCGATGTCGTTGGCCAGCTTGCGGCCCTCGCTCAGCAGCTGATAGCTGATGGACTGGATGACGCCGTCGCGCTGCTCACAGAAAACCCATACGCCGTGGAACGCGGCGGTATCGGTGAAGTTGTATTCAGACATAGTATACTCTCCTCTCTCAGATCAGGTGCTTATCGTTCAGGATGCCGACCAGCGCACTGGCACTTTCCACCATGGTGCCAGCGCCCTTCTGAGGCGGAGTGAAGGATTTGAACACGTTGGTGGGGGAGCCCTTCAAACCGATGGTGTCGGTCTCGATCAGGGGATCGTCCTTCAGCGCGGGATAGTCGAAGATCTCCAGAGGCTTGGAATAGCACTCGAAGATGCCGCTGACGGACATATAGCGGGGGGTGTTCAGCTCCTTGATGCAGGTCAGCAGGCAGGGGGTCTTGACCTTCAGGGTCATGTAGCCGTCCTCCAGCATACGCTTGCAAATCAGGCTGTCGCCCTCCTTCTTGATGCCGGCAACGTAGGTGACCTGGGGCAGGTGCAGCTTCTCCGCAATCTGGGGGCCGACCTGGGCGGTGTCGCCGTCGATGGCCTGACGGCCGCAGAACACCACGTCCTCAGGGCCGACGCCGATCTTGTTGATGCCGGCGGCGATGATCTGAGAGGTGGCGAAGGTGTCAGAGCCGCCGAACTCACGACCGGAGATCAGCACAGCGCGGTCAGCGCCGCGGGCGATGCACTCACGCAGCATACCCTCAGCGGTGAAGGGGCCCATGGAGACGACCACGACTTCGCAGCCGGTCTGCTCTTTCAGTTCCAGGGCGGCTTCCAGGGCGCTCAGGTCATCGGGGTTGGTGATGGTGGCCATAGAAGCGCGGTCCAGGGTCCCGTCGGGCTTCACGGCAACCTTGCCGGAGGTATCGGGAACCTGCTTGACACAAACAATAGCTTTCATAGTGAATTATACCCTCCTTACTTCAGCAGATCGCCGGAAATGACCATCATCTGCACTTCGCTGGTGCCCTCGTAGATCTCGGTGATCTTGGCGTCCCGCATCATGCGCTCGATGGGATAGTCACGGGTGTAGCCGTAGCCGCCGAACAGCTGCAAGCAGCGGCGGGTCACGTCGCTGGCGGTACGGGAGGCGATCAGCTTGGCCTCGGCAGCCTCGACGCTGTAGCGAATCTTCGCGCCGTCCATGGCCTCCTGCTTCTTCAGAGCAGCCTTGTAGACCAGGTACTTGGCGGCGTCCACGCGGGCCTTCATCTCAGCCAGCTCGAACTGGGTGTTCTGGAACGCAGAGATGCTGCGGCCAAACTGCTTCCGCTCCTTGACGTAGGCGACGGTCTCGTCCAGCGCGCCCTCGGCGATGCCCAGAGCCTGAGAAGCGATACCGATACGGCCACCGTCCAGGGTCTTCATGGCCAGAGCGAAGCCCTTGCCCTTGGCACCCAGCATACGGTCCTTGGGAATACGGCAATCCTCGAAAATCAGCTCACAGGTGGAGGAGCCGCGGATGCCCATCTTCTTCTCGTGCTTGCCCACGGAGAAGCCGGGGTCGGTGCGCTCCACGATGAAAGCGGAGATCTCCTTCTGCTTGCGGCCACGGCGGTCCAGCACGGTGCCGGTGACGGCGATGATGATGAAAACGTTGGCGTAGCCCGCGTTGGTGATGAAGATCTTGGAGCCGTTCAGCACCCACTCATCGGTGGCCTCGTCCAGCACGGCGACGGTCTGCTGGCCCTGGGCGTCGGTGCCCGCGCCCGGCTCGGTCAGGCCGAAAGCGCCCAGCCACTCGCCGGAGCACAGCTTGGGCAGATATTTTTCTTTCTGGGCGGGGGTGCCGTTCTCAAAGATGGGGGCGGCGCACAGAGAGGTGTGGGCGGAGACGATAACGCCGGTGGTGCCGCAGACCTTGCTCAGCTCTTCCACGGCCATGACGTAGCTCAGCACATCCGCGCCGGCTCCGCCGTACTCCTTGGGGAAGTAAATGCCCATCATGCCCAGCTTAGCCATCTTCTTGACGGTCTCTTCGGGGAAGCGCTCTTCCTCATCGACCTCCTGGGCCAGGGGCTTGACCTCGTTCTCAGCGAACTCCCGGTACATCTTCTGTACCAGTTCCTGCTCTTTGGACAGAGTAAAATCCATAAAACTAGATCCTCCTATTTGATTTATGTACACCCGCCGGGACACAGGCAGCGCCCCGGCGGTGGTTTTCAGGAATTACAGGGCGTCAACAGGGGTCTTGGTGCGGTCAGCGTTGTAGACATAGAAGCCCTTGCCGGTCTTGCAGCCCAGGTTGCCGCCGCGGACCATCTTCCGCAGCAGGGGGCAGGCGCGGTACTTGCTGTCGCCGGTCTCCTCGTACAGCACGTCCATAATGGCCAGGCAGATGTCCAGGCCCACATAGTCGCCCAGCTCCAGGGGACCCATGGGATGGTTGGCGCCCAGCTTCATGGCCGCGTCGATACCGGCGATGTCGGACACGCCCTCCATCTTGATGAAGGCAGCCTCGTTGATCATGGGGATCAGGATGCGGTTGACCACGAAACCGGCGGCCTCGTTGACCTGCACGGGGGTCTTGCCGATCTGGACGGAGATCTCCTTGATTTTCTCCACGGTCTCAGCGGCGGTGTTGGCGCCCGCGATGACCTCAATGAGCTTCATGCGGTCAGCGGGGTTGAAGAAGTGCATACCGATGACGGGATGCTCGATGCCCTTGCCGATCTCGGTGATGGACAGAGAAGAGGTGTTGGAGGCGAGGATGCACTCGGGCTTGCAGATCTTGTCCAGCTCGCCGAAGGTGGTCTTTTTCACGCCCATATCCTCAAAAGCGGCCTCGACGATCAGATCGGCGTCGCCGCAGAGGTCCTCTTTCAGGCCGGGGGTGATGTTGGCCAGGATGCCATCGACCTTCTCCTGGGTCAGCTTGCCCTTGGCGACCAGACGGGCGTAGCCCTTCTCGATCTTGGACTTGCCACCGGCAGCCCACTCCGCCTTGATGTCGCACAGGGCGACCTGAATACCACTCTGAGCAAACGCCTTGGCGATGCCCTGGCCCATAGTACCGGCGCCGATAATACCAACTTTCATGTTTGTGACCTCCTGAAAAGTTTTAGTTTTATATAGAAATTGAAATTGCGAATGATGGGATGTTGCCGCAGTTGCGGCTCTCGACACTAACTACTAACCACTAGTCACTAAAAAGCGGCTCAGTTAATTAGTGAAAACGGGCTTGGGCTTGGGTTTCTCGCGGCTCATGAAGCAGCCCATGCCTGTTTCCCAACCGGCAGGCCGGTTGGGAGTCCTTTTGGATTTCACATGCTCGGGCGAAATGAATTCGCCCTGCGCAGCAATTTCCCTGCGGGAAATGGCTTTATTGCCGCCGCACTTGCGGCGGAAATCGAAGGCATGTGTCCTGCGATTTTTAGTTGTTGGTGAAAACGGGCTTGGGCTTGGGTTTTTCACGGCTCATGAAGCAGCCCATGCCTTCGACTTGGTCGTGGGTCTCGAAGCAGGAGCCGAACAGGTCCTCTTCCAGAGCGATGGCAGAGTCGATGTCCATGTCCAGACCGTCGTTGATGGCCTTCTTGCAGGCGCGGACGGCGATGGGGGCGTTCTTGGCGATACCGGCGGCCATTTTCAGGGCGGCGGGCATCAGGTCAGCGGCGGGATAGACGGCGTTGACCAGGCCAATGCGATACGCCTCGTCAGCCTTGATGTTGCGGGCGGTGTAGATCAGCTGCTTGGCCATGCCGGGGCTGACCAGACGGGCCAGACGCTGGGTGCCGCCGAAGCCGGGGGTGATGCCCAGGCCCACTTCGGGCTGACCGAACACGGCGGTGTCGGAGCAGATGCGGATGTCGCAGCTCATGGCCAGCTCGTTGCCGCCGCCCAGGGCGAAGCCGTTGACTGCGGCGATGACGGGGATGGGCAGGGTCTCGATCTTGCGGAACACGTCGTTCCCCTTCTTGCCAAAAGCAGTGCCCTCGGCCTTGGTCAGGCTGCTCATCTCGCCGATGTCGGCTCCGGCGACGAAGCTCTTTTCACCGGCGCCGGTGATGACGAGGCAGCGGACGGCGTCCAGGTCGAGGGAGTCGATGGCGGCGTCCAGCTCTTCCAGAACAGAGCTGTTCAGCGCGTTGAGGGCTTTGGGACGGTTGATGGTCAGGACGGCCACCGCACCCTGGGTTTCCAGGTTGATGAAAGACATAGAGGTTCCTCCTTGGTGTTGGATTGCGGGAGTGAAGTTTGTTATTTTTTTAACTAACTATCTTGATACAAAGTATACCCCTTTTCCCTTTCGGTTGCAAGGGGGAACGTCAAAAAGAATGATAAATTCTTGACAAAGTTTCCGGGAATACTTTCGTCAAGATGTACAAAACCGAGAATTGTCCAGTTTGCCAGAAAACCTGGCGGCGTGTTCACAGAAAATTGTTGACGGTTACAAATGCAATGTAGTATAATAAAGGTAATTTGCAGCTTTTCTTGTCCGAACTGTGCTGCGCCGGAAGCCGCGCCCCGGCCGCACCTGCAATTTGCCTGTTGCTATTTTCGGAATTTGCCCGTAAAATAACAGCGCACAAAACAGTACGCAAAAGACATTTGAATACAAGTTTCCCGTGGGGGAGTAGCAAGCGCAGCTTTTTGCGTAGCAAGTCAACATACCGACCAGCTTCTGGCCTGGCTTGCTTTAAATTGCGAGACTCATATACAGTTTCATCTTCGCTGTATTTGAGTCTTTTCTTTTTACGATCCATTCGCACCAAACCACTGGCCAGACAAAAGCAGAACCTGTCAAACTGAACCAGCGTCACGACGAAAGAGACAACCGGTGAAGGAGCGGTAAAACCATGACCTTAAAAGAACTGGAGATTGGAAAAAGCGCGATCATTCAAACCGTTGGCGGCGAGGGAGCGCTGCGGCAGCACATTTTGGATATGGGCCTGATCCCCGGCGCGGAGGTCACCATGGTGAAATTCGCGCCCATGGGCGACCCCATGGAGTTGCGGGTCCACAGCTACGAGCTGACCCTTCGCGTGGCCGACGCGGAAAAAATCGAAATCGCGCCGGTGAAAAAGGCGGCAAAGGAACCCTCCCTGAGCCAGAAAAAGGAACTGGCCCACCCCGGTCTGGGCGAGGGCGGACACTATCACAACAAAGCGGATGAGCATCCCCTGCCGGACGGCACGGTGTTGACCTTCGCCCTGGCGGGCAACCAGAACTGCGGCAAGACCACCCTGCTCTATACCCCCTGCGTGGCAGCTATCGCGTCATCCAGCGGGAGCTGGGCGGCAAATGGGCCATCTTTGTGGTGGTGGAGCAGTGCGCCATCGCGTGGGTCGCTGCGGCAGTGGTCCGGGTGATTGGCCTGTTGCTGGGCATGGCGTAACGGAGGAAACAAGATGAACTTTACAAGTATCGTCCTCCTGTTGGTGATTGTTGCCGTAGTCGCCCTCATCGTGGTGCATCTGTGGCGGAGCCGGCACAGCGGCTTCTGCGGCTGCGGCAGGAAGGACTGTCCCGCCCGAAAAGCGGGCAAACGGTAGAAACCCCCTTTTACATTGTCCACTGGAAGGAAGGAGAGCAACATGGAACTTCGCGTCCTCCACTATTTCCTCACCGTCGCTCGGGAGGGCGGCATCAATCGGGCGGCGGAGGCGCTGCACATCACACAGCCCACCCTCAGCCGCCAGATGGCGGCACTGGAGGAAGAGGTGGGCGTCAAGCTGTTTGACCGTGGGGCCAGACGCATCACCCTGACCAGCGAGGGGATGCTCCTGCGCCGCCGGGCGGAGGAAATCCTTTCCCTGGTGGACCGGACGCAGCGGGAACTGATGGAGCAGGAGGAACTGATCGAGGGCCGCATCGTCATCGGCTGCGGAGAACTGGCGGCGGTCCAACTGCTGCCGGAGATGATTTCCACGTTCCACGAGGCGTATCCTCTGGTAACTTATGACCTCTTCACCGCCACTGCGGACACGGTCAAGGAGCAGATGGAACGGGGGTTGGTGGACATCGGCATCCTGATGGAACCCATCGACATGGAGAAGTTCGATTTTATCCGCCTGAAACAGCAGGAGCGCTGGGTCGTCCTGATGGGCCCCGGCGACCCCCTCGCACAAAAGAGCGCCATTTGCGCGGCAGACCTGACAGGAAAACCGCTCATCCTCCCCGCCCGCGCCAACGTCCGCAACGAGCTGTTCAACTGGCTGGGCGACACGTTCTCCGAGGAACAGGTGCTGTTCACCAGCAACCTGGCCACCAACGCTGCGCTGATGGTTCAGGCGGGGCTGGGGTACGCCATCGTGACTGAGGGGGCGCTTCCCTTTTGGGACAGTGAAAAAATCGCACGTCGCCCACTCTCTCCAGCCGTCACGTCTGACAGCGTGTTTGCGTGGAAGCGCAGTCAGCCGCTGACCCCGGCGGTGGAGCGGTTTGTCCGGCAAATCAAATGCTTTTCGGGCATAGCTGACCAATAGAGACAAAGTATTTGCTATATTCTCATCTGAGAGATATAATACGGGTATGGAAAACACATCTACGTGCTCCATATCCGTATTGTTCTAGGAGGGCTGCCCATGACCATGACGGAACTCACGGCACTCATGGAATCCAATCAGAAAACCACAGAAGAAAAGCTGCGCCTGTTAAAAAAGGTCAGAGTGAACCTGATGGACGAGCTGCACGGCAGACAGCAGCAGGTCGATCAGGTGGACTACCTGATTTATCAGCTACAGGCCGAGAAGAAAACCGCAAAAGTACGAGGAGGAGATTGACATGGCAAAGAAAACTTTGGTGGCGTATTTTTCCGCCAGCGGCGTGACCGAACGGGCGGCCAAGGCGCTGGCTGCGGCAGCGGACGCCGATTTGTATGAGATCCGGCCCGCCGTTCCCTACACGGACGCCGACCTGGACTGGCGGAACAAACGCTCCCGCAGTACCGTTGAGATGAACGACCTGTCCAGCCGCCCGGCCCTGGCGGACACCGCCGCCAACATCGCCGCTTACGACACGGTGTTTCTGGGGTTCCCCATCTGGTGGGGACTGGCCCCCACCGTGGTCTGCACCTTCCTGGAGAGCTACGACTTTTCCGGAAAGAAAATCGTACTCTTTGCCACCTCCGGCGGCAGCGGTTTCGGCCGGACGGCGGACGTGCTCAAAAAGTCCGTCTCGCCGGAGACCACGCTCGTCACCGGCAAACTGTTGAACGGCGGAACCTCTGATGCAGCGCTGAAGCGCTGGGTCGAGACCATTTAAGGAGGATATTATGGCTATCGCAATGAATCTTTATTACACCGGCGTCAACGGAAACGCCAAAAAATTCGCCCAGGAGATGGTCTCCAGCGGCACCGTGGCGCAGATTCGCGCCGAAGCGGGCAACCTTCGCTATGAGTACTTCTTCCCCATGGACGACCCGGAGACTGTGCTGCTCATCGACGCCTGGGAGAACCAGGAGGCTATCGACATCCACCACGCCACCCCCATGATGGGGAAGATCGCGGAACTGCGGGACAAATACGACCTGCACATGAAGGCCGAGCGCTATGTCTCCGACGACGGGCTGCCCGCTCAGGATGAACAGTTTATTCGGAAGTAAAACGGAGGCTTTCTCATGGAAAAAATCGTACAGACGGCAGGGCGGAACGCCCTGGGAGCGTTTGCGCCGGAGTTCGCCCACTTCAATGACGACGTGCTCTTTGGCGAGAACTGGAACAACACCGACATCGACCACAAGACCCGCTGCATCATCACTGTGGTGGCGCTGATGTCCTCCGGCATCACGGATTCTTCCCTCACCTACCACCTGGAGAACGCGAAGCAGGCCGGCGTGACCAAAAAGGAAATTGCGGCGGTCATCACCCACACCGCCTTTTATGTGGGCTGGCCCAAGGGCTGGGCGGTGTTCAACCTGGCGAAAGAGGTCTGGGCGGAGGACGCCGTTCCCGCCGATGAAAAGGCCGCCCACGCCGCCGAGATGGTCTTTCCCATCGGCGCGCCCAACGACACCTACGCCCAGTATTTTGTCGGGCAGAGCTATCTCGCTCCCGTATCCGTCGGGCAGGTGGGCATCTTCAACGTGACCTTTGAGCCGGGCTGCCGCAACAACTGGCACATTCACCAAGCAGACAAGGGCGGCGGTCAGATTTTGATCTGCGTGGCCGGACGCGGCTATTATCAGGAGTGGGGCAAAGCCGCCGTGGAGATGAAGCCCGGCGACTGCATCAACATCCCCGTCGGGGTCAAGCACTGGCACGGCGCCGCGCCGGACAGCTGGTTCTCCCACCTGGCGGTGGAGGTCCCCGGCGAGCACACCTCTAACGAGTGGCTGGAGGCTGTTACCGATGACGTTTACAGCGCCAGCGTAAAGGAATAAAACAAGCGGAAATCAAGACAAGAGAAGCGTTGCAGCGCATCGAAAGCTGCGGCGCTTCTTTTTTTGCGCGGTACAGCCCCTCATCCATCGCTACAGGCCGGGAAAAGCGGGAACGACGTGAAAAAAGTCTTTCCCGCAGGGCAACAACCTGTTATAATAATGAGAAGCATACTTATCCCACAACCAGAACGGAGCTGAAACCCCAATGTTTGGCAAGAGAAAAAGCCCCACCCCCCGGAAGCGGCATCAGAAGCCGGTCACCAACCTGAAAACCGTCCGCCAGCACCAGAAGCGGGAGGAAAAGCGCATTAAGGAGCTGGAGCGGAGCCTCCGGGACCGGACGCTGGGGGTTTACATTCACATTCCCTTTTGCAAGAGCAAGTGCGCCTACTGCGACTTCTACTCCCTGCCCGGCCACGAGAGCCGGATGGACGCCTACGCCCTGTCCCTGTCCGCCAACCTCAACGAGCTGGCCCCCAGCATGGCCTCCTACACGGTGGACACCGTCTATCTGGGCGGCGGCACGCCATCCATCTTCGGGGAGCAGCGGCTGAAAAACCTGCTGAACCTCCTGACCAAGACGCTGCACCTGGCCAAAAACTGTGAGTTCACCATGGAGTGCAACCCGGACAGCGTGACCCTCTCTCTCATCCGCACGGTGCGCAAGGCCGGGGTCAACCGCATTTCCCTGGGGATGCAGTCCGCCCAGGACGACGAGCTGCGGGCGGTGGGCCGCCCCCACACCATGGAGCAGACCCGTAAGGCGGTGCAGACCATCCGCAAGGGGAAGATCAAAAACCTCAGCCTGGATCTGATTTACGGTCTGCCGGGGCAGACCATGGAGAGCTGGCAGGCCAGCGTGGAGGAGGCTCTTTCCCTGGGGCCGGAGCATCTCTCCCTCTACGCGCTGACCCTGGAGGAGGGGACCCCCCTGTGGGCTGCAAGAGAACGCACCCCTTTGGCGGACGATGACGAGCTGGCAGACCGCTACCTCTGGGCGGTGGAGCGGTTGAAAGCCGCCGGATACGAGCAGTACGAAATTTCCAATTTCGCCAAGCCCGGCTATGCCTCCCGGCACAACCAGAAGTATTGGCGGGGGGAGGAATACGTGGGCTTCGGCCCCGCCGCTCACTCCGACTTCGGCGGTTGCCGTTACAGCTACATTGCCGACCTGGAGGGCTACATCGACGGCATGGCCAGCGGCAAGGAGCTGGTGGCCGAGTCGGAGCAAATTCCCGAAAAGGAGCGGGCCAGAGAGTATGTGATGCTTCGGCTGCGCACCACAGAGGGCATATTGCAAGAGGAATACCACAAGCTATTCCGCATGAGCTTCGCCCCCCTCCAGGCCAGGCTGGAGCAATACGCCGCCCAGGGCTGGGCGGTCTGCGAACAGGGCCGGTGGCACTTCACGCCGGAGGGCTTCCTGCGCTCCAATCCCCTCATCGGGGGCATTTTGGAGGCGCAGGAGGCGGACATGGTGAAAAACTCCGCCGTCAACCTCCGGGGAACGCCGTCCGCCGACGGCTAAGCCGCGACAGCAGAAATTGCCTTGCAGGAAAGATTGCATTTTCCGTTGATCCTCCCTTGTTTTTCCCTGAAAAATCGGCTATACTAAGGAAGGTTTGCGCCGCTCCTGTGCGGCGCTGCCAAAGTCTGATTTTTAACGGGGGCAGAAACATGGATCTGCGGGGCATAGGAAAATGGTGCGTCACGGCGCTGCTGGTGGCGGGGCTGTGCGGGTGCGGCCAGAACGCCGGGGACGGTTCCGTCTCCGTGGCGGAGACCTCCTCCTCCGCCAGCGTGGAGGAAGTGGTGGTGGAGCCGGAGTACATCATCTACCCCGCCTTTACCGACAAGACCTTCACTGCGGACAGCCATATGCTGAATATGTCCAACAGCAAGAACAACGAGGTGGACTTTCAGTTCGTCATCGCGGACTACGATGGGACCGTCCTCTTTACCAGCGACCCGGTGGCCCCCGGCGAAAAGGTCCAGTGGGACGTGACCGAGCGGTGGCATGGCCGGAGCCACACCATCTCTATCACCTGCACCCCCATCCTGGCGGACGGAACAGAGGGCAATCCCTCTACCCAGGAGATTTTGATTACGATTGATTTGTAATGAGCTATTAGCTGTTAGCTGCTAGCCGTTAGTCAGGCGCTGCAAACCAAAAGCGAACAGCAAATGACAAAATGCGCTGTAATCCTTTTGTAAAAAGCAATCCATTCAAAACGCAACACTTAAAAGAAAGCACCACCAAGCTAAGAGCTAATAGCTAAAAGCTAAGAGCTAACATAGAAAGAAGCGAACCGCAATGGAACAGAATTTATACGCACAGCTCAGCAGCCTTCTGGTTTACCGGGGGCTGCTCCAATTAAAGCCGGTCAGCGCCCTGCAAACCCTGCTGAAAAACCTGGAGGCTGGCGAGGCCAAGGTGGACGACTACGCCAACGTCTTTTACGCTCTGACCGCCGAGGGCTGCGACAGCCTGGCAGAGTATCTCCACGAACACATCCGCTATGACGAGTCCCCCTTTGCCGAGACCGCCGCACGTGGGCAGGTCTCCGGCGTCATGGAGCGGGCCGCCCGGCACGACATTCAGGTGCTGCAAAACGTCTCTAACCTCCGCTGCAAGGAGCTGAAAGGGGAGCTGGCCGCCCAGCAGCCCTCCAGCTGGCGGACGCTGGTGGAGGAGTTGCCGGAGTGGAACGTGGGTACCGCCTTCTCCTATGAGGAGCTGCTGCGGTTCTATCGGGTCAACGGCAGCGGCACTTTCGCCCGCTATCAGGCGTTCGTCTGGCAGGAGGGCCAGCTCTACCCGGTGCCTCACCCGGACTTCCTGCCCGAAGGTTCCATGTGGGGCTACCAGCGCCAGCGGAACCAGGTCATCGAGAACACCCGCGCTCTGATGGCCGGCAAAGCGGTGAACAACGTGCTGCTCTATGGGGCCAGCGGCACCGGCAAGAGCGCCACGGTCAAAGCCATGCTGGGGATGCCGGAGTTCGAGGGCCTGCGGCTCATCGAGGTCCAGAAGGAGGATCTGACCGACATCCCCCGTCTGGTGCGTACCCTGGGCCACCGTCCCCAGAAGTTCATCATCTTCATCGACGACCTGGCCTTTGACAAGGCGGACAAGACCTTCTCCTCTCTGAAAACCATCCTGGAGGGCGGACTGGAGCCGCGCCCCGCCAACGTCGCGGTCTACTGCACCTCCAACCGGCGGCATCTGGTGCGGCAGAACTTCTCTGACCGCAGCGGCGACGAGGTGGACGCCAACGAGACCATTCAGGACAAGACCTCCCTGGCCGAGCGGTTCGGCCTGCGCATCCTGTTCTCCGAGCTGAACAAGGCTCAGTTCATCCAAATGGCCGAGGACCTGGCCCACGCCAAGGGCCTGAACGTGGACCACGAGACCATCCAGGCGGAGGCCGTCCGGTGGGACATCCGGCACCCCAGCCGCAGTCCCCGCTCCGCCAACCAGTTCGTAGCCAGCATGATGGCAAAGTATTGCTGATACTCACCCCTTCTCCTCCGGGAGAGGGGGCGTTCTTTTTGGGGAAGGGACGGGAATCCTGAAAGAAATCGCGTCTTTCCTGCAATTTCACAGTGAATTGCTCTTGCGCAACGGGAGAAAAACGGATATGATATAGTATATCGGTTTAACACCCCTCTGTTCGACAAATTCCGCGACAGAGTTAGATAGATGCGTAACAAGGAGCTATCAAATGACCAGTGCTGATCATGTTTGCCTTTTGTGTATGAGGGAAACACCGGCGCCGCGCCAGTACCCCTGCCCATTCTGCGGCGGTGACGACCGCACACTGACCCTTTGTTCCCCGGCGCTCCCGCCCCGGACGGTGCTGGACCACCGCTATGTGGTGGGCGGAACCCTGGGTCAGGGCGGATTTGGCATCACCTACCGGGCCTATGACCTGCGGATGGGCAACACGGTTGCCGTAAAAGAATATTTCCCCTCCTCGCTGGTGGGGCGCGATTCCTCCGTCTCCACCACCGTCACCGTCAACGCCATCAAGGGGACCCGCGCCCTGGACGAGTACGCCAGCGGCCTGCGCCATTTCCTCTTTGAGGCCCGCCGTCAGGCGAAGCTGGCCTCCTCCCCCGGCGTGGTCTCCGTCACCGACTTTTTCGAGGCCAACAACACCGCCTATTACATCATGGAGTATGTGGACGGCTCCACCCTCGTCAAATACATGAAGCGCCCCTTGCCCCTGGAGCAGGTGCTGGACCTGTTGGAGCCGATCTCCGACTCGCTGGTCAGCATCCACGAGGCTGGGCTGATCCACCGGGACATCAGCCCGGACAACATCATGTGCGCCAAAAACGGCCAGCAAAAGCTGCTGGACTTCGGCGCGTCCCACAGCTTCACTGAGGAGGAGAGCACCACCGGCAACGCCACCCTGAAACACGGCTTTGCGCCGCCGGAGCAGTACGGCTCCAGCAACCTGCAAGGCCCCTGGACGGACGTGTACGCCTTCGCCGCCACGGTCTACTGGTGCCTGACCGGGAAAATTCCGCCGGATTCCATGGACCGGAGCATCGGCGGCGACAAGCTGAAACCTCCTTCCGCTCTGGGCGCAGATGTGACGCCGGAGGCGGAGGCGGTGTTGCTGCGGGGCATGGCCCTGCCGGTCACTGCCCGCTATCAGGACATTCCCACCTTCTGGAGCAAGCTGAAAAAGGCCGCCACCGGCCGGCCACAGCTGAACATCCCGGTGCGCCCCTCCCCTGCCTTCTCTGACCCGGACGGCAAGACCATGGTGGTCACCCCTATGGAGCCACCGGAGCGCACCAAGGTGCCGGTCCCCGCTATGGAGAAGCCTGGCTCTGCCTCTGGCAAGCCGACACCGCTGGAGGAACCGGAGCACACCGTTCTTCCCTCGGCGGAACAGCCGTCAGAGAATCCGCTCACCGTCTCCGCACCTGCCGCACAGACGAAACCCGACCTGCCGCCGCCCTCGGCGGAGGAGCCTCCAACATCTGTTGAGGAGCCGTCAGAACCGGACAACGAGCCGGAAGAACCGCTGCCCTCAAGGGGCACTTCCGCTTCGCTCCCTGTGATCTCCGAGCCGGACATCACCCTCTATCGCCCCGTTGAGACCGGCGGCACATCGGAGGACGCCCCCCAGGAGCCGGAGGTTTCCGTCATCACCCGGCCGGACCGCCGTCTGCTGGCCCTGATGATCGGCGTCATCATCGTGCTGGCTGTGGCCCTGGTGTTTACGGCGGCAGTGCTGCCTCAGATGGTCTCACCGGGAGACAGTAGCGTTGTCTCTGGCAACGTTGTCACCATCGCCGGAACAGACTACCCGCTGGACACCACCGAGCTACACCTGAGCGGGGACAGCTCTTATAGCAGCAGCTATTCCCCCGATGGGGAGGTGCAGGAGGTCTCTTCCCTGACCAAATCCGACTGGAAGGCCATCTGTCAGCTGACGAGCCTGAAAAAGCTGTCGGTGGCAGGCTGCGGCCTGACCACGTTGGAGGGCATCTCCGCCCTGACTGAGTTGGAGGTGCTGGACATCAGCGGCAATGACCTGAGCAGTCTCTCCGCTCTGTCGGAGCTGGACGGCCTGGTGGAGCTGTACGCGGCGGACAACAGCGTCAGCGACCTCTCCCCTCTTTCTGGCCTGACCGATTTGACCGTTCTGGACCTGTCCGACAACAGCATCACTGATCCCGCGCCCTTGCAGCGGCTGACCCATTTGACGAACCTTTCCCTGGCCGGGAACCAGCTGACCGACAGCTCCAGCCTTTCCTCCCTGACCGGGCTGGTCACTTTGGACCTGTCCGACAACCAGCTGGAAAGCCTGTCCAGCCTTTACACGCTGTCCAATTTGCAGGCCCTTTTCGTGGACGGCAACCCTCTGACCAACAGCCAGCTGGAATCCTTCTCCAGCCGTCTGAGTACCTGCACCCTGGACGTGGAGGTGCTGGACATCCCGGACACCGTCACCATTGGTGGCAAGCACTATTCCACCTCCCTGACCAAGCTGGACCTCAGCTCCGCCAGCCTGGGGGATGGGGACATTGACGACCTGAAATACATGGTCAACCTGACTGAGCTGGATCTGTCCGGCAACGCCATCAGCGATTTTTCCGCTCTCTCCCGGCTGTACAGTTTGACCTCGCTGACCATGAGCTACAACCGGGCGGAGGACATCTCCTGCCTCTCCGGGCTGATTCATCTAAAGACTCTCTACCTGTCCTCCAACAACATCTCTGACCTGAGTCCCATTGCCACGTTGACCGAGCTGGAGACCCTGGCCATTGGCAACAACTCCTTCCCCAGCCTGGAGCCGGTCAGCGGCCTGACCAACCTGACCCTGCTGGTCATGTGCGACTGCCAAATCGACAGCCTGGAGCCGCTGTACACCCTGACCAACTTGATCGAGCTGCGCATCAGCGACAACACTTACTCCGCTTCGGAGCTGGAGACGCTGCAAACCGCGCTGCCGAAATGCACCATCAACCTCTTTTGAGCCGGGAGGAGGCGAACTCCTGTGAATGACATCCAAAAACCGTCCGCCAGAGAAAGGACGGCCCACGCCTGCGGCACCTTGCTGAACATTGGCAGTCGGCCCGACCAGCAGGACAGCATTGCTGTCTCTGACCTGGGCGACAAGGCGCTCTGTACCCAGCGAGGGGTGCTGTTGACCCTGGCCGACGGGATGGGGGGATTGGCCAACGGGGGCGCCGTCAGCCGCCTGCTGGTGGACACCCTTCAACGGGCTTTCGTCCAGCGTCCGGTGGACACGGACCCCGCCCCCTGGCTGCTGGAACTGCTGGGAGACGCCAACCACCAGGTCAACCAGCGGCTGGTGGGCAAGGAACCCAGCGGCTCCACCCTGGTCATGGCGCTGGTACAGGGCGACCAGCTCTATTTCCTGTCGGTGGGCGACAGCCGCATCTACCTGGCCCGCGGGGACGGTTTAATTCTCCTGAACCGGGAGCAGACCTATGGCCGCAAGCTGGACCTGACCCTTTTGAAGGAAATTTTACCCGCCAGCGCCGTAGCCAGCCACCCCCAGCGCCGCTCCCTGACCAATTACGTGGGCATGGGCGACCTGGAGGAAGTGGACCGAAACACCATCCCCGTGACGCTGCTGCCGGGGGACACGGTGCTGCTGTTGTCGGACGGGGTGTTCAACACCCTCACCGAGGCGGAAATCGTCTCTGCCCTCCGGTCCAACCCGGACACGGCGGCCATTCGCCTGGAGCGGATGGTGCTGGAGCGCCGCAAACCCTACCAGGACAATTTTTCCGGCATTTTATACCGATACGGACAATAGCACCCAAACAGAAAACGAAGCAGGAGACCGCTCCAAAGGGAATTGGTCTCCTGCTTTCATTTGTCATACAGGCAAAAAACACCCGTCCGAACCGGACGGGTGTAAAGCTGGTGCGCAAGGCGGGAGTCGAACCCGCACGCCCGCAATGAGCACTGGCACCTGAAGCCAGCGAGTCTACCAATTCCACCACTTGCGCACACCGAAAGGACTGGTCTCGCTCACTGCAAGAGATACTTTACCACCCGCAGGAGGAAAAGTCAAGCCCCAATCGACGTTTTTTTGCAAAGAAATCTTCCGGTCACAGCAAGAGCATCAGCGCCAGCAGCACCCCGCCCCGCAGCAGGTCGGGCCACAGCTCGTCCCCCTTGAGCAGGCCAAAGGCGGTGGAGATGTTATTCCGGGGGCAAATACCGGAGCAGCGGCCACAGCGGATGCACTCCCCCTGACGGAGGGAGTCCCGGTCCAGTTGGAGGGAGACGGGACAGTTCTTCTGACACGCGCCGCACCGGGCGGGGCAGGAAGCCGCGTCCCGTTTCAGATTGAAAAAGGGCAGCACCGGCAACAGGGAAAACACCGCCCCCAGCGGACAGAAAAACTGGCAGAAATACCGCTCCTGGAGGGCCATGCCCATCAGAATGGTCACCAGGAACACAATAGCCGCGCCGTAGGCCGCCAGCCGGAAGTTCCCGGAGATGAGCATCGAGAACACCGTCCACGGGCTGTTTTGGCTGACCGCGCCGCCGTATCCCAGAAAGCACAGGGCCAGCACCGCCGCCAGCGTCACATACTTCATCCATTGCAGCACGAGGACCGCCTTTTCCGGCAGTTTGGGCAGCTTGATTTTGGTCTTTTTCTGCGCCCACTGGGAGAAGCGATAGATCCAGTCCCCCACCGCGCCAAAGGCGCAGGCCCAGCCGCAGAAGTATCGGCCAAAGAGGATGGTAAACGCCACCAGCAGCACCAGATGGGTGGTGAAGGCGGACCAGGCCAGCGGCTCCCCCTCCCCAAAGGCGGTGAAAATGGCTTTGAGGCCGGAGAACGCCGAGGCGTAAACCGAGGGGGCCGTCAGGAAAAACACGATTTGCACGCCGATGCGCACCCAGCCCTGCCGCTGGCGGCGGGCCAGGGCTGGGTTCTTAGGCTTCTTTTTCTGCTCTGTCATTGGGACGCCTCCTCCAGCGCGTTTCGCGCCGCCTCCAGGATACCCGTGGACGAGAAGGTGGCCCCGCTGACCGTGTCCAGTTCGGCGGACTGAGCGGTGACGATGCTGTCCAGCAACGTCTCCGCCTGGGAGAGATAGGAAGAATCCTCGCCGGGGGCGGAGACGATTTCCACCTCGGTGATTTCGCCGCCCTCGATGGTGACGCTCAGGGTGATTTCCCCGCCGAAGCCGGTGCCGACGCCGGTGTAAGTACCGTCCTGATACCCGCTCTCCGCCTCCTCAGCGGCCTGGTTCAGCGCCGCCGCCTCCATCGCGGCGTACTCCTCCGCCAGGGCCTCAGCCTGAGCTGCCTGCTGGTTGTACTCCTCCACCTCTGCCGCACGGGGCAGGGCGTACTGCTGGTAGCATACCCCAATGGCAAGGATCAGCGCCAAATTGACCGCCCGAAGGATAAACTGTCTCATTCCTCTGCGTCCTCCTTCTCGCTCTGCGGGGATGTTTCTTCGGCTGCCGCGTCATCCTCCGCTGTCGGTTCCTCTTCGGCGGCAGGTTCGGCAGCAGATTCCTCCGCCTCCTGTTCGGCGGGGGCCTCTTGTTCCTGGTTATCTGTGGATTCGCTGACCTCTTCCGCTTCTATGGCTTCGGCTTCCTCGGTGGAGGTTTCTTCGGCGGTCTCTTCCTCCGTGGTTTCCTCCGGCTCCGCTTCTTCCGTCTCGGTTTCCTCGTCTGTGTCAACCGCTGTCGCGGTCACCTGGCTGTTCGCGGCCACCGCCTGGGCGTATGCGTCCTCATAGATGGCCACCAGCGCCACAGAGGAGCAGGTAGCGTTGCTCACCACGTCGATGTCCGCGCTGCCCTGCTTGTCAATGAGTTGGGCCACCACGCCGGTATACTTGCTGGTCCCCTCGGCGGCGCGGGTGTAGTATTTTACGTTGCTGTCGTCGGTGGAGGTCAGGTTGTCGATGGACACCAGTTTGCCGTCCTCAAAGGTCACGTCTGCCGTCAGGGTATAGGCTTCAAAGTCCTCGTACTCGTCCGGCTCACACAGGGCGCTGGCGGTATAGGTGCCGTCGGCAGGGGTGCCGGTCAAATCGCTGCTGGCAGAATCATCGGTTTCGCTGGAATCGCTGTCGCCCTCGTCCTCCGTCTGGGCGGCGGCCACCGCCTGGGCGTATGCGTCCTCATAGATGGCCACCAGCGCCACAGAGGAACAGGTGGCGTTGCTCACCGCGTCGATGTCCGCGCTGCCCTGCTTGTCAATGAGCTGGGCCACCACGCCGGTATACTTGCTGGTCCCCTCGGCGGCGCGGGTGTAGTATTTTACGTTGCTGTCATCGGTGGAGGTCAGGTTGTCGATGGACACCAGTTTGCCGTCCTCGAAGGTCACGTCTGCCGTCAGGGTATAGGCTTCAAAGTCCTCGTACTCGTCCGGCTCGCACAGGGCGCTGGCGGTATAGGTGCCGTCGGCAGGGGTGCCGGTCAAATCGCTGCTGGCAGAATCATCGGTTTCGCTGGAATCGCTGTCGCCCTCGTCCTCCGTCTGGGCGGCGGCCACCGCCTGGGCGTATGCGTCCTCATAGATGGCTACCAGCGCCACAGAGGAACAGGTGGCATTTGTCACCGCGTCAATGTCCGCGCTGCCCTGCTTGTCAATGAGTTGGGCCACCACGCCGGTACACTTGCTGGTACCCTCGGCGGCGCGGGTGTAGTATTTTACGTTGCTGTCATCGGTGGAGGTCAGGTTGTCGATGGACACCAGTTTGCCGTCCTCGAAGGTCACGTCTGCGGTCAGGGTATAGGCTTCAAAGTCCTCGTACTCGTCCGGCTCGCACAGGGCGCTGGCGGTATAGGTGCCATCGGCAGGCAACACGTCCCCGCTCTGTTCCTCGTCTTGGGTGCCGGAGTTGTCCTTGGTCTCGTCCTGTGTTTCGTCCTCGCCGCTGTTTTCGGTTTCATCGGAATCATCATCCGGCGTTTCCACTGTGCCGCCGCCTGCGACCACCGCCTGAGCATAGGCGTCCTGATAGGCCGCCAAAATCGCATTGGAGGAATAGGTGGCCCCGGAGACCACGTCGGTGCTGCCGGAGAGCAAGTTGGTTTTCATCCCCGTCCAGGCGGAGGCCGCAAAGGGTTCGTTGTCCTCATCGTCGTTGTCCACCAGGGTAAAGTCCTCCAGGGCGGTCAATACGCCGTTTTGAAACACGGCGGTCAGAGTGACGCTGTAGCCGAACTTTGTACATTCCCCAGTTCCGGTGTAACTGCCGTCGGCGGGCGCGCCCTCCAGCAAGGTGATCTCCTGGTTGGTTTCGGTCTCTGTCTGGTCGTTCTCCTCATCCTCTGCAAGGGCGGAGACCGACTGCCCTGCCGCCTTTTTCAGGGCGGCCTTCACCGCCTCCCGGATACCCGTGGAGGAATAGGTAGCCCCGCTGACCGTGTCCACGTTGGGGCTTTGGGCCTTGAGGATGCGGCTGATGATGGCCTTGGCCTTGCTGAAATAGGACGCGGTCTCCCCGGAATGGCTCAACACCTGAATGGCGGTGATTTTGCCGTCCTTGATGGTGACCTGCACCTTGATGATCCCACCGAAGCCCCTGGCAGAGCCGGTGTAGGTGCCGTCCGCCCAGGTCGCGCTGTCGTCATAACTGCTGACGGTAAGTTCCGCAGCTGTGGTGTCAGTGTCCGCCGCTTCGGACAGCTCGTTGGTGCCGTTCAGGGCGTTTTTTACCGCCTCCAGAATCCCCCGGCTGGAATAGGTGGCCCCGGAGACCGTGTCCACCTCCCAGGTCTGGGCGGTCAGCACGGAATCAATGACCCCTTTGGCCCGGTTGAAAAAGCTGTCGTCGTCCTGATAGCTCAAAATGTTGATTTGGACGATTTGGCGGTTCTCCACCACCACCTCCACCTGAGTGATGCCGGAAAATCCGGTGCCGGAGCCGTAATACACGCCGTCCTCGAAGTCGCCGACCCCTTGGGCCAGCAGCTCCTCCACAACAGCCTCGGTCTCCTGCTCACTCAGCGTTTCGCCGTCCTCCGCCACAGCGGAGAGATCCGGTTCCTCCGGCCAGACGATGGCCTCCAGCGCCGGGGCGCTGAGCTGAAATCCAATGGCCGCTGCCAGCCCCACCGCCACGGCGGGGAGCAACTGAACCAAACTCAATATCTTTTTCATTGCGTTTCCCTCAGTTTTCCACACAGGTATACTCCAAATCGGACTCGAAGCAATCTTTCAGGCCGCCGGTGATGGTGACGGAGCCGTCCTCCTCCACCAGAACCGCGTCAAATTCATCGCTGTGCGCCGCCCAATATTCCAGGGCGCGTTCCTTGCCCATGACGAACAGGGAGGTAGACAGGCCGTCGGCCAGAGTGCCGTCCTCGCTGACGATGGTGACGGAGAGCAGGCCGCTACGGGCGCTGCTGCCGGTAGATGGGTCGAGGATGTGGTGATAGGTGACGCCGTCCTCCTCAAAATAGCGCTCGTAGCCGCCGGAGGTGATGACCGCCTTGTCCTCCACGCTGAGGACGCCTACGTAGTCCACGCCGGATAGGGCCTCCACGGTGGCGTCCGGGTTCTCGATGCCCACCCGCCAGAGACTGCCGTCGGTCTTGGTGCGGTAGGTCTGCACATTGCCCCCCAGGGACACCATGCCGGACACCACGCCGTATTCCTCGAACACGTCCATGATGTGGCTGGAGACGTAGCCCTTGGCGATACCGCCCAGGTCGATTGCCATACCCTCCGGGAGGGTCAGCTGGCAGGTCTCGGCGTCGTACTCCAGCTTGTCGCTGCCCACCAGCTCCAGCAGCTCGTCGATGCGCTCCTGGGTGGGCACCTGATACTCCCCGGAGGTGAAGCCCCACTCTACCATCAGGGGATAGATGGTGATGTCAAAGGCCCCCTCCGTCTCCTCATAAAGGGTCAGGGAGCGTTCCACCAGCTCCGCAGTTTCCTCGGAGAGGAGAATGGAGCCGCTGTCATTGAGAATGGAAATTTCGCTGTCACTCTCTCCCACGCTCCACAGGGCGTCCAGCCGCTGGATCTCCTCCACTGCGGCGGACACCGCTGCCGCTGCCTGGTCGCCGTAGGCGGTGACGGTCATATAGGTGTCCATGGCGAACACCTGCTGGGTGCTGCTGGGAATTTCCTCCGTCTCCTGGACGGTCTGGACGGCGCTGGACGCTGTCTGACTGGTCGCACCGTCAGAGGCTGCTTCCGCCGCGCTGCCGCAGCCGGTCAGGGCGCACAACGCCGCCGCCAACAGCAGGCAGCCGATTTGCCTTGTCAATCGGGATCTTCCTTTCTATGGGAGCTAAAAGCTAACATCGCACGTCAAGGCAGGGGCCGAAGCCCCTGCCTGTGGTTGTTTGGTTGGTGCAAATAATTGTGGCTTACTTCTTGACCTTAACGGTCTTGACCTTGCTCCAGCCAGCGTAAGAGGTCACGCTGCCAGAGGTCTTGTAGGCCCGCATACGGATGTAGTAGGTCTTGCCCTTCTTCAAATTCTTCAGGGTAGTGGTCAGGTTCTTGTTGCCCTTGACCTTGACGGTCTTGGTGGTGGAGCTGGTGAAGCTCTTGCTGGTGGAATACTGGATCACATAGCCGGTGGCTCTGGTGTTCCGGGTCCACTTGAGGCTGATCTTCTTGCCGCTGACGTTCTTGGCGCGGGTGAAGTGCTTAGCGGTCAGGCGGTAGATGGTCTTGGTGGCGGAAGCCTTGCTCTTGCCGCCCTCGTTCACCGCGTAGACCTTGTACTGGTACTTGGTGCCGTTCTTCATGGCGGCGGTGTCCAGCCAGGTAGTGGAGGAAGTGGTCTTTACCTTCTTCCAGCTGCCGCTACCGATTTTGCGGTAGACCTGGTAGCTGGTCGCGCCGTCCACGGCCTTCCAGGTGAGCTTGATGCCCTTGGCCCGGTTGATGGCGGAGGTGATCTTGGTGGCGGCGGGCGCGGTGACTTTCTCAGTCGTGTCGGCCTTTTCCAGCGCGGAGATGGCGGCGGTCAGGGCGGCGGCAGCCGCGTCCACCTCATTCTGGGTGGCGGAGGCGTTGGCGGCCACGGTCTGCGCGGCGGTCAGCGCGGTCTGCAAGTCAGCCCAGCTCTCGGCGGTGTAATCGCTCTCGGTCAGACCCTGGGCAGTCTTGATGGCAGCAGTCAGGGCGGAAGTGTCCACCGGGACCTCCAGCGCATCAATCGCGGCGGTCAGGGCAGCGGCAGCCTTGTCCACCTCGGTCTGGGTGGCAGCGGCATTGGCGGCCACGGTCTGCGCGGCGGTCAGTGCGGTTTGCAGGTCAGCCCAGCTGTCAGCGGTGTAATCGCTCTCGGTCAGACCCTGGGCCTGCTCAATGGCGGCAGTCAAGGCGGTGATGTCCACCAGCGCGTCAACGGCGGCAGTCAGGGCGGCAGTAATTTCGTCCACCTCGTCCTGGGTCTTGCCGGTGGTGGCTTCGGCCAGGGCAGTGGCGTCCGCCAGAACGGTCTGCATGGCCGTCCAGCTGTCGGCGGTGTAATCGCCCTCGGTCAGGGCCTGGGCCTGCTCAATGGCAGCGGTCAGAGAAGCAGTGTCCACGCTGTAGGTGGCAGTGACGATGTTGCTGGCGTAGTTGTCGCTGGAGACAGTCACCTGATAGGTGGTGCCGTCGGTGGCAGCGGCATCCAGAGTGGCTACGCCGTCCACCAGGCTGACCGCTTCATCAGTCAGGTACGCGCCGTTCCTGCCGGAGGCTTTCACGGTGACGGTGACGTTCTCCGCGTCCTCCGCCACGCCGGTAATGGCGAGGGTGGTGCCGCTGGTGAATTCTGCGGCGGGGGTGGTTGCCATGTGAGGCGTCACATACAGGGCCTCAGACAGAGTGTACTCCACGATGCCGGAGGTGGTGATGAAGGTCACGCCGGTAATGGTCTTGCCTTCCATGCTGGCATAGTATTCGTTGCCGATGGTGTCCCAGGCGGCCTCATAATACTTGCTGGGGGTCCACAGGTTCTCGCTCTGCTTCATGGCGTACTGGGCGCCATCCGTAGTGGTGAAATACGCGCCGTAGACCTCGGTGGTGGCGACGCCGTAATCGGAATCCAGATCCAGCTCATAGTCGCCCCAAACGGAACTGCTGGAGAGGGTGGCGTCCACGGTGGCGGTAGTGGCCTCAGCGGTGGACTGGATGGAGGAGAAGCTGTAACCGGTGCGGCTGCTGTAGGTCAGCTCCAGATACACGGTGGGAGCGCTCTCCAGCGCGTCGCCCACGTAGTAGTCGGCGGCAGAATCGGTAACCAGGTCTTTCACACTGGCATAGCCGGAGCCGGAGACCTTCACGGGAAGGACTACGCCGTAGATGGTGGTGGTGCCAGCTTCAGAATCCACGGTCATGTAGACGTTCTTGCAGTTGGCGGCCTTGCTGGTGGTGGCAGAGGTGACCACATCCACATCGCCGTCGTCGTTCAGCTCACTGTAGAACACGCTGTAAGGCACGTTCATGTAGTAATAGTTGTACAGGGAGAAGCTGGCGGTGAGGTCGGCGTATTTGCCGCTCTGGTCGGTGATGGTCAGGGTGTAGCTGTCCAGGTCGGTGTCGGTGGCAAAGGTGATGGTGCCGTTCTCGGCGTCGATCACAGCGCCCTCAATGTCCACGCTGTACGCGGCGTCAAAGTCCTCAGCCAAGGTGCCGTCCACGGTGAAGGTGGTCTGGCCGTCCAGCACATAGGCGTCCTCCACGGTGACGGAGACATCCGACTTGGTAGGAACATACACGCTCTCGCTGAGGGCAACCTCATAGATGCCCGCGCTGGTGTAATAGGTGATGCCGGTGATAGTCTGGCCCATGATGGCCTCATAGTGGGCGGAGGAGGTGGGGCAGTTGTGGACGGCGGTGGTGAAGCCGGTGCAGAACGCCAGCTCGCTGACCCGCCAGATGTTCTCCAGGTGGCGCAGGCCGTAGTCGCTGCCCTCCTCGGTGTGGAGGACCACGCCGTACACGTCATCAGTCCCGGCGGTCACATAGTCGGTGATGCCGTCCACGGTCAGCTGGTAGTCGCCATAAGTGGTGTCGGTGGTCAGCTCCGCGCTGCCGGTGACGGCGGTGCTCTCGCCCACCACAGCGCCGAAGGAGAAGGAGCCGTCCTCATTGACGGTCAGTTCCTTATAATAGGAGGGTTCGCTGCTCAGCACGTAGTAGGAGTAGCTGTCCGCCTGATACAGGGCCTGAGAGCCGGTGTAGGTGGTGGTGGAGGTGGTGCCGCGGTTGGTCACGGTGATCTCCAGGCTGTCGTCATCGGTGATCTGGGTGTAGGCGGACAGGTCAGTTCCTTCGGGAACCTTCACGGGGAAGGTGACGCCGGTGATGTCGCTGCCGTCCTCGCTGACGTGATAGGAACCACCGGAGAGGCTCCAAGTCTGGGTCTTGGCTTTGGTGGCGGAAGTGAAGGCGTCCACGGCCACGTCGTTGTTCACGTCAGCCGCATAGAACTCGTCATAGGGGATGTTCATCAGGACGTAATAGTCCTGCGCGACATAGGTCGCGGTGACGATGTTGCTGGCATAGTTGTCGCTGGAAACGGTCACCTGATAGGTGGTGCCGTCGGTGGCGGCGGTGTCCAGGGTGGCCACGCCGTCCACCACGCTGACCGCTTCATCGGTCAGGTAGGTGCCGTTTCTGCCGGAGGATTTCACGGTGACGGTGACGTTCTCCGCGTCCTCCGCCACGCCGGTAATGGTGAGGGTGGTGCCGCTGGTGAATTCTGCTGTAGGAACGCTGCTCATATGCTCCTGCACATACAGCGCCTCATCCAGCGTGTACACCACAAGGCCGGAGGTGGTGATGAAGGTAACGCTCTCGATGGTCTTGCCTTCCATACTGGAATAGTAATCGGTGTCGATGGTATCCCAGGCGGCCTCGTAGTACTTGCTGGGGGTCCACAGGTTCTCGCTCTGCTTCATGGCATACTGCGCGCCATCCGTAGTGGTGAAATACGCGCCGTAGACCTCGGTGGTGGCGATGCCATAGTCGGCGTCAAGATCCAACTCATAGTCGCCCCAGACAGAAGCGGTGGAAAGGGTGGTGTCGCTAACAGTGGTAGTGGTCGCTGTCCCCTGAATGTCAGAGAAGGTGTAGGCGCCGTCCGCATAGCTCAGTTCCAGATAAACGGCGGGGTCTTCCACGGCTTCGCCCACATAGTAGGCGGCGGCGGAATCCGTGACCAGGCCCGCAACGGCCTCATAGGTCGCAGCGCTCATCTTGACCGGAACCACCACGCCATAAATGGAGGTAGTACCCGCGTCAGAATCCACAGTCATATAGACGTTCTTGCAGTTGGCCGCTTTGCTGGTGGTGGCGGAGGTGACGGTGTCCACGTCGCCGCTGTCGTTCAGCTCGGCGTAAAAGTCCGCATAGGGGACGTTCATGGAAACATAGACATACTCGGTTTCCGTTTCGCTGCTGGTGTTGGCCGCGACAGCCTGGGCGTAAGCGTCCTCATAGGCCGCCACAATGCCCTTGGAGGAGCAGGTGGCGTTAGAAACCACATCGACTGTGGTCGTGCTGCCCTTCAACTGCTCGACGATGCTGGAAACCTTGCCTCTGCCCGTGCTGAATGCCCGGTTAAAGTAAGACTCGTTGTCCTCATCCACGGTGGAGACCAGCTCTGCGCCGGTCAGCGCGCCATCCGCGAAGGTAAAGGCGATCTGCACCTCATAGGCGTCGAAGTCCTCGTACTCATCCGGCTCCACGGTGGCGGTGCCGGTATAAGTGCCGTCGGCGGGGGTGCCCTCGGACAGCTCCAGGGTCAGGGAACCGCTGTCGTCATCTACATAGGCGGCGGAGACGGTGGCTTCGCCCTCGTCCTCAGCGGCAGGAGATTCCTCCTGAGCCTCCTCTTGGACTGCCTCGGCTTCGGCTTCTGCCTCCTCCGTTTCCTCAGAGGCTTCCGCTTCCTGTTCGTCCTCGGTATCTGCTTCGGCTTCTTCCTCAGCCGCAGCTTCTTCCACTTCGGCGGCGGCGACGGCTGTCGTCTCGTCGGAGGCGTCCAGTTCGGCAGCCAGCGCTGTAGGCTGGGCAACGCTCAGCAACAGCGCCAGAGACAGGAACAGGGAACATACTCTCTTCATTTTGATACTTCCTTTCATTAGAATCAGACAGCACTTGGTTAGAAAACGCTAACCCCTTCGCTGGAAAAAAGCCGCTGGCGCGGCAATTCCGGTGACGGGTTAGTTGTGACGAACCTCTGCCCGTAAATGGTGGTTAGCCCGTGATAAAAAGAATTATCCGTTGCTAACCGATGCACAGTTTATCAGGTTCCATTCGGCTTGTCAATTCGTCGTCGGCGCAAACGGCTTTTTCACCCTTGAAAAAAGTCTGAAAAGGCGCGTTTTGTCCGATTTCGCTTGTTCCCGGACGCATGATTCCGGGCCGCTTTGGACAAACTACCGCCGAGGTGAACGCAATGGACCCCATGAGAGAGCTTCCCCTGGGCTTCGGCATGGCGCTGTGCGCCAATCCGGGCGCAATGGC
The DNA here is from genome assembly GCA_001941075.1 of Oscillospiraceae bacterium Zagget6. GTDB lineage: Bacteria > Bacillota > Clostridia > Oscillospirales > Oscillospiraceae > Onthomonas. The sequence goes on along the minus strand of MSHH01000006.1, from coordinate 23,141 downwards.
CTATTTTGAGCGGCAGTCCCCCGCCCGGCAGCGGGCGATTTTGGAACGCACCCACAGCATCCGCTCCGCCAAAGAGATGAAAGCGTTTGTGGCCGGGCTGGGACAGGAATGACGCGAAAAACCACCGGAAGAACACCCTCCGGTGGTTTTGTACTTATTCTTCAATCAACCCCAGGTGGACGAACGCCTTATAAAGCCCGTCCTCCTCCACGCTGGCGGTGACGTAGTCCGCCATTTGTAAAATCTCCGGGCCGCCGTTGCCCATCGCCACGCCGATGTGACAGTATTCCAGCATGGGAATGTCCACTTTGGCGTCGCCAAAGGCAATGGTGTCCTCGATGTCCGCGTGTAGGTGTCTGAGCAGCGTCTCGATGGCGTTGGCCTTGGTGATGTCCTTCACCCCCAGGTCGCCAAAGAGAGCGGTCTCCCCCTTTCCGCCCCAGGTGCCGGGTTTCAGGTCGGGGAACTCCGCCACGGAGTCCAGGTGGTCCTGATAGCTGCTGAGGATGAAGCTGATTTTGTTCACATCGTCCCGGTACAGGTCGCCGCCGAAGATCATCTCCGGAAACACGTCCGTCACCGTCAGCTTCCCGGCGTTGGCGACCTCCTTGCGCTTGCTGTACTCCTGAATGGTGGGCTGGCCCGCCTCCCGGAAGTGCTCGCTGCCAAAGAGACCGCTGTTGCTCTCCAGATAGAACTCCAGCCCCCGCTGGTGGAGCCAGTCCACCACATGGCGGCACTGTTCCAGGGAGAGGGTCTGGTGCAGCAGCACCTGGCCGTCGTCCTCTACATAGCTGCCGTTGCCGCCGATCATGCCGTCCACGCCGATGTCCCACAGCTCCGGGTAAATCTCCGCCCGGCTGCGCCCGGTGCAGAAGTAGACCCGGTGACCCCGGCTCCGGGCGGCGCGGATGGCCCGCACCGCAGAGGGGGGCGTGCGGTTCTCGTAGTCCACCAGGGTGCCGTCGATGTCAAGAAAAACGATTTTGGGCATATTGTTCACCTCTTTGCGGAAAAGGGGCAGACGAAAAACGCCTGCCCCCTCTTTTTTGAGCTGTTAGCTGTCAGTCATTAGCCGTTAGCCTGGCATTGCAGGCCAATCACTGGGTACTCAAAACAAACGGTATCGCATACCATCAGGAAAGAGCAACCGCCCAAAAACCGGCACTATAAAACTAACAGCTAAGAGCTAATAGCTAATTTACAGCTCGTCGCCGTTGCTCTCGATGACCTTCTTGTACCAATAGAAGGAGTCCTTCTTGCGGCGGCCCAGGTCGCCGGTACCGTCGTCGTACTTGTTCACGTAGACCAGGCCGTAGCGCTTGGCCATTTCGCCGGTGGAGGCGCTGACCACGTCGATCCAGCCCCAGGGGGTGTAGCCCATCAGGTCCACGCCGTCCTTGACGGCCTCTTCCATCTGCTCGATGTGCTGGCGCAGGTAGTCGATGCGGTAGCTGTCGTGGATGCTGCCGTCCTCCTCCAGCTTGTCGTAAGCGCCCAGGCCGTTCTCCACCACCATCAGCGGAATCTGATAGCGGTCATACAGCTCGTTCAGGGTGTAACGCAGACCCTTGGGGTCGATCTGCCAGCCCCAGTCGCTGGCTTGCAGATACGGGTTCTTACAGCCGCCCACCAGGTTGCCGCCCACGGAGGCCACATTGGGGTCGGCGGACTCACAGCTGCTCATATAATAGCTGAAGGTGTAGAAGTCCACGGTACCCTGCTTCAAAATCTCGTCGTCGCCCGGCTCCTTGGCGATGGTGATGTTGTTCTCCTCGAAGAACCGGTTCATATAGGTGGGATAGGCTCCCCGGACATGGACATCGGAGGTGAACCAGTTCGTTTGGCGCGTTTCCTTCTGGCATTGCAGCACGTCGTCGGGGTTGCAGGTATAGGGGTATTTGGTGGCAAAGACGCACATACAGCCCATCTGGAACTGAGGATACTTCTCGTGGGCCAGCTTGACCACCTTGGCGCTGGCCACGAACTGGTGGTGCAGGCCCTGATAGCGGATCTGCTTCTCGTCCGGCACCGCGTCCACGGGGCCGCAATAGCCCTTCACGCAGCCAAGAGACAAAACAGCGCCCATAGGCATGGTGCCGCAGTTGATCTCGTTGAAGGTCAGCCAATATTTCACCTTGTTCTGGTAGCGATCAAAGATGGTTTCACAGTAGCGGACATAGCAGTCGATGACCTCCCGGCCATACCAGCCGTTGTACTTCTCCACCAGCGCATAGGGAAGTTCATAGTGGGAGATGGTGACCAGCGGCTCGATGCCGTACTTGTTCAACTCGTCAAAGACCTTGTCATAGAAGGCCAGGCCCGCTTCATTCGGCTCGGTCTCCATGCCGGTGGGGAAAATGCGGGTCCAGTTGATGGACATACGGAAGCATTTGAAGCCCATCTCGGCGGCCAGAGCGATGTCCTCTTTGTAGTGGTGATAGAAGTCGGTGGCTTCCCAGCTGGGGTAGAGGGTTCCCTCCTCAAAGGTGGGGGTCACGCGCTTGGGGGTGGTGTGGGAGCCGTTGGTACACATATCGGAGATAGACGGGCCTTTGCCGTCCACGTCCCAGGCCCCTTCGTACTGATTGGCAGCGGTCGCGCCGCCCCAGAGGAAGTCTTTGCGCAAAACAGACATACAGTTGCTCCTTTCAGGGTGAAAAGTTTCGGTTCTGTCCCCGCCGCAGCGGGGACGGGGGGATGATTCTATGATGCTATTATACCACAGTCATCAGGTCCTGACCAGCCTGAATGTTGGCCGCGTCCACGGGCTTGATGGAGACGTATTCGTCGGAGTTGGTGACCAGCACCGGGGTGTGGAGGGGATAGCCAGCGCCCTTGATGCCGTCGATGTCGAACTCGATGAGGGTGTCGCCGCGTTTGACGCTGTCGCCTTCCTTGACCTTGTAGTCATAGAATTTGCCGTTCAGCTCCACGGTATTCAGGCCCACGTGGATGAGCAGTTCCATCCCTTCGGGGGTGGTCAGGCCGACGGCGTGCTTGGTGTCCATGGTGGCGGAGACCACCGCGTCACAGGGAGCGACCACCTTGCCCACGGTGGGGATGATGGCGACGCCTTCGCCCAGAGCGCCGGAGGCAAAGACCTGGTCGGGCACGTCGGCCAGCTTCACGACCTCGCCGGTCATGGGAGCGGACAGGGTGATGGTCTGAACCAGAGGCTTGGGAGCGGACTCGGAAGCGTCCTCAGCAGGCTCTTCCTCTTCTTCCTCCTCGACGGGGTCCTTATACATGATGAAGGACAGGGTGAAGGAAACGCCGATGGAGATCACAGCGCCAATCGCGCCGAAAATCACGCCGCGCATGGGGTTGTCGCCGCCAATGAACGAGATAATGGTCAGGAGGGAGGGGGAGCCGCCCGCCACGTAACCAACCACGTTGGTCAGACCGCAGAACAGGCCGGAGATACCGGCGGCGATGACAGCGGCAATCAGGGGCTTGCCGTAGCGCATGTTGATGCCGTACAAGGCAGGCTCGGTAACGCCGGCCACCACAGCAGAGACGCCGCAGGCGATACCCTCGGACCTGGTCTCCTGATTCTTGCTCTTGAGGCCGACGCCGAAGGACGCGCCGCCCTGGGCCAGGTTGGAGCAGAACATGGTGGTAATGACCAGGGCGTCAAAGCCCAGAATAGCCAGGTTGTTGGTAGCAAGAGGAACCAGCGCGTAGTGCATACCGGTCATGACGATAAACGGACACAGCGCGGAGATCACGCAAATGGTCAGCCACGAGCAGCTGTTGTACATGAAGTTGAACACGCTGGACAGACCGTTGCCGAGGATGTTGCCGATGGGGCCAAGAATAATCAGAGCCACGGGTACGCAGATGATCAGGAAAATCAGGGGCTTCAGGAAGGATTTCAGCAAATTGGGGGACACCCGGTCCGCGAAGTCTTCCACCCACTTCATCACCGGGGCCATCAGCAGGATGGGCAGGACAGAGGAGGTGTAGGTGGAGCAGATGACAGGGATGCCGAAGAGATAGGTGCAGTCCATCCCCAGGAAGGTGCCCAGCTCCAGGGAGCCGCCAGCCAGCAGGGTGACCAGGTCGGGATAGACCATCGCGGCCGCCACAGTCATGAACAGCATGGGGGAGCCGTCCATCTTTTTAGCGATGTTAAAGGCCAGGAAGATGGGCAGGAAGGTGAAGAAGCAGTCGCCCATGGCGGTGAGGATGATATAAGTGGAAGTGTCGGTGCTCAGCCCGGCAAAGGTGGTCAGCAGGGTCAAAATCACCTTCATCATACCACAGCCAAGCATGGCAGGCAGCATGGGCGTCATACAGCCGGAGACGAAGCCCAGCAGCCGCTGGAGGGGGTTGCCCTCAGCCTTCTTGGGGGCAGAGCTGCCGCCCTCCGCGCCGAAGTTGCCCTGTTTCTTAAACTCCTTGAACAGGTTGGAGACTTCGTTGCCGATGACGATCTGGTACTGACCGCCCTGCTTGATGACGCTCTTGACGCCCTTGATCTTCTCCACCTTCTTGTCGTCCGCTTTGCTCTCGTCGTTCAGGACCAGACGCAGGCGGGTCATACAGTTGGTGGCGCTGGCGATGTTGGAGACACCGCCAACGGCTTCGATGATTTTTTTCGAAGTCTCGACATAGTCTAATGCCATTTTCTTCTTCCTCCTAGAATAGAATTTGGTTTCGGCAGCCCTGAAATCGTCCAGTGCCACCTCCTTATGATAAGCGGTGCGCGCCAACCGCTATAACATACGATTCCAAAACAGAAAACGGACAAAGCCGGAAAAACAGACAGGTCCCGTGGGCCTCCCTATATCTTTTCCAGGCCTTGCCCACTTAAGGTCACAATCCCGCACAAAAATGGTTGTTAAATTTTAGAAGTTTCCGTCAGCCCCGGTTCCGGCTCCTGCGGGTGACCCGCTCCACGTGGATCATCAGGTAAAGCCGCTCCTCAGCGCCAACGTCATAATGAAAATTGATGAGGATATAATCCGCGATGCGCTCCACGCACTGGTAGACGTGGGGGTAGCGCTCCTTCAGCTCGTCATACAGCTCGTTATGGCTGTCCTCCTCATAGGTCTGGCGCTGGGCCACCCGGCTGACAAAAAATTCAGGTGGGTCAGGAACCGCTGATAGTTCCAGTCGTCCTCGTTCAGGGTGATTTGGAAGGACTGCTGCACCAGGTCGATGACGTGCCCAGCCAGCTTCGCCATGGTGTCCGGGGACACGCCGTGAGTGCTTCCGTCCAGCTGGGCGTTGACAAAGTGGAACGCCAGGAACGCCGCCTCGTCGTCCCGCATCTCCACGCCGAAGCGCTCCTTGAGCAGCTCCAGAGCGTATTTTCCAATTTTGAACTCTTTGGGATAGACCCGCTTCACGTCCCACAGCATGAGGTTTTCCAGCACCACGCCGTTGCGGTAGCGCTCCACGCTGCCCGCCATGTGGTCGCACAGGGGGAGGATGATCTTCTGGGAAACCTTGACGCCATAGCGAGAGCGGCCATAGTCCACCACGTCCTCCGCGATAGCCCAGTATTCTTCGGGGATCTCAGAAAAAAGCTGCTGGAAGTGACGGCTTTCGTCCTGATTTTCGGGAATAAAGCGCCGCTCGATCAGCGAGGTGTCCACGCTGTCACCGCTGCGCTTCTGCCAGCCAATGCCTTTGCCTTGGCAAATGCACTCGTCTCCATGCTCATCACGAGCAAGAACCATGTTGTTGTTCAAAGATTTGACAACCTTCACTCGTGTTCCTTCCCCTCTTGAGCAAAAGAAAAAACAGACACAGCCACGCCGACAAAGATAGTATCCCCCTATATCGGGATTTATCTCATCTCAAAACGTAGGCCTTGCCTGCATGACCAGTCACAATCTACTAGTCATTATATTACCAAACAAATATATTTCTGTCAAGATTCGCATTCCACAAAAAACAACTACTTTTTTTGTGCAACTTTACAATTCATTTTCGATTTCCGGCGATTTTGCTATTGACTTTCCCCTCTTTCTGCCCTTATAATAAGTTAGTCTTTGCTAACGCTTTTCAACCTGTTTCGTTTTGGAGCCGTCTTATGGAAAACCTGCCCGTACAACCGAACAGCGCCTGTGACCGCTGCCCTGGGGTATGGGTCTGCGGCGGGGCCACCCGTGGGCCTGCGCCGCCCGGAGATTGCCTGGGGGTGGCCTTCTGTCGGGAAGGGCGGCTGCAAATCGACCTGCCCGGCGGCAGGGCGGCGCAGATGGGCGAGAAAAGCGTCCTGCTGATGGACCGCTGGGAGGAGATCACGCCCCGGCCCGTTTCCGAGGACGCGGCAGGGACTGCCTGCATCCTGCTGGCGGTGGACCGCCGCCGGGTCGCTGACCGTCCCCTTCCCGCCCCGCTGAACTGGGCCGCCATCGACGCCCTGCTGGAGGCCCGGGGCGGCTGCGCCGCCCTGGAGCGGGACGGCTGGACCGCCGCGCTGTTCCAGGTGCTGTCTCGCCTCCCCGCCGGAGAGCAGGCGGACTACTGCGCGTTCAAGGTGCTGGAGCTGCTGTACCTGCTGAGCCGTCAGGGGCTGAGCGTCTCCGCCGCTCCCCGGTCCGCCTATTACGACAGCCGCCAAATTCAAGTCACCCACCAAGTCCACGACTACATGCTCTCTCACCTAGACGAACACCTGACCATCCCCGGCCTGTCCAGCCGGTTCCACGTCTCCTCTACCCTGCTGAAAAGCTGCTTCCGTCAGCTCTACGGCTGCCCCCTCCACACCTGTCTGCGGCAAGAGCGGCTGCGCCGGGGGGCGGAGCTGCTGCGCACCACCTCTCTGCCCATCGCGGAGGTATCCGCTCAGGTGGGGTACGGCAGCGTCAGTCAGTTTGGCGCGGCCTTCCGGCAGGAGTTTGGGGTCTCCCCTTCCCAGTACCGGAAAGATAGTGACTAGTAACCAGTGGTTAGTGGCTGGAAACGTTAAAACTATGCTATGAAAGAAGGTTCTTTTATGACAAAATTGACATTAAAAATCGACGGCATGATGTGCGGCATGTGCGAGAGCCATGTGAACGACGCTGTCCGTGGGGCCTTCCCCGTGAAGAAGGTCACCTCCTCCCACAGCAAGGGGGAGACGGTGATTCTCACTGAGGCGGACATCCCGGAGGCCCAGCTTCGCGCCACCATTGAAAAGACGGGGTATCAGGTGCTGTCCGTCACGGCGGAGCCATACAAAAAGGGCGGGCTGTTCTCCCGGTTCGCCAAATAATCTGCCGACTGCAAAAGAGCTGTGCCACAATCGCGTGACACAGCTCTTTTCGTTCTCATACCACTTGGAACAGGTAGAATTTCAGATAATCCGTCTCCGGCACGTTCCAGAGGATGGGGTGATCGGGAGCCTGCTGGCGCTGCTCGATCTGCCGCAGAGACACCGCCGCGTCCCAGGCGGCGGCGCGCAGCATCCCCTCGAACCGCTCCTGCGTCATGAAGTGGGAGCAGGAGCAGGTGGCCAGGTAGCCGCCACGAGGCAGCATTTTCATGGCCCGGCGGTTGATCTCCTTGTAACCACGGGTGGCGTCCTCTACCGTGTCCCGGCTCTTGGTGAAGGCCGGCGGGTCCAGGATGATATAGTCGTAGCCGTGGCGCTTCTCCTCCCCCAGCCGGGTCAGCAGGTCGAACACGTCCGCCACCTCAAAGTCGATGTTGGTCAAATCGTTGCGCCGGGCGTTGGCCTGGGCCATTTCGATGGCGCTGGCGGAGATGTCCACGCTATGCACCCACTCTGCCCCCGCTTTGGCGGCGTTGAGGCCGAAGGAACCGGTGTGGGTGAAGCAGTCCAGCACCCGTTTGCCTTTTGCGAGCCGGGCCGCCGCCTGCCGGTTGTACTTCTGGTCCAGGAAAAAGCCGGTTTTTTGGCCGTTTTCCACGTCCACCAGGTAGCGTACGCCGTTCTCGGTGATTTCGGTGACGGCGCTCACCGGCGTGGGCAGGCCAGGGAGAGGATACCAGCCCTTTTGCTGCTCCATCCCTTCCAGCTCCCGGATGGCCACGTCGTTGCGGAGGAAAATCCCCCGGATGTCCTCTCCCAGACCAGTGAGGACCTCATACAGGGCCTGAAAGACCACATCCTGCACCCGCTCCATCCCCAGGCTCAGCACCTGGACGGAGAGCAGCTCCCCGTACCGATCCACGGTCAGGCCGGGCATCTGGTCGGCCTCTCCGTGGATCAGGCGGCAGCACTTGAAATCGTCCCCCGGCATGACTGTCTGGCGGTAGCGGACGGCGTACTCCACCCGCCGCCGCCAGAAGGCGGCGTCAAACCTGTCGTTGGCGTTGCGGCTCAGCAGCCGGACGGTGATCTTGCTGTTGTCGTTGTAGAAGCCGGTGCCCATGTAGGCATTCCCGGTGAACACGTCCACCAGGCCGCCGTTTTCCGGCGACCCGTCCGTGGACTTGATTTCCCCGGCGTAGACCCAGGGGTGGCCCCGCTTGATGGCCCGTTCCGCCTTGGAGGTGATTTGGACAGAGGGATACTCTCGTTGTTGTCTCATGGCTTACCGCAGGGTGAGCACCGCTTCCCGCTCGACGGACAGGCAGTCGATGTACCGCTGGATGAAGGTGTTGAAGCCCTCCACGTCGGTGGGGTCGGGTTCCAGAGTGACGCCGGTGTTGCCGCCGAACACCTGGCTCTCCAGGAAGTGGTCGAGAGACTGTCCCTCGGCCTTGTTCAGCATATAGGAGGCCAGCAGCGCCATACCCCAGGCGCCGCCCTCTCCGGCGGTCTCCATGACAGAGACCGGGGCGTTCAGCGCGGCAGCCAGCAGCTTCTGCCCCACCACAGGGGTCTTGAACAGCCCGCCGTGGCCGGTGATGCGGTCGATGCGGACATTCTCCCGGCTCAAAATGTCGTTGCCCACCTTGATGGCCCCCAGAGAGGTCAGCAGATGCACCCGCATGAAGTTGGCCAGGTTGAATTTGCTGTCCGGCTGGCGGACAAACAGGGGGCGGCCCTCCTCGAAGCCGGTGATGGTCTCGCCGGAGAAGTAATTGTAGGCCAGCAGCCCGCCGCAGTCCGGGTCGCCCTCCAGCGCCTTGTTGTAGAGGGTGCTAAAGAGCTTCGTCATGTCCACCTCGATGCCGAAGCTCTCCGCGAACTCCTTAAAGAGGTTCACCCAGGCATTCAGGTCGGAGGTGCAGTTGTTGCAGTGAACCATGGCTACGGCGCTGCCGTCAGGGGTGGTCACCAGGTCGATTTCGGGATAGGGCTTGCTCAGGGGCTTCTCCAGCACCACCATGGAGAACACGGAAGTGCCGGCGGAGACGTTGCCGGTGCGCTGCTTGACGCTGTTGGTGGCGGCCATGCCGGTGCCCGCGTCGCCCTCCGGCGGACACAGGGGGATACCCGCCTTGAGCTTGCCGGAGACATCCAGCAGCTTGGCCCCTTCCTCGGTCAGGACACCCGCAGGCTCTCCGGCGTTCAGCACCTTGGGCAGCAGGTCCCGCAGCTTCCAGGGATAGCCCTTATCCGCCACCAGGTCGTCAAACTGGTCAATCATCCGCTGGTTGTAATCGCAGGTGTCGCTGTCGATGGGGAACATGCCGGAGGCTTCGCCCACGCCCAACACCTTCTGGCCGGTGAGCTGCCAATGGATGTAGCCGTCCAGAGTGGTGAAGAAGTCCACCTGGGGCACGTGCTCCTCCCCGTTCAGGATGGCCTGATAGAGGTGGGCGATGCTCCAGCGCTGGGGGATGTTGAACTGGAACAGCGCGGTCAGCTCCTCCGCCGCCTGGCCAGTGATGGTGTTGCGCCAGGTGCGGAAGGGCACCAGCAGGTTCCCCGCCTTGTCGAAGGCCATGTAGCCGTGCATCATGGCGCTGAACCCGATGGCGCCCACGGTCTCCAGGTCTACGCCGTACTGGGCGGTCACGTCCTGGGCCAGCTTGCTGTAGGCGTCCTGGAGTCCCGTCCAGATGTCGTCCAGAGAGTAGGTCCAAATGCCGTTTTCCAGCCGGTTTTCCCACTCGTGGTCGCCGGCGGCAATGGGGGCGTTGTCCAGGCCGACCAACACCGCCTTGATGCGGGTGGAGCCAAACTCGATGCCCAGCGCGGTTTTCCCGATCAAAATGGCCTCTTTCGCTTTGTTTGCAGAAATACCCATGTTCATTTCCTCCTGAAAATCACAGTTTGTTCCGGCGTTCTCCGCCGGAGGTTGGGCGAGCCGCGTGTGCGCGGCCGCTCCGCCCGCTTCGTCTCGCTATAAGATAAATATACACGAAACCGGCCGCCATTTCAAGGCCAGTTTTATCAATTTCCCCAGTTAATCGGTTCAATATCGTAGAAATACTTTCCCCACAGACAGTGCAGGGATTTGTCGGGGTATTTACAAACTGTTTAGGAAAGAAACAACGCGCTTTGTTATAATGAAGTTTACGAAATAAAGGGGGAACCGCCATGAGCGCCTTTGTTCAATTTGAAAACGTGACCAAAATTTATAAAACCGGCTCTGTGGAGGTCAAGGCTCTGAGCAACGTCAGCTTCAAGATCGAAAAGGGCGAGGTCTGCGTCATCGTAGGCGAATCCGGCGCGGGCAAGACCACTCTGCTGAACATCCTGGGGGGCATGGACGCGCTGACCACCGGAAAAGTCATTATGGACGGCGTGGACATCGGCGGCTTCACCCGCGCTCAGCTGGAGAATTACCGCCGGTATGACATCGGCTTTGTGTTCCAGTTCTACAACCTCATCCCCAACCTGACCGCCCTGGAGAACGTGGAGATCGCGGCCCAGCTGTGCAAGGACCCCATCCCCGCCCAACAGGTCCTCCGGGCTGTGGGACTGGAGGAACGGATGGACAACTTCCCCGCCCAGCTCTCCGGCGGCGAACAGCAGCGGGTCTCCATCGCCCGGGCGCTGGCCAAACGGCCCAAGCTGCTGCTCTGCGACGAGCCAACCGGCGCGCTGGACTACGAGACCGGCAAGTCTATTCTCAAGCTGCTCCAGGACAGCTGCCGCCGGGACGGGATGACCGTGGTCATCATCACCCACAACAGCGCCCTTTCCGCCATGGCAGACCGCATCATCCGGGTCAAGAGCGGCACCATCTACTCCACCCATCGCAACGACCACGTCATTCCGGTGGAACAGATCGAGTGGTGAAACCATGACAAAAGCGTTGCGAAAAAACATCCGGCGGTGCATCACCGGCAGCATCGGGCGGTATGTCTCCATCGTCCTCATCATCATGCTGGGTGTGGCTTTCTTCGCCGGGTTAAAACTGACCCGTCCGGCCATGACGACGGTGTTCACCCAGTACATCGAAAGCTCCAACCTGTTTGACCTGCGGCTGCTCTCCACCTGGGGCTTTGACGACGACGACGTGGAGGCCGCGGCCCAGGTGGACGGTGTGGAGTGCGCCGTAGGGTCCTACTACGCCGACTTCGTCTGGCAGCAGGACGCGGACACTCTGGTCTACCGCGCCCAGGCCCTGAACGACGGCATGAACCTGCCGGAGCTGATCGCCGGGGAAATGCCCCAGGCGGCCAACGAGGTTTTGGGGGACTCCCGGTGCTTCACCGAGGACATGATCGGTCAGACCATCTCCCTGGAGGACTGCAACGACGAGGACACCCTGGAGGACTTCGCCTATACGGAGTACACCCTGGTGGGCATCTGCCGGACGCCGCTGTATCTGGACACCTCCCGGGGAACTACCTCTCTGGGCAATGGCAGCATCACCGGTTTTGTGCTGTTGCTGCCTGAGGGCTTCGCCAGCGAGTATTACATGGAAATTTACGTCACCTACACGGAGGATCTGGAGCTTTACAGCGACGAGTATGACGACGCCATTGACGCGCTCTCCGACAACGTGGAGGCCGCCGCCACCCAATCGGTGGATCAGCGGGTGGACGACATAATTTCCGATGCGGAACAGGAAATTGCCGACGGCGAGCAGGAGCTGGCGGACAAGAAGGCCGAGGCGGAGGAAGAACTTGCCGACGCCTGGGCGAAGCTGGAGGACGCCCGCGTTCAGCTAGAGGACGCACGGGCCGAGCTGGACGACGCTAAAGTGACCCTTGCCGACGCGCTCCAGGAGCTGGAGGACGGCGAGGCGGAGCTTGCCGACGCGAAGCAGGAGCTGGACGACGCAAAGGCCCAGTTGGACGAGGGCGCAGCGGCCATTCAGAGTGGGTTCACCTCCTGGGAGAGCGCCCTTGCCGCCGGTTGGGACGCCTACAACGAGGGACAGGATGCCCTTGATACAGCCATTTCCGAGGGGGAGGCCACCCTCGCCGACAGCAAGGCCCAGCTGGACGCGCTGGAGAAAACGCTCTCCAACGGGGAGAGCCAGCTGGCCGACGGGACAGAGCAGTATGAAAGCGGCCTTGCCCAGTGGCAGGCGGGCTATGACCAGTACATCACCTCTCTCAGCGAGTACGCGGAGAATCAGGCCGCTTATGAGGAAGGGCTGGCCCAGTATGAGGCCGCTGTGGAACAGTTTGAAGCCGCCACCGGCATGACGCTGGACGAGGCGCTGGAAGTCGCCGCACAGCTGGAAACGAGCCGCCAGACGTTGGAATCCACCGCCGCCGCATTAGACGAGGCGAAAGCGACCCTGGACGAAACCAAGGCTCAGCTGGACGCGCTGGAGGAATCCCTCGCGCTGATGGACCCGGATTCCGAGGAGTACGCCGCTGCCCTTGCCCAGTGGCAGGCGGGCAGTGAGGAATACAACGTCGCCCTTGCCGAATATGAGGAAAATCTGGCAGCCTATCAGACCGGGCTGGCCCAGTACGAGGCCCAGGCGGAGGCCTCCGCCGAGCTGGTGGAAACCGCCCAGCAGCTGGACGAGACCCGCCAGACACTGGAATCTTCCGCCGCCGCGTTGGAGCAGGGAAAAGCCCAGCTCGACGCCGCCGCCGAAGAGCTGGACACCCAGAAAGCCACTCTGGACGCGGCCAAGGCCACATTGGACGAAAGCGAGGCCCAACTTGAAACCCTCCGGGCGGCGCTGAAAGAGGGCTGGAGCCAATACAATGCCGGTGTCGCGGAGCTGAACACCCAGAAAATCACCCAGCAGGCCAAGCTGGACAGCGCAAAAGCCTCTTTGGAAGAATTTGAAGCAGGCATTGAAGCCTACTATGAGGGGCTGGACAGCTACAACGAGGGGGTGCAGATCCTGGCCGACGGCTGGGCGGAGTATGAGGACGGTTTGGCCGAGTACGAGGACGGCGAAGCGGAGTACGCCGATGGCCTTGCGGAGTACCAGGACGGACTGGCGGAGTACGAGGACGGCGTGGCCGAGTTTGACGAGGAGATCGCCGACGCGGAGCAGGAGCTGGCCGACGCCCGGGAAGAACTGGCCGACCTGGAGGACGTGGAGCTGTACGTGCTGACCCGCAGCACCAACAGCGGCTACGTCACCTTCGAGAGCGACTCCCAAATCGTGGACCGGCTGGCCGGTGTGTTCCCGGTGTTCTTCTTCCTTATCGCGGCGCTGGTCTGCTCCACCACCATGACCCGGATGGTAGACGATGACCGCACCCAAATCGGCACCATGCGCGCCCTGGGCTACAGCCGCAGCTCCATTCTGTCCAAGTACCTGATTTACTCCGGTACGGCGGCGATTTTGGGCTGTCTATTGGGCTTCTTCCTGGGCGGGTGCCTGTTCCCGTTCGTCATCTGGAAAGCCTACCAGATGATTTACAACATCAAGGGGTTCCTCTGTGTGTACGACTACTCGCTGCTGGCGATTTCCATGGCGGCGTCGCTGCTCTGTTCCGCCGGGACCACCTGGTTCGCCTGCCGCCGCACCATGGAGAGCACCCCCGCCGACCTGATCCGTCCGGCGGCCCCGGCAGCGGGCAAGCGCATCTTCCTGGAGCGCATCACGCCCCTGTGGAGCCGGCTGAAATTCCTGCATAAAGTGACCCTGCGGAACATCTTCCGCTTCAAAAAGCGGATGTTCATGATGATTTTGGGCATTGCGGGCTGTACCGCCCTGGTGCTCACCGGGTTTGGCATCAACGACTCCATCGCCGACATCGCCAACTACCAGTATGACGACATTCAGAAGTACGACCTGACCGTTACCTATGACGACCCCATCACCCAGGGCGATTTGGACTGGACAGCCGAAAATTGCGGCGGCCAAATCGAGACCCAGGTCGTGGCCCGGATGTGGTCCGGCGACCTGACCGGCAGCGAGGCCACCAAGACTGTGTACTTCGTCGCCTCGGACGACGAGAATATCACCCAGGTCTTTGACCTGCACCTGAACGGCGAGACCGTGGCCTATCCCGGCGCAGGAGAAGTCCTCATCACCCAGAAGCTGGCTACCTTGGCCGGAGTGGAGGTGGGCGACACCGTGACCCTCACCGTCAACGACAGCACCAGAGGCGAGGCCACTGTGGTAGGTCTGGTGGAGAACTACGTTTACAACTACGTCTACATGACCGGCGAGACCTACGCCACCGTGTTCTCCGAGGACTGTGAGCCGGAAACGCTGGTGTTGCGGCTGAACGAGGACGTGGACGAACACAGCGTCTCCGCCGCCTTCTCCGGTCAGGACGCCGTCTCCAATGTCTCGGTGGTGTCGGACACCCGCACCGCCATCGACAACATGATGAACAGCCTGAACTATGTGGTCATCCTGGTGCTGGCCTGCGCCGGGGCGCTGGCCTTCGTGGTGCTGTTCAACCTGGGCAACATCAACATCTCCGAGCGAGCCAGGGAGATCGCCACCATCAAGGTGCTGGGCTTCCACGCCCGCGAGACGGGGGCCTATGTGTTCCGTGAAAACTTTATCCTCTCCCTGATGGGCATTTGCTGCGGTCTGCCCCTGGGGGTGGCCCTCCACGCCTTTGTCATCGCCCAAATTCAGGTGGACATGGTGTATTTCAAAACCATTATTAAACCGGTCAGTTACCTGTTCACTGTGGGCATGGTCATTCTGTTCACCGTGGCCACCGACCTGATCCTCCGCCGGAAAATCAGGGGCATCGACATGGCGGAGTCGCTGAAATCCGTAGAGTAAGCTTGCAAAATAGCCTAAATAGCAAAGGTTAGACACCCGAACGCGGGATAGTCTAACCTTTGTTTTTTGCTTTGGGGTATGTCGCGGATGGCCTGCCGAATAGCTGCATGAAAAGATGGCCTCTGCCCTGGGGCAAAGACCATCTTCATAGAAATCCTTTTGTTGCTGTCTACTTACAGGGGCGCCTCAAATGAAAACTTCTTCATTCGTTTTTGCATTAAGAAACGCCATCGTTCTTTACACATATGGAATATTATTGAACCATCTGATGCCAGGCGTTGGCATCTCGACATTAAGCACACCACTTCCTTCTCTGCTTATCAATGGCTTGATTAACTTCCGTACAAAGGCAATCAATAATTAATATGAACACAATAACACACGAAGAAGTGATCTGTATTGGTGAAATCAGAAACCATCACACCACTGTGTTCATCATCGATACTACCATCTGCGGAATAGGTGTTTGCGTGAATCGCCTTGCCATCTCCTACATAAATCGCCACATGGTGTATTTCGTTCCAGAACTCACAGTCATCACCATAACTGCATTCTAACTCTGTCATGAAGAGCAAATCGCCTACCTGCAAGCTGCTTGTATCTTCCAGAACTTCTACATCATAACCGGTTAATCCGTTTACCAATGAATAACATTGATGATAAGCCGAACCAGTCAAATCATATCCGATTGCACTCAGCATAGCTGCTACCAGACCACTACAGTGGTAACCAGCAGAGCTGCTGTTTTCTTCCGAATAAGGAAGTCCAAGCAAGGTAAGTCCATACTGTAACATACTGACCACATCCGTTACCTGACCAGAAGCATCGCTTATCAACGTAACGGCTCCGTTTTCATCGATCTGGTAAATGAGGCCGGCAATTTCAATTTCTGAATCAACAACCATTTTCCCATCTTCCGCAAAGTAATACAATGTATCGCCTACGGAGGCCAGTCCGGTCACCATCTTTCCTGTCCCGTAGTTCAGGTAATAGGTTGCCCCATTCCATTCTTGCAGACCATATTTTAATCCGCCGCTTGCCATAAAGTAATATGCAGTTGTCAGTTCATCATCAACAAAGTATACGCCTTCCAATGCCTTACCAGTATCCGCATCGAAATAATACTTCACATCATCGATAATATACATCCCACTCAGCATTTTACCTGAATCCAGATTAAAATAATACAAATCATCATCAATAGTTTGCAATCCATGTAATACCCCGTCAGAGGAGATCTCCAGGTCTACATAATAATAGTATTTCCCATCTTCCCCATTCAGGCCATACTGTCTGATTGCACTGTCAACATCAAAATAATAATAAGCCCCATCTATATACTGTCGTCCAGTGACCGCTTTACCATTCGACTCAGCGAAATAGAACTCGTCGCTTTCGATTGTGAACCAGCCATATGTTCTGGCGCCATTATTATCTTCATCAAAATAATACCAATACCCGCCATAATACGTTAAACCAGTTGCCTGGCTTCCATCTTCGAGGAATAGGCACATGCCGCCTTCACCATCATCGTTATAGAGATAAACCCAGCCGGTCATCATGACGCCATTGCCCAGGAAATAATAGTTGTTTCCATCGATCTCCTTCAGACCAGTGGCTAAACCATCACTATCGAAATAGTAAACATATCCATTTTCCTCGATCCATCCTGTTGCCAGTTCACCGGACGCTGCAAAATAGTATTTTTGCGCATCAATGATACGTAAACCGGTCAACATAACGCCATCTGCTGTGTTAAAATAATATGTCAGGTCATCAATCGTCTGGAAGCCTCTCAATAAGCCAGACTCCGTACAATAGTAGACAGATCCATCCGAATCCGAATACCAACCAGTACAAAGGACACCGCTTTCATCAAAGATATAAGTTTCTCCGTCGATGTTTACCATCCCGGTTACCTTGCAGCCATCGGCATCCAGATAATACAAGCTTCCGTCAACCTCATACCAGGTATTTGACAGTTTTTCGCCTGTGCTTGCGTCATAATAGGACAACTCGTCTTCATACAGCATGGCCCCATCAGCATCAAAACTGTAACTCGTTCCGTTTACAGAGATCGATGTTGTAGCATAGCCACCGCCATTGTACAGGTAATAGGTCGAAGAACCAATCACCGTAAATCCTGTGCACATTGCTCCCGTTTCCGGGTCGAAGTAAAACTTCTTTCCTTCAACTGTCGTCCAGCCAGTCGCCATTTTACCTGTTTCCGGGTCAAAGTAATACTGTGTTCCGTCAATGGTCCGTAAACCGGTCAGCATAGCGCCGGACAAGCTCGAGAAATAATAGGAAGCGCCATCAATCGATTGTAAACCTGTTAAGAATTCACCATCGCTGACATAATACGTCAACCCTTCAACCTCTGCCCAGCCGTCTCCAGCCGCTTTTGCCGCCTCTATTGCTTCCAATAAATCATCCGATGCAACCGCATCACTGGTGGAAGTAAAATAGCGGGTGACAACAGTTCCTGACGAATTTGTAAAAGGAATTAAGCCAAATTCCTGTTCCCCATTTTCACCAAAATAGCAGCGGATCCCATCTGAATTCGTATAAATCGCATTCAGTGACGCTTTTCCAGTAGAAGAAACATAATAGGTAACTCCGCCATATGAGGCAAAACCAGCGGACGTACCAGACTCAGCAAAGTAATAAATACTGCTGGAATCTAACACAATACCATATATTGCTTTGTATGTGTCCGGATCAAAATAATAATACACGCCATCAACTGACTTACGCCCCGTGGCTAAATAGCCAGTCGATTCATCCGCATAGTACAAATTTCCATCCACGGTAAAGAGTCCTGTTGAAGCCCCTTCACTCCCGTTATAGTAATAAGCGACCTCAGTGCCGGAACTGGTTGTCACCACTTTGATTCCAGTAATTGCTTTTCCTGTTACCTCATCAAAATAGTAAAACTTCCCGTCTATTGTTTTTCGGCCAGTCTGCATATACCCGTTTTCATCAAAGTAATACAGTCCCTCATCGATCGTGATCAATCCTGTTACAGCAATTTTAGTTTCAGGATCCATATAGTAAGTATAGACCGTCCCACTGGAAGAGATTCTGGTCACAAACTCGCTCTGTGCCTTTCCGCTTTCTGGATTGAAATAATATGCATTGCCTTCGGAATCCTTTTGGAAGCCTGTTTGCATGATGCAGTCTTCATCAAAATAATAGTAGTCACCGTCTATCAGGCATATCCCAGACACAGCAGCTTTTGTTTCCGCATCAAAGCAATACGTACTCCCGGATGCCATGGTAATAAACCCTTCCTGCGCTTTCCCGGTCTCCGAATCGAAATAATACATACTTCCATTGATGGTGAGAAGTCCATCCCTGTATGCGGTCCCGTCTGTATTGAAATAATAGTAATCATCACCTACCTGCTGCAAACCAGTGAGTAACTGCTGCGTATCCGCATCAACGTAGTAAATCTGGTCGTCCAGAGTTACGATACCGGAAACGCTCTCACCATATTCCGAACAATAGTACAACGCCCCATCCTCATCACTGTAAATTCCGGTTTGTAGTACTCCGTTATCAGAAAAGCCATAGCGGATTCCATCAATTTCGCAAATTCCGGTAACTGCGGTAAACGTATCCTCGCTAAAGTAATATGTTTCTTCGCTTTCCGTAGTATACCATCCCGAAACGGCCTGATAAGTTTCCGCGTCAAAACAATAGATCTGATCCTCTACCGTATTGACCCCAGACTGAGCAGAAGAGTTAAAATAATACAGTTGGCCGTCGTATTCTATCAGTCCCGTCTGCATTTCACAGGATTCATCAAAATAATAGTAACTTCCTTCAATTTCAACGATTCCTGAAACCGCCTGTCCTGTTGTCTCATCAAAATAGTACTGGCTGGATTCTATTGTTGCCCACCCGGAAAGGTTTCTCCCGTAGGTTTCATCAAAGTAATACAGCCCACCATTCCACGTCGTCCAGCCGGAAGCAATGGCTCCGGTTTCATCAAAGTACATATATACCGTATCCGCCAGCTTTACCAACCCGGTTATTTGTTCACCAGTCAGGAAATCATAATAATAGTAAACGCCGGATTGTTTTGTCAGCCCATGCGCCATAATTCCCGTATCATAGAAATAATACGTGCTTTCTGACCCATCGCTATTGGATAATGTTAATGTCCCTGTATATGCGCCTTCGCTTCCCTGTAGATAATAGGTGTTCCCTGTACTTTCATCCAGGCAGAATCCAGTCAAAGCTTTCCCGGTTTCAGGATCAAAATAGTACAGTACGTCATCTAACGTCTGGAACCCTGTTATAATACTGCCATCTGAATTGAAATAATAAATTTCTCCATCAATGGTCAGGAGCCCATTTGCATAAGTCCCATCTGAATAGCGATAATAAACGGTATTGTTTCTGACATACCATCCTTCTTCAAACTCTTCGCCAATTTGCAGTTTCGCCGCATCAGAAACAACCTCGTTTCCATAACAATCCGAAACAACACATCGGAAAGAACGTCCATCGTTCGATTCGCTAAGTGTTACACCATACACATTTGAAGTTACGCTGCTATTCCGCCAATTTTCTCCATCATCGTCACTTAATTGCCATTGATAACTCAGGTCCGTTCCTGTCGCTTCTACTATAAATTGAATAGAATCTCCAACAATGCCAGTGTAATCCTCTGGCTGCATTGTGATTTCAACGCCTGTCGTTTTCATAACAGCAGAAGCAGATGTAACAGAAGTGCCATAGCTGTCCGTAATGACACACTGCACCATACGCCCAATATTGGTTGTGGTCAGCGTAGTCGAATAGACGGCCTTTTTTGTGGAACTGTTCCGCCAGGTTTCCCCGTCATCATCGCTTAACTGCCACTGATAACTTAAACCTTCTCCCGATGCTTCCACAGTAAAGGTTGCTGTATCTCCAATAGCCCCGATGAAATCTTCAGGTTGTACTGTGATTTCGATAATGGAGGCTTTCATATAAGCCACAGACGAAATCTCACTGTTCCCGGAGGAATCTGTCACAACACAGCGCACCGCACGCCCGTCATTCGTGGTCGTCAGCGTCGTTGAATAGGTTGCCTTCTTTGTAGAACTGTCTCTCCAGGTTTCCCCGTCATCGTCACTTAACTGCCACTGATAACTTAATCCATCTCCTGATGCTTCCACAGTGAAAGTGACCGTATCGCCTATCGCACCTGTATAATCTTCCGGTTGGGAGGTGATTGTTACGCCTGCTACGCTCATCGTAGCGCTGTCCGTCACAGCGCTGTTGCCATAGCTATCCGTAATGACGCACTGCACCATGCGTCCATTATTTGAACTTGTCAGCGTAGTCGAATATACGGCCTTTTTTGTAGAACTGTTCCGCCAGGTTTCCCCGCTATCATCACTTAACTGCCACTGATAGCTCAAGCTTTCTCCTGACGCTTCCACAGTAAATGTCGCAGTATCCCCAAGGTTTCCGACAAAATCCTCGGGTTGTACAGTAATTTCAATGGTAGCAGCCTTCATATAAGCTGCGGATGACGTCTCACTGTTCCCGGAGGAATCCGTCACAACACAGCGCACCGCACGCCCGTCATTCGTGGTTGTCAGCGTCGTTGAATAGGTTGCCTTCTTTGTGGAACTATTTCTCCAGGTTTCCCCATCATCGTCACTCAACTGCCACTGATAACTTAATCCATCTCCTAACGCTTCCACGGTGAAGGTGACCGTATCTCCTATCACACCTGTATAATCTTCTGGTTGGGCCGTGATCGTTACGACTGCCACACTCATTTTAGCGCTGTCCGACACAACGCTGTTGCCATAGCTGTCCGTAATGACACACTGCACCATACGCCCATGATTTGCCGTTGTCAGCGTAGTCGAATATACGGCCTTTTTTGTGGAACTGTTTCGCCAGGTTTCCCCGTCATCGTCACTTAACTGCCACTGATAACTTAAGCCATCTCCTGATGCTTCCACAGTGAAGGTGACCGCATCTCCTATCGCACCTGCATAATCTTCCGGTTGGGCCGTGATCGTTACGCCTGCTACGCTCATCGTAGCGCTGTCCGTCACAACACTGTTGCCGTAGCTGTCCGCAATGACACATTGCACCATACGCCCATTATTAGTTGTTGTCAGTGTGGTCGAATATACGGCCTTTTTTGTGGAACTGTTCCGCCAGGTTTCCCCGCTATCATCACTTAACTGCCACTGATAACTCAGGTTTTCTCCTGACGCTTCCACAGTAAATGTCACAGTATCCCCAAGGTTTCCGACAAAATCCTCGGGTTGTACAGTAATTTCAATGGTAGCAACCTTCATATAAGCTGCGGATGACGTCTCACTGTTCCCAGAGGAATCCGTCACGACACAGCGCACCGCACGCCCGTCATTCGTGGTTGTCAGCGTCGTTGAATAGGTTGCCTTCTTTGTGGAACTGTTTCTCCAGGTCTCCCCGTCATCGTCACTTAACTGCCACTGATAACTTAAGCCATCTCCTGATGCTTCCACAGTGAAGGTGACCGTATCTCCTATCACGCCTGTATAATCTTCTGGTTGGGCCGTGATCGTTACGCCTGCTACACTCATCTTAGCGCTGTCCGTCACAACGCTGTTGCCGTAGCTGTCCGTAATGACACACTGCACCATACGCCCATTATTGGTTGTTGTCAGTGTGGTCGAATATACGGCCTTTTTTGTGGAACTGTTCCGCCAGGTTTCCCCGCTATCATCGCTTAACTGCCACTGGTAACTTAAGCCATCTCCTGATGCTTCCACAGTAAATGTCACAGTATCACCCAGCGCTCCCGTGCAGTTTACCGGCTGGGTAATGATTATAATTTCTGCTTCCTCATCAGACTCAGCTTCAACAATGCTTTCTTCTTCACGAATGCTTTCTTCTGTATCAGCCGTTGACGCAGCTGAAGCATCCTCTGTCTCCAAATCAGGTTCTGTCGCTTGCAATTCATTTTCAGTTTCAGAGTTTTCTTCTGTTTCCGCAGATGCTGCGTCAGCAGCTTCTACCACTGTTTCATCACTCTGAAAATCTTCAGCCGCATAAGCAGGCATGGTGATTTCTGTACAAATCAAAAAGATTGACAAAAGCAGACAAAGACTTCTCTTGCCCCAGTGTTTTTTCATCTGGCTTCACCTCCACAAAATATCAGCCCGCAGTCATATTGACTGTCGTCCCATGAGTACTTCAAGTTATTTTTCATACTTCCTGTTTGAATAACCTCCATTTTCCATAATTTTTTACGACTAAACAGAATTAACACCTGCCTTTCCTGAACTTCGGCTTATAGCCTCCGTCTCCGGCATCCCAAACTGCTGAAAGGGAATCTGCCGCTTTCCTGTTGCGGGACCATCTTCTCCGAAGTTCTTTCCGCTTCGCCGCTACTTTTTTTACATTTTGCCATATCACTCTCCCTCGCCTGGGCATGTATTCAGAAATGACAGGACTTCCTTATACGTCCTGCCCACCTTTCATAATAGCTTTTACCAACTCCTCTCTCTGAAGCACCTCCCGTTTGTCCAACAAGTCACTGAGCGTTTCTCTGTGATTCCACTGCGCATTCCGGTCATTAGAAAATGCCGCCCTCGTTTCCCCATCCACGGAATGCGGGAAATCTCTGGTCTTTAAATCACTGACGGTTATCTCCTTTCTCAATGGAATATGCAGCCAGATTCAATATCAATCCCACATCCTTTTCCGGAAGGTATCGTCCGAGCAACTACGGTAGTGTGTAATCCTCAATGATTTTCCTGATAACAATCCATGTCCCGATACGAAGCCCTCAACTCCATACAGGCCGTTCTTTTTTTCTTCCGGAAGGTCTGTATCCGGAAAAAGCTTCAGGAAGTTCTCGTTCGGCAACATTGTCCGCTCATCAGCGCTTGTCAATTTTCCAATGGTTTTTCGTTTAACAGTGGTATATCTCTTTGTGAATCGTAAGTACGATTGTATTCTTACTCGACATAAGCGGTCATCCCTTTTGTCCGAAAAGTGTTTTTCCCGTGGATATCTGGAACCTTTACGGCTGTATCCAGATACATGCGGCACCCCTCTGTATTTAGTTGGAATTCCTGTTAAATACAGTTTATCACAATTTTCTCCTCCTGTCAACGCAGAGGTGCTAAAAGGCCAGGGCAAAAGCATTTAAAATTC
>MSHH01000005.1 GCA_001941075.1 Oscillospiraceae bacterium Zagget6 | reverse complement strand
CCGTATCAATGCGCTGCCGAGAAAAATCCTGGGCTATCGGACGCCGGAGGAACTGTTCGAGCAGGAACTGGATCGCATTTACGCCGCCTGAGTAGCCGCACGTTTGGGTTTCTCTCCGGTCGGGCTACGCCCTCCCTCCGTGAAACCCAAACGCATCTGCCAACGAACATCACTGGAAAAACTATTGCAACTTGCTATTGCAATTTGAGGAAGAAAATGAATGTCCTGTTTCCGTTTGGACACGGACTGTCGTATACATCCTTTGCCTATCAGGATTTCAAACTGAGCAGAGAGTCAATGTCGGATACGGATACCGTTACTGTTTCCTGTGTCGTAAAGAATATGGGAACCTGCGCAGGAAAAGAAGCCGTACAGCTCTATGTCGGTGTGCCGGACAGCGATGCGAGGCGCCCGGTGAGAGAATTGAAGGGATTTGAAAAAATCTATCTTGAGCCGGGAGAGGAAAAAGAGGTATCATTTGTGCTGGATGGAAGGGCATTTGCTTATTATGAACCGAAGATCCACGATTGGTTTGTAGAAAGCAAGACGGCTTTGATTGAAATTGGCGCGTCCAGCAGGGATATCCGTCTTTCCGGCAGCGTGACGATCCAGTCCGCCCAGGAGCTTCCGCTTCACGTGACGCTGAGTACTACCATTGGCGAGCTGATGCGGATTCGTAAGGGACGGGAATTTGTGGCGAAACTGATGGCCGGAATGGGAATGGGCGCGGCAGCTGAGACAACGACAGAAGGCAAAGAAGACGCCATGGGAGCAGGCGGAGAGAAAATGCGCAGACAGATGATGTTTGAAATGCCGCTTAGCGCGCTGTCAGCTTATGGAGTGATGCCATTGGAAGCGTTGAAGGGCCTCGTGGAAAGCCTGAATGAATAAATCAGACACGGGAAATCTTCGGATTCCCGGAAGAACAGAAGAGAAGGACTTCAGACTTAGGAGTGTGAAATGAGGACTACCTTCAGGGCGAAAGAACCTTACGCAGGCATTCTGCTTGGGGAAGCTGCTTGTCAATTACGAAAAGATCCTTTGCCAGATAAAAGAGCGTCTTCCACAGGCAAAGGTTTATCTGATGGCTTACTATCCGGTCAATGAGAAGGCAAAAGAAGATGCAGGATGGGCCGCGAGCTTGTTTGTGAACCGCAATAACAAAAATCTTCCTATTGCGAACAGGGAAGTGCAGAAGCTTGCGGAAAAAATGGGATATGCGTTTATTGACGTAAGCGAGGGGCTTACAGATGAACAGGGAATGTTGAAAGCGGACTATACGGTGGAAGGAATTCATATGTTTGCAAACGGATACCGCATTGTGCTGGAGAATTTGAAGAACTATCTGTAGGAGAATCCAGATGAAGATTTATGACATGAAAGTCAATCATCTGACAAACCCGCTTGGGTTTCGTATGACGCGCACGGTGTTTTCATGGAAGGTAGCTGAGGCAATCGGAAAAAATCAGACTGAGGCCAGAATACAGGTGGCAGCGGATGCACAGTTGCGCGAGACGGTATTTGATTCCGGATTTACAAAAGAAGCAGACAGTCTTGGCTATTGCGTGGATTTTGAACTACAGCCTTACACACGATATTACTGGACAGTGACGGTGCAGACTGACAAAGGAGAAGAAGCGACTGGCGAGACGCAGTGGTTTGAGACAGCGAAACGGGACGATGCATGGATCGGCAGATGGATCACCTGTGCTTCACAATTGGACGGCGTTATAGAACGCCATCCAATTTTTGAAAAAGAGCTTTGCCCGGCAAAGCCTGTCAGCCAGGCGCGGTTATATATCTGTGGCCTGGGACTGTATGAGGCTTATTTGGATGGGGCGCGTATCGGAGACGAATATCTCATGCCCTATAGCAATGATTATAACGAATGGATACAGTATCAGACTTTTGATGTGACAGAGCAGGTCAAGAATACTTCTGATAAGTCGATGCTCTCCATTTGGCTCGGCAATGGCTGGTATAAAGCGCGCTTCGGCTTTACGGCATTCGAGGACAAGGGCTTTTATGGCAATGAGTGGAAGCTGATCGCGGAGCTGCGCCTGACCTATGAGGATGGCAGTACAGAAACGATTGGCACGGATGAGAGTTGGAAGGTACGCCGCAGCAACATTACCTTCTCGAATTTGTATGACGGGGAATATGTGGACGATACGCTGCCGGAGCTGCCAATGGAACCGGCACGGTTTTGCGAGGCGCCGAAGGGAGTTCTGACGGAGCGGATGAGTCTGCCGGTCTCGATTCACGAGGAATTTGAGCCGGTGGAACTGATTCACACACCTGCGGGTGAAACGGTCTTTGACATGGGACAGGAGTTTACGGGGATTTTTGCCCTGCGTGTACATGAGCCGGCCGGAACAGTGATTCACATTCAAACAGGAGAGATCCTACAGAGAGATCCTGCGCAGTCAGAAGCAACGCCTCCGAAGGCTTGTGCATTGGCGCAGACAGATTCCTTTGAGGTTCCCTGCGCCGGACACGCCGATGGGAATTTCTACAACGCAAACCTGCGCTCTGCAAAGTCGGAGTATTATTACGTTTCGGATGGGATAGAGAAAACGATTGTTCCGCATTTTACCTTTTTCGGTTATCGTTATGTAAAGGTGGAAGGCGTAACAAAGCTGAAAAAGGAAGATTTCAAGGGCCTTGCGCTGTACAGTGATCTGGAATTTACCGGACAGATGGAGACTGGATATGCGCTGGTCAACCGTTTTATCCAAAATGTTCAGTGGGGGCAGAAGAGCAATTTTGTGGATGTGCCGACCGATTGTCCGCAGCGTGACGAGCGGATGGGCTGGACCGGAGACGCTCAGGTGTTTTCTGCGACCGCTACCTATCTTTCGGATACCTATGCTTTTTACGCAAAATACCTTTATGATATGGCGAAAGAGCAGAGCGCACTGGATGGAAAAGTGCCGGATGTGGTTCCTTCCTGCGGGGTAGAAAGCACGGCCTGCGTCTGGGGAGACGCAACCTGCATTATTCCATGGAATCTTTATTTATTCTATGGCGATAAGAGTATTTTAGAGGACCAGTTTGAGAGCATGAAAAGCTGGGTGGACTACATTCGCAGAGTTGATGGAGAGGCTCCTCATAACTGGAGGTATGTGTTTCATTATGGAGACTGGCTGGCACTGGATCATCCGGCTGGCGGCGCGGAACAGGTGATGGGAGACACGGACGAGGAGTTCATCGCAAACCTGTATTACGCGGTCAGCGCCGGACTGGTGGCCAATGCCGCGCATGTGCTTGGGAAAGAAGCGGAGGAAACCGAATATCGTGCGCTTTCCGACGAGCAGTTTGCTGTGGTAAAGAACGAATACTACAGCGCGACCGGCAGGTGCTGCATCAAAACGCAGACCGCACTGATTCTGACACTGAAATATCACCTGTCTGAAAATGTGGAGCTGACCAGAAAGCAACTGCGAAACCTGTTTGAACGCAGCAATGGCAAGCTGCAAACCGGTTTTGTCGGTACGCCGCTCTTAAACAATGTGCTGACCGAGAATGGATTTGAAGAGCTGGCTTATGAGCTGCTGCTCAACGAGGACTATCCGGGCTGGCTCCATGAGGTGAAGCTTGGTGCAACGACTGTCTGGGAGCGCTGGAACAGCCTGCTTGACGATGGGACGATCTCCGGCATCAGCATGAACAGCATGAACCACTATGCGTATGGTTCTGTCCTGGAGTGGATGTTCCGTCATGTGACTGGCATCAACACTGTAGATGAGGCGCCCGGTCTTCGGAGGGTGGCTTTTATGCCGCTCCTGAACCGGACCCTGCGGAAAGTGTCCGCCGCCTATGATTCTCCGGCCGGATTATATAAAAGCAGCTGGGAGATGACGGATTCCGCCCACGTAACATTGTCCGTGACAGTTCCGTTTGGGTGCAGCGCTACCCTGCAACTGCCGCTTGCGAAGCCGGAGACTTACGAGGATCAAGAGAATCCGATGTTTTCATACGTGAAAGATGGAATTTGTTACCTGAATGCGGGAACTTATACGGTCAGATATGAGACGGTTGTTTAACTCCCCATGCCCGCTTTCCTATAGGGCCTGACACCTGTTATCAATACTTTGCGTTTGGAGGGAAAATAGCATGAATACATTTGATATGATTCCATCTGTCTGCGGAATGATCAGACAGGAAGCAGGGGTATATCTGCTTCCTGAGAAACTGAATGTCCAATTTGGGGATTTTGAGCCATGGTGCGCGAATGCTTTTTATGAGAGACTTGGGTATTTGCGCGGCGGGCAGCAGTCGGAAGGTAAGGATGCGGTTTCGGGAACGAAATTCACTGATTGCAGGGTGACCCCGGAAGAAAAAGCAATGCCGGATATTTTGCTGATCCGCGACAGGAGCTTTCCGAAGGAAGGGTACGCACTCACAGTTACGGAACATCAAATACAAATCAAAGCCTCTTCGGAGCAGGGAGCCGTTTGGGCGTTTACGACCCTTATCAATGATCTGGCTGAAGGTCAGTCCTGTGAAGCTGACCTGCCGTGCGGCGAGATCTGCGATGCGCCGCGATACGCGCATAGAGGGCTCAGCCTGGATTGTGCGCGTCATTTTTTCCCCGCAGAAGAAGTAAAAAAGATAATTGAAGAGATTTCACTTGCAAAGATGAATGTGCTGCACTGGCATTTGACAGACGATCAGGGATGGCGGATTGAGAGCAGGCGTTTCCCTAAGTTGCAGGAAAACAGTGTGGATTATTACACGCAGGAGGAGATTCGGGAGATTTGTGCGTTCGCACAGGTGCGCGGCGTGGAGGTGATTCCTGAGATTGATATGCCAGGGCACGTAAGTGCATTGCTGAACGCATACCCTGAGTATTAGCTGTAGCGGGAAAAAGGTTCGGATCGCTACTGCCGGGGGAATTTATCCGATTATCCTTTGTGCCGGACAGGAGCGGACATTTTCGTTTCTGGAAGAACTGCTGGAGGAAATTGTCCCTCTGTTCCCCGGAAAACGGGTACATCTCGGCGGTGATGAAGCGCCAAAGGGAGAGTGGAAGAAATGCCCCCATTGTCAGGCAAAAATGCAGGATCTGGCGAGGAAACATCGGACTTACGAAGCGTCTCAGACAGAAACTCTTCCATCCGCGTGGGAGGACCTGCAGGGATATTTTATGAAGCGCATCGCTGAAATTCTGGAAAAGTACGGGAAAACAGCGATCTGCTGGAATGAAACACTGCGGGCATCGAATTATCCGAAAAATATGCAGGCTCAGTATTGGACCCTCCAGCATCGGGATACGATGGAGACATTCGCAAAGGCGGGTGGAGCGTGGATCTATTCTGATATGCTTGAACTGTATCTGGATTATCCGTATAGTATGACCTCTGTGAAGAAACTCTATGAGACGATCCCGCACCTTGGCGAGAAGGTTGTCACAGGAGCAGCGGGGAATGAATCAAACCTGGGGCAGACGGCATCGGAGCTTTCTGTCGAGGATACGGGAACGCTTCAGACAAATCTCCTGGGAATGGAGGCTTGTATCTGGTCGGAGCATATAAAAGAGCCGGAAAAGCTGGAACGGCTTTTGTTTCCGCGTATTTATGCGCTGGCGGAACTCTGCTGGAACGGTCTTGATGGGCCGCGTGATTACGAGAAATTTGCAGATCGTCTGGAAAAATGAATCGCAGTGGAAGGATTGCACCAGAGGATTTCCTATACGCCCAGAAGCTGGTGGGTGCCAGGTGGCAGGGAACGACAGAAAGAAGCATTTGCTTACATGGCTTCTATCAATTCCGGTATGTCTGAGGATGAGAAGGCACAGACGGTGGAGAGTACCGCGCCAAATGAGGAGTTTGGACGCGCATTTATGACTAAGTTTTTCCAACCGGAGGATCTGCCAATCCTTATGGGAGGCATGGAGAAGTGAGGCATGAAAACGCAATATTGAGATGCGAAAGGTTTTTTCAATCACCTTTGGCCTGAACGCCGCAAAGCGTTCTCAGCAGAAAATTAGTAGAAGTAGCAGCCACTTTATGATATAATAAAAAGGGTCACTTTTCTCATACGCGAGGACAGGGAGGGAGACTTATGCTCTACATTGGAATCGACCTGGGAACCTCGGCGGCCAAGCTGCTGCTGATGGACGAAACAGGACGGATTTTACACATCGTCTCGAAGGACTACCCGCTGGAGTTCCCCCACCCCGGCTGGAGTCAGCAGAACCCCGAGGACTGGCTCTCTGCCGTGGAGGAGGGGATACCGGAGCTGCTGGCGGGCTTCAACGCCGCTCAGGTGGCAGGCATCGGGGCAGGCGGCCAGATGCACGGCCTAGTGGCGCTGGACGAGGACGACAACGTCATCCGCCCCGCCATTCTCTGGAATGACGGGCGCACCGCAAAACAGGTGGACTACCTGAACAATGTCGTCGGCAAGGACAAGCTCAGCCAGTACACCGCCAACATCGCGTTTGCGGGGTTCACCGCCCCCAAGCTGCTGTGGATACGGGAAAACGAGCCGGATTTATTCGCTAAAATCGACAAAATCATGCTCCCCAAGGATTTTATCAACTACAAGCTCACCGGCGTTCACTGCACCGATGTCTCCGACGCCTCCGGGATGCTGCTCTTCGACGTGGAACACAAGTGTTGGTCGAAAGAGATGCTGGACCTCTGCGGGGTACAGGAATCCCAGATGGCGCAAATCTTTGAATCCTACCAGCCGGTGGGAACCCTCCTGCCCGATGTGGCCCAAAAGCTGGGACTGCCGGAGACGGTGGTGGTGGCCGCCGGAGCCGGGGACAACGCCGCCGCCGCTGTGGGTACCGGCACCGTGGGCGAGGGAGCCTGCAACATCTCTCTCGGCACCTCCGGGACCATCTTCATCTCCAGCGAGCGGTTTGGCGTGGACCCGCAGAACGCCCTCCACTCCTTCGCCCACGCGGACGGGAATTATCACCTGATGGGCTGTATGCTTTCCGCCGCAAGCTGCAACAAATGGCTGATGGAGGACATCTTCCAGACCGAGGATTACGGCGCAGAACAAGCCCCCATCACACGGGACAAGCTGGGCAAAAATCACGTCTTTTTCCTGCCCTACCTGATGGGGGAGCGTAGCCCTATCAACGACACCAACGCCCGCGGCACCTTCATCGGCATGACGATGGACACCAGCCGGGCCGACCTGACCCAGGCGGTGCTGGAGGGCGTGGCCTTCGGCATCCGGGACAGTCTGGAGGTGGCCCGCGCTCAGGGTATCACTATTGAACGCTCTAAAATCTGTGGCGGCGGGGCAAAAAGCCCTCTGTGGAAGACCATCTGCGCCAATGTGCTGAACGTGACACTGGAGATCGTGGAATCGGAGCAAGGCCCCGGCATGGGAGGTGCGATGCTGGCGATGGTGGCGGACGGGACGTATCCCACCGTCAAGGCGGCCTGCGACAGCCTTGTCCATGTGGTGGACACCGTGGAACCTGACCCGGCACTGGCGGCACTGTATGAGGAACGCTATCAGCAGTTCCGGAAAATCTATCCGGCCTGTAAACACCTGTTTTCTGAACTGTTATAAGTTATCCGACCAGTCATTGATTTGAAAGTGAGGAGGAATTTCAAATGGTAAGCAACAACATTCCAACCGTCAAGCTGGGCATTATCGCCGTCAGCCGTGACTGCTTCCCCATCGCCCTGTCCACCCAGCGGCGGAAAAACATCGTGGCCGCCTATGGCGAGGGCCTCTACGAGTGCCCCATCACCGTGGAAAACGAGCTGGATATGCTCAGAGCCGTGGACGATGTGAAAACCGCTGGCTGCAACGCTTTGGTGGTGTTCCTGGGCAACTTTGGCCCGGAGACCCCGGAGACGGAGATTGCCCAGAAGTTTGACGGCCCCTGTATGTTCGTGGCCGCCGCCGAGGGGGACGGCGACATGGTCAATGGCCGAGGCGACGCCTACTGCGGGATGCTGAACTGCTCCTACAACCTGGGGATGCGCCACCTGAACGCCTATATCCCGGAGTACCCCGTGGGCACTGCCGAGGAAGTGGCGGATATGATTCGGGAGTTCGTTCCCGTGGCACGGGCGATTATCGGCGTGAAGAACCTGAAACTCATCACCTTCGGACCTCGGCCACAGGACTTTTTCGCCTGCAACGCCCCCATCAAGGGCCTGTATGAGCTGGGCGTGGAAATCGAGGAAAATTCCGAGCTGGACCTGTTGGTCGCCTACAAGGAACACGCGGGCGACCCGCGCATCCCCGCCGTCTGCGCGGACATGGCCGCCGAGATGGGCGAGGGCAGTTACTACCCTGAGCTGAACGAGCGCATGGCCCAATTTGAACTGACCCTGCTGGACTGGGCCGAGGCCCACAAAGGCAGCAAGCAGTATGTCGCCTTCGCGGACAAGTGCTGGCCCGCCTTCCCCAGCCAGTTCGGGTTTGAGCCTTGCTACGTCAACTCCCGTCTGGTCAGCCGGGGCATCCCCGTCTCCTGCGAGGTGGACATCTATGGCGCGCTCTCCGAGTACATCGGGATGTGCGTCTCTGGCGACACCGTCACCCTGCTGGACATCAACAACAGCGTCCCCAAGTATATCTACGACGAGGACATCAAGGGCAAGTACGGCTATAAGCTGACCGACACCTTCATGGGGTTCCACTGCGGCAACACCCCGGAGTGCAAGCTGTGTTCCGACCGAGCCGTCAAGTACCAGCTTATCCAGCACCGCCTGCTGGAGCCGCAGGACAGCGAGCCGGACTTCACCCGCGGTACTCTGGAGGGCGACATTGCCGCCAGCCCCATCACCTTTTACCGCCTCCAATGCGACAGCGAGGGCAAGTTGCGCAGCTACATCGCCCAGGGCGAAGTGCTGGACGTACCCACCCGCTCCTTCGGCGGCATCGGCGTGTTCGCCATTCCGGAGATGGGCCGGTTCTATCGCCATGTGCTGATTCAGAAGCGGTATCCCCACCACGGCGCGGTGGCCTTCTCCCACGTTGGGAAGTACCTCTATGAGGTGTTCAAGTTCCTGGGTGTGGAGGACATCGCGTATAACCAGCCCAAGAGCCTGCCCTATCCCACGGAGAATCCCTGGGGATAACAAGTACCGAAACCAACGAAGCAGAGGTAGCCAGCATTGGCTGTCCCTGCTTTATTCATCTGCTTTCGTCAGGATGCCAGCCCATGAATCAGCTGTGTGGTAGCGTTGGCAAGAAACGCTGCCACCTGAGGCACTGATTCCTGCATCTCGTTCTTTACCCATTCCCGGAGAATACCGCCGCTTCCCTGGCTGACGAAAGAATACAGCATCCGTTGCTCCGGCTCGCTTAGCGCTGCCTGATGCTGAACCAGCATGGGGTAGGCTTGCTCGTAACAGCGGTGGGACAGTTTATCATAGAAGGCGGGGTCGCCGTTTTCGCTGCCCAGAACCAGCCAATCGTCCCCGTGAGACTGGAATAACGTCAGCACTTGGGCGAACAACGTTTCCAGGTCTTTGCAGTGCTCTGGTTGGAGCAGGGCAGTTAAATCTTCTAGAAATTCCTGCTCCAGCTGCTCCATCAGGTCAAATAAATCCTGGTAATGCTTGCAAAAGGTAGCCCGATTGATGTCACAGGCTGCGCACAGCTCCTTCACAGTGATCTTCGCCACCGTTTTTTTCCTTTAGCAACATCAGAAACTGCTCCCGAATTACCATCCTGGTGTAACGGGCACGGGCGTCATGGATGCTCATGGACAATGTTCCTCCCCTGTGTCAGTTCGTCAACACTTTGCCGGAAACTGCTGCCTATCTGACAGAACCCGGCAAATTGTCGGTTGTGCGAAATCTCTGTTTTTATTATAGTATAAGCATGAAATTTCGTCAACACATGACGCCAAAATCGGAGAGGTGTTCGGTTATGAACAAAAATCAAGACTTGCTGGAGCGTGCCTCCTACCCCAAGCTGCTGCTGAATCTGTGCCTGCCGACCATCATCATCATGCTGGTCATGGTGGTCTACAACATGGCGGACACCCTGTTCATCGGACAGACCGGCGACCCGGCAAAAATCGCCGCGCTGTCCCTGTGCGGCCCTGCCTTCTCCATCCTCTCCGGTTTGGGGACGCTTTTGGGGAGCGGCGGCTGCACTGTGATTTCCCTGGCCCTGGGCAGAGGGGA
Organism: Oscillospiraceae bacterium Zagget6; assembly: GCA_001941075.1. Lineage (GTDB taxonomy): Bacteria > Bacillota > Clostridia > Oscillospirales > Oscillospiraceae > Onthomonas. The sequence goes on along the minus strand of MSHH01000005.1, from coordinate 8,600 downwards.
AACAAAACAGATCCGGGCCTGTACCAGCCTCTGCTGTTATGGTTCGCTGGTCTTGGGCGGCGTCATTTTGGCAGTGCTGACCGTCGGGGCCAGGCCGGTAGCGCTGCTGCTGGGAGCCGATGCGGAGACACTCTCCTATGTGATCGGGTATATGCGCATCATTGGCATCGGCGCGCCGGTCATTATGTTCAACAATGTATTCTGCAACATCATCCGCGCTGACGGCGCGGCAGTGGAATCCATGATCTCCAACCTGTTGGGCACGGTGTCAAATATCGTTCTGGACGCGGTGTTTATCCTGGTTTTTTCGATGGACGTGGAAGGCGCGGCGTTGGCGACGGTGCTGGGCAACGTCTTTAGCTCTTGCTACCTGCTCTATTACATCCTCCGTAAGCAGCCCGCATTTTCTCTGCACCCCAAATACCTGACATTGAACGTGCTGCCCTCCATTCTCTCTTTGGGATTGCCCCTGGCTTGCAGTACCCTGTTGATGAGCGTTTCCAATATCGTTGCCAACAACAGAATGATTGCTTACGGCTCAGTGGCACTGGCGGCCCAGGGCGTGGCTGGAAAGGCCGGTATGCTGCTGTCCATGCTGCTGATGGGCATTTGCATGGGGCTACAGCCTGCGATTTCCTTCAACCACGCCAGAGGAAACCGGGCAAGGGTCGGTCAAATCATTCGCTCAACCGCTGTGTTTACCACACTGCTGGGCAGCGTCATTGCCCTGCTTTGTTTTCTGTTCCGTCACCAAATCATCGCTCTGTTCATCGACAACGCGGAAGTGATCGCCTACGGTTCCATTATGATTTTTGCCTCCATTGTCATTGGGCCGTTTTACGGGCTGTATCAGCTTTGTCAGACCTTTTTGCAGTCCACGGGAAAGGCGTCATACGCCACGCTTGTGGCTCTGATGGACAAAGGTATTTTTTATCTGCCTATCCTGTTATTGATGGACCGACTGTTTGGAATGTATGGCATCGCCTTTGCCTCTGCTGTTACGCTGGTGTTTTCGATTGCCGCAGGCGTGTTTTTCAGCCTCCGGTGGAACCGGAAGCTGGCGCAGGAGGCGGCGTAAGCAACTCTTTCAAGCTGGGCGGCGCTCACTTCATCGAAACAGTCAATTCGTGATGATAGAGATTCTGCTTTCCCCGCCGCCGGGCAGTTCTGCCCGGCGGCATTTTTGCGCCATTGACCGTGGGAGACGGATTTTACACCGACCCCCGCTTCACCAATCTGGTATTGACCTCCAGCTTCACCCGGCAGCGGTCCCCGGTTTGCATCACATGGAGCAGCCGCAGCACTGCCTGCTGGCCCATATACTGCTTCGGCACCTGCACCGTGGAGAGGGCCGGTTCCGTGTAGCTGCACACCGGCATATCGTCGAACCCAATGACCGCCACCTGCTGGGGGATCAGATAGCCCAACTCCTTCAGCGCTTTCATGGCCCCTGCCGCGATCAGGTCGTTGTCCGCAAAATAGCACCGGGCGGGGATCTCGCCCTGCTCCAGCAGGTGCTTCATGTCGTGGTACGCGCCATCCATGGAGGGGGCCAGAGACAGCACCTGGGAGCGGGAGGCGGAGTAGCCGTTCTCCCGGACGGCCTTGAAGAAGCCGTCCGCCCGCTCGTCGAAGTTACCGATGGGGTAAGAGGAGCGCAGGTAGCCCGCCTGAGCGTGGGTCTTGCGCATGATGTAGTCCGCCGCCGCAAACGCCCCCTGAAAGTTGTTGATGAGGACGCAGTCATAGGGGAGGTTTTCATAGTAGGTGTCCAGCACCACCAGAGGGAGTTTCAGCTTTGCAAAGGGCGCGAAATCCCCCTTTTTCATCTCCGTGGCCAACAAAATCATACCGCCGCAATAGGGTAACCGGCGAAACTGCGCCTCGATGGGCGTGTCTGCATTCAGATACTGGACGTTAAGGCTGTAATGCGCTTCGGCGCAGGCGGTCTCAATGCCGGAGATCACCTCGAAGAAAAAGGGCGTGTCCGTCAGCACCGCGCCGTGTTTGCGGTAGACCACTAGGGCGATGGTTCCCACCTCACTCTGGGGCTGTTCGGCGGCGGTCTTTGTCATGTCGTAGCCCCGCGCCTCGGCCAGCTCCAGCACCCGCCGCCGGGTGGCCGCGCTGACGCCAGGTTTTCCGTTCAGCGCCATAGAGACCGCTGCCGCTGAGAGGCCCAGTTCCTTTGCCAGCTCCTTTGCCGTTACCGCCATAATGATTCCTCCTGTGATCGTTTTTCACAGCATAACAGATTAAGTGAATTAAGTCAATGATTTTCTGAAATCAACTTAATTCTAAATTGCAGTTAAGCTCTTTCGTTGGTATCCTTAAGCTATCAAATCTGAACGGAGGAACTACGATATGGCAAACATTGTTCTGGGCTACGCGCCCACCCGCCGAAGCATCTTCAGCGCCCCGGACGCGGTGAAATACCGGGGCCTGACCGCAGACCGTCTGCGGGAGCTGGGCGTCAGCTTCGTGGACATCGACGACATCAACGAGGAGGGTCTGCTCTACAACGAGGAGGACCGGCTGAAAGCGCTGGAAAAGTTCCGGGCTGCCGGGGTGGACGGCCTGCTGCTGGCCCACTGCAACTTCGGCACGGAGTACATCTGCGCGCGGCTGGCCAAAGACCTGGGGGTGCCGGTGCTGCTGTGGGGGCCTCTGGACGAGCGCCCGGAACCCAACGGCGTCCGCCTGCGGGATACCCAATGCGGCCTGTTCGCCACCGGCAAGGTGCTGCGCAGGTTCGGCGTCCCCTTCACCTACCTGACCAACTGCCGCCTGAATGACCCGGTATTCGAGCGGGGCCTGCGGGACTTCCTGGCCGTGTGCAACGTGGTCAAGACCTTCCGCAGCATCAAAATTTTGCAAATTGGCCCCCGGCCCTTCGACTTCTGGTCTACCATGTGCAACGAGGGAGAGCTGCTGGAGAAGTTCAACATTCAACTGGCCCCTATCCCGCTGCCGGAGTTGACCGCTGAGGTGAAGCGGGCCATCGCGGACGGAGATGAGGTGGCTCAGACCATCGCCTACTGCCGGGAGAAGATGGACATCAACGTCACCGAGGAGCAACTGACCAACATCGCGGGGCTGGCCGTGGCCATGGAGCGGCTCATGGGCAAATACCACTGCAACGCGGGAGCCATCCAGTGCTGGAACGCTCTGCAAAGTGAGCTGGGTATCATGCCCTGTGCCGCCAACGCTCTGCTCAACGACAAGGGCATCCCCGTGGTCTGCGAAACAGACATCCACGGCGCTGTCACCGCCCTGCTGGTGGAGGCCGCCGCCAACGATGACACCCGCGGCTTCTTTGCGGACTGGACCATCCGCCACCCGGACAACCCCAACGGCGAACTGTTGCAGCACTGCGGTCCCTGGCCCCTCAGCGTGGCCGGGTGCAAACCCTGCATCACCTACCCGCTGGCCTTCGACTATCCCGGCGCCATCACCGCCGAGGCCAAACACGGCGACCTGACTCTGGCCCGGTTCGACGGCGACAACGGCAACTACTCCCTGCTGCTGGGCAACGCGAAGGGCGTGGACGGCCCCAAGGGAATGGGCACCTACCTCTGGGTGGAGGTGGACAACATCAAGCGGCTAGAGGCCAAAATCGTGGAAGGGCCTTACATCCACCACTGCGTTGGCATCCACAAGGACGTTGTCCCGGTGCTTTACGAAGCCTGCAAATACATCGGCGTCACGCCTGACCTGTACGACCCCATCGAAGAACAGGTCAAGGCGTATCTCAGGGGGGAATGAGGTATGAATTACAAAGCGTTTTCTTATGACCTGCGCAAAGACGTGCTGGACATGATCGTCTCCGGCAAGGGCGGGCATATCGGCGGCGATATGAGCATCATGGACACCCTCGTCACGCTCTATTTCCGGCAAATGAATATCTCCCCGGAAAATCAGAACGACCCTGACCGGGATTACTTCATCATGAGCAAGGGCCACTGTGTCGAGGCGCTGTACGCCGTCCTCGCCGCCAAGGGCTTTTTCCCCATTGAACAGGTGATTGCCGAGTTCTCCCACTTCGGCAGCAAATTCATCGGCCACCCCAACAACAAGCTGCCGGGCATCGAGATGAACTCCGGCTCTCTGGGCCACGGCCTGCCGGTCAGCGTGGGCATCGCCCTGGGCAACCGGATGGATGGCCGGAACAACCGCACCTATGTGGTCATGGGCGACGGCGAACTGGCGGAAGGCTCCGTCTGGGAGGGCGCGATGGCTGCCTCTATGTACAAGCTGGACAACCTTTGCGCGGTGGTAGACCGGAACCGGCTGCAAATCTCCGGCGGCACCGAGGAGGTCATGGCCCACGACGACCTGCATGAGCGCTTCCGCGCCTTTGGGTGGAACGTCATCGACGTGGCCGATGGCAACGACTCTGACCAGCTCAACGCCGCCTTTGAACAGGCGAAAACGGTGCGGGGCCGCCCCACTGTGGTCATTGCCAACACGGTGAAGGGCTGCGGCTCCCCCGTGATGGAAAACAAGGCGGCCTGGCACCACCACGTTCCCACCCAGGCCGAATATGACCAGATCATCGCTGATTTTGCCGAGAGGAAGGAGGCAGCTCTCCATGAATAAGATCCCCAACCGTGCCGCCATCTGTGAGGTGCTGATGGAACAGGCCAAAACGGACAAAGACATCGTCGTGCTGTGCAGCGACTCCCGCGGCAGCGCCTCCCTGACACCCTTCGCCAATGCCTACCCGAAGCAGTTCGTGGAGGTGGGCATCGCGGAGCAAAATCTGGTCAGCATCTCCGCAGGGCTGGCCAAGACCGGGAAAAAGGTCTTTTGCGCCTCTCCCGCCAGCTTCCTCTCCACCCGCAGCTATGAGCAGGCCAAGGTGGACGTGGCTTACAGCAACACCAACGTGAAGCTCATCGGCATTTCCGGCGGCATCAGCTACGGCGCGCTGGGCATGAGCCACCACTCCGCCCAGGACATCGCCGCCATGTCCGCCATTCCCAATATGCGGGTCTACCTCCCTAGCGACCGCCATCAGACCCGCAAGCTGGTAGAGGCCCTGCTCCAGGACGAACAGGGAGCCTACATCCGGGTGGGCCGGAACCCAGTGGAGGATATTTACACCGAGGACAACTGCCCCTTCGTGATGGACAAGGCCACGGTGCTTGCCGAGGGGACGGATGTGCTGCTGGTGGCCTGCGGCGAAATGGTGCGCCCCGCGCTGGAGGCTGCCCGGCTGCTGAAAAAAGACGGCGTTTCCGCCGTCGTCCTGGATATGTACTGTGTGAAGCCGCTGGACACGGAAACCCTTTTGCAGCACGCGGAGCAGGTGAAAGCGGTTGTCACGGTGGAGGAACACGCGCCCACAGGCGGCCTGGGGTCTATGGTGTCTCAGGTGGTGGCCGCAAACTGCCCCAAAAAGTGCGTCAACCTGGCGCTGCCCGACGCGCCGGTCATCACCGGCACCTCTCAGGAGGTGTTCGACTATTACGGGCTGAACGCTGAGGGAATCGCAAAGAAAGCCGCCGAGGTGCTGCATGGCTGAAGCGCGCTATGTGCTGGGCATTGACCAGAGTACCCAGGGGACAAAGGCGATTTTGTTCGATGAACAGGCGGCGATGGTGGGGAGGGCCGACCTGCCCCACCGTCAAATCGTTTCCCCGGAGGGGTACGTTTCCCACGACCCGGAGGAAATTTATCGAAACACGGTGCAGGTGGTGAAGGACCTGCTTGACCGGCTGCACATCTCCGCCGACGCGGTGAAAGTCATCGGCATCAGCAACCAGCGGGAGACCACCGTGGCCTGGAGCCGAAGCACCGGCAAGCCGATCTGTGACGCCATCGTCTGGCAGTGCGCCAGAGCCGAGGGCGTGTGCCGGGAGTTCACCCAGGCGGAACGGGACTACATCCGCTCCGCCACGGGGATTCCCCTGTCCCCCTACTTCCCGGCGGCGAAGATGAAGTGGATTTTGGAAAACGTGCCAGAGGCCAAAGCCTTGGCTGACAGCGGTAGCCTGTGCTTTGGCACGATGGACAGCTATTTGCTGTTTGCCATGACCCACGGTAAGGTGTTCAAGACAGATTACTCCAACGCCTCCCGCACGCAGCTCTTCAACCTTCACACCCTCACCTGGGATGAAACGATTTGTCAGCGATTTGGCGTTCCCGTGGCGTGTCTGCCAGAGGTCTGCTTCTCGGATTCCTGCTTTGGAGAGACGACGCTGGAAGGCGTTTTTTCCCATCCCATCCCTGTTCACGCCATGCTGGGGGATTCCCACGCCGCCCTGTTCGGCCACGGCTGCCACCACAAGGGACAGGTGAAAACCACCTACGGCACCGGTTCCTCCATTATGATGCACGCAGGAGACGCTTTCGCGGAGAGTACCCACGGGTTGGTGACTTCCCTGGCCTGGGGCCGGAACGGGACCGTCAGCTATGTGCTGGAGGGCAACCTGAATTACACCGGCGCAGTCATCACCTGGCTCAAGGATGACCTGAACCTGATTTCCTCCGCCGGGGAGACCGAGGCGCTGGCGCTGGCGGCGAACCCCCAAGACGCCACCTATCTGGTGCCGGCCTTTTCCGGTTTGGGTGCGCCCTATTGGGACGCGGATGCCCAGGCGATGATTTGCGGCATGAACCGGGGAACCGGAAAGAACGAGATCGTCAAAGCGGCGCTGGACGCCATCGCCTACCAAATCACCGACATTCTGGAGGCCATGCAGTCGGACAGCGGCGCGCCCATCCAGCGGCTGTGCGTAGACGGAGGCCCCACGAAAAACCGCTACCTGATGCAGATGCAGAGCGACATCGCCTCCGTCACGGTGGCCGTTCCGGAGGCGGAGGAGCTTTCCGCCATGGGCGCGGCGTTTATGGCGGGCATCGCCTATGGGCTGTATACAGAGGATATTTTTGGCCGTCTGCGTTATGCGCAGTACGAGCCTGCCATGCCCCGGCACATCCGCGCTGCGAAGTATGACGGATGGAAAGCCGCTGTGGGGATGGTTGTGAGGAAATAACGGTCTGGGACTGTGGTAATGGCAAACAAGGGAAGATTGTTCAGGTTTGTATACTAAGAGATGTCGTAAACAGATGATACGTTCAATGAGACATCTCCAGATATTTGTGCTAATTTAGAAACAACAGAGAAGGTAGCGGAATCAGCATAATCGAAATCTTCTTGTGCTTGGACATAAACAAATATCTGCCCTTTCTTTGTCTATGTCCATATTATATCACAGTCAAAGTCCTATAAACCGGACTATCAAGGCTGATTCAAAGGGATAATTCAGATAACTAAATAATTCATAGCTGTGCTGTGGAGCCGCCTGATGGTGAAGTCTTCCTAATGCCGCATGATTACAAAAGTTCTCATTTGTGGGATTTTTGTTTCTTCGGTATCGGATTTGTTTCTCACCGTCATGCGGCTCTTCTCTTTTCCTCCTGCTCTGCGGAGCAGCGGAAAGGAAAACACTATGTATTTCAACGCAAAAGAATTTGGCAAGAGGTTTCAGAGCGCAAGGAAAATGCGGGGTCTTACGCAAGCGGAACTGGTTGAGCGGCTGGGACTGTCAAGCAGCCAGCATATAACGGGTACAGCGTCAGGAGAAATACGAACAGCACCAATGGAAGCTGATGGTGCGCAGAGCGATAAAAGATCAGCATGAACAGGAACGGATGAACGCTCCCATGGAGGAACTCTACGCCCTGATTATATCGCCAATCACGCAAAGCATCCCTTTTCTGGCGGCGCGATGTGTCCACGGTAGTTTGAGTGAGCCGTCGCTGGCGGCAGAAATGGAGGAATGATGATTAACCTTCTTTTTGAAGATACCGAGTCAGCTGACTTGCAGGATCGCGTTTGCAGTATCCTGCTGTCACTGAGCATGATGGCTGATACGAGTCAGCGCATTGACCTGGTGAATGGAGAGACAGAACGGGTATACAGAGCTGAGTATCAGTACCACTATGAGACTGCTCTGAAAAATACGCTTCGGCTGCTCGGTGTTCTGATCGGCCATGTGGAACTGGCCAGCCAGAACCGGATTGAGAGTATCCTTCACAACGGCTATGAGGGCTTTCAGAAATTGATTGAAGATTTTGAAGATGCTTTTGAAACAGAGACTGCTCGCCCGTCGGCGTGAATAGACTGTAATTATCAGAGCGCTTACTGACTGAGAAAATCCAGAGGGCTGTGTACTCCTTCAGCTCTCTGGATTTTCTTTTTTGTTGGTTTTTCCTTGACACAAGGAGATTTTTCCCGGTTCGGGAGATTTTTCAGATGAAGCTCTCCGGCCTGTCTGCGAGGAAAATCACAGAAAGCTTGAACGAGCGGGGGATTCCCGCTCCCGCACAATATGCGCTGAACCACAAGCGGGGGATGGACTGGCGGAGGGTGAATCAAAAGTCCGCCTGGGACAGCTCGAAAGTAATCGCCATCTTGAAGGACGAGCGGTATGCCGGAAACATGGTATCTCTGAGAAGAACGCTGAATGGGATATACGGCAGAGACACCGCCATTGAAAAGGAAGAATGGGTGCGTGTGGAAGGCACCCATGAAGCGATTATCTCTTATGAGGATTTTTTACGAACACAGGAGACCTTTCTCGTCTATCATA
>MSHH01000004.1 GCA_001941075.1 Oscillospiraceae bacterium Zagget6 | reverse complement strand
GGGTTTGCCATAGGTCATCCCCTCCCTCATCATCACAGAGGTTTTAGTGCTTATTTTGCCGGTTTTTGCACAACATAGCACCAGTTTACTACGGAGAAGTTCGGTTCGATAACTGACTACCCCTCTTGCCGCCCCTGAAAGGGGAGGTGGCGCGGCGTATGCCGCAACGGAGGGGTTTTCGCTCATCCCTCAAACAGCCGCCGCTTCCTGCTGTTTCTTCTTCTTTGCCATAGCCTTGCCGTTGGCGAGCATCAGCTTGATACGATTCTCCTGATTGATTTTGGTGGCGGAGGGGTCGTAGTCGATGGCCACGATGTTGGATTCCGGGTAATTGTCCTTCAAGGCCCGGATCATGCCCTTGCCCACGATGTGGTTAGGCAGACAGCCAAAGGGCTGGGTGCAGACGATGTTGTTGGTGCCGGAGTGGATCAGCTCCAGCATTTCGGCGGTGAGCAGCCACCCCTCGCCCATCTTACAGCCCTCGCCCAGGTAGCCCTGCACCAGCTGCCGCAGCTGCTCGAAGTCGCCAGGGGCGCGGAAACGGGACTTCTCCAGCGCGTCGATCATGTCATGCTGGCACTTCTGGATATAGCCCATGAAGAACTCGCAGACCTCCTTCTTGGCGAAGGAGCCGCCGTAGATGTCCACGTCCACCACCCGGTTGTAGATTTTGAAGATCATAAAGTCGGTCAGGCCGGGCACCACCGGTTCCGCTCCCTCGGAGAGCAGAAATTCCTCCAGGTGGTTGTTGCCCAGGGCGGAGAACTTGACGTAAATTTCGCCCACTACGCCGACCCGCACCTTTTCCTCTCCGGTGATGGGAATGGCCTCGAAGTCCGCGATGATTTCGTCGAAAATACCCCGCATAGCCTTGCGGCTCATGCCCTTGCCGTGCTGGAAGCGGTCCACCAGCTCCTTGATCCAGTCCTGGACCATCAGGTCGGTGTCTCCCTTGCTGGCCTCGTAGGGCCGAACCTGGTTTGCCACGTTCATGATGAGGTCACCGTACATCATGCCGTAAACCAGCTTCTGAATCAGCGGGACGGTCAGGGAGAAGCCGGGGTTGGACTCCAGGCCGAAGCTGACGGAAATGACGGGAATGTAGTCCATCCCGGCCTTTTTCAGCGCCTTGCGCAGCAGGTGGATGTAGTTGGAGGCCCGGCAGCCGCCGCCGGTCTGGGTGATAAACAGGGCGATTTTGTGGGGGTCATAGCCGCCGTTCTTGATGGCGTCCATAAACTGGCCGATGACCAGCAGGGCGGGGTAACAGGTGTCGTTGTGGACGTATTTCAGTCCCTCGTCCACCACGTTGCGGCTGTCGTTGTTCAGCTGCTCCACCTTGTAACCCTCCAGCAGCAGCAGCTGGCGGAACATCTCAAAGTGGATGGGCAGCATTTGGGGCATGAGGATGGTGTACTCCTTTTTCATCTCCTTGGTGAACAGGAGACGGCCCGATTCATTGTATACTAATTCTGCCATATAGGGTTCCTTTCAAAGTAAAAGGGTCACTTCTGCTCTTTCCGGGCCTCGATTGCGGCCAACAGGGAGCGGATACGGATTTTCACGGCGCCCAGGTTGGAGATGTCGTCGATTTTCAGCTGGGTGTACAGCTTGCCGCCGTCCTCCAGGATGGAGCGCATTTCGTCTGTGGTGATGGCGTCCACGCCGCAGCCGAAGGACACCAGCTGGATCAGCTCCATGTCCGGCTGGGTGCAGACGTACCGGGCGGCGTTGTACATCCGGGAGTGGTAGGTCCACTGGTTCAGCACCGTGCGGGGTTCCTTGTCCATGTGGTAGGCCACCGCGTCCTCGGTGATGAGGACAAAGTGGAAGGAGGTGACCAGGTCGTTGATGCCATGGTTGATCTCCGGGTCCATGTGGTAGGGCCGCCCGGCCATGACCATGATGGGCATCCCCTCTTTGCGGGCGAAGTCGATGTAATCCTGACCGGTCTTGCGGATGTCCTCCTTGTAGGCGTCGTAGGCGGCGTAAGCGGCCTTTGCTGCGGCCACGGTCTCCTTCTTGGGGATGTTGAACTCCTCCTTGAAGTACTCCGCCGCCCGCTTCTCAAAGTCCTTGGGCCGGTGCAGGCCAAAGTAGGGGTGCAGGTATTTGACCTGCTTGAGCTGGGGGATGTTGGCGGCGATCAGGTCGGGGTAATAGGCCACCACCGGGCAGTTATAGTTGTTGTCGCTGGTGCCCTCATCGAAGTTGTAGCTCATGCAGGGGTAGAAAATGGCGTCCACTCCCTGCTCCATCAGGCTCAGCACATGGCCGTGGAGCAGCTTGGCGGGGTAACAGACCGTGTCGGAGGGGATGGTCCGCTGGCCTTTCAGGTAGAGCTTGCGGCTGGACTCCGGGGAGATGACCACCTCGAAGTTCAGGCTGGTGAAGAAAGCGAACCAGAAGGGCAGATTCTCATACATATTCAGCCCGAAGGGGATACCGATGCGGCCCCGGACGCCGGTACCCTCTCCCTTGCCGTGGAGGGAGCGCAGCTTTTGATACTTGTACTTCATCAGGTCGGGGAACTCCACCTTTTTGCCCCCCAGGGGCTTGGAGCAGCGGTTGCCGGAGATGAAGCGGCGGCCATTGTCGAAGGTGTTCACCGTCAGTGAGCAGTGGTTGGTACAGCCGTTGCAGGTGACGGGCTTGGCGGTGTGGACAAAGTGGGACAGCTCCTCCGCCGTCAGCAGGGAGGTCTTGTCCAGCACCAGCTTCTTGGCGGCCAGCGCCGCGCCGAAGGCCCCCATGATGCCCGCGATGGTGGGTCGAATGACCTCCCGGCCCAGCTCCTGCTCGAAGGCCCGGAGGACTGCGTCGTTGTGGAAGGTGCCGCCCTGCACCACGATGTGCTGGCCCAGGTCGTCGGCGGAGGACATCCGCAGCACCTTGTAGATGGCGTTTTTCACGATGGAGATGGAGAGACCGGCGGAGATGTCCTCCACGCTGGCGCCGTCCTTCTGGGCCTGCTTGACAGAGGAGTTCATAAACACGGTGCAGCGGGACCCCAGGTTCACCGGCTTTTTGGTGAACAGGCCCAGCTTGGCGAAGTCCGCGATGTCATAGCCCAGGGCGCGGGCGAAGGTTTCGATGAAGGAGCCACAGCCGGAGGAACACGCTTCGTTGAGCATGATGGAATCCACCGCGCCGTTGCGGATCTTAAAGCACTTCATGTCCTGGCCGCCGATGTCGATGATGAAGTCCACGTCGGGGTTGAAGTGGGCGGCGGCGTTGTAGTGGGCCACCGTCTCCACCAAGCCCAGGTCGCAGCGGAAGGCGTTTTTAATCAAATCCTCGCCATAGCCGGTGACGGCGCTGCCCTTGATGGTGATGCGGTCCCCGATGAGACTGTAGATGGTTTCCAACTGCTCCTTGACGATGGAGACCGGGTTGCCCAGGTTGGAGTGATAGTAAGTATACAGCAGGCCGCCGTCCGGGGCGATGAGCACCAGCTTGGTGGTGGTGCTGCCCGCGTCAATGCCCAAGTAGGCGTCACCGGTGTAGGTGGCGATGTCATACGCGGGGGGATGCTGGGCGTTGTGCCGCTGGCAGAAGGCGTCGTAGTCCTCCTGGCTCTCGAAGAGAACGGGGGCGGTGTCCACGCTGGAAACCGCGTTCTGGGACTCCTCCAGCAACTTGAGCTGGTCGTCGAACAGCTTGTCCGGGTAGTCGGTGGCGCAAAGGGCCGCGCCGATGGCGGCGAAGCAGTCGCCGTCCTCCGGGAAGATGGCGTGTTCTTCGTCCAGGTGCAGCGTCTCCACGAACCGCTCCCGCAGGCCCATCAGGAAGTGCAGGGGGCCGCCCAAAAAGACGATTTTCCCCTTCAATTCCCGGCCCTGGGTCAGCCCGGCGATGGTCTGGTCCACCACCGCCTGGAAGATGGAGGCCGCCACGTCCTCCTTGCGCCCACCCTGGTTCAGGATAGGCTGGATGTCGCTCTTGGCGAACACGCCGCAGCGAGAGGCGATGGGGTAGATTTTCTCATGCTTGAGGGAGAGCTTGTCCAGCTCGTCCCCGGTGACGTTCATCAGGGTGGCCATCTGGTCGATGAAGGCCCCGGTGCCGCCGGCGCAGGAGCCGTTCATCCGCTCCTCCAGCGCGCCGCCGAAGAAGATGATCTTGGCGTCCTCGCCGCCCAGCTCGATGACCGCGTCAGTGTTGGGAATGAACTCATCCACGGCGGCGGCGGTGGCGTAGACCTCCTGAACAAAATCCACGCCGCTGGCCTTGGATACGCCCAGTCCGGCGGAGCCGGTGATGACCATTTTGACCTGCTGACCGGTCAGGAGGTTGTACACCTCCGGCCGCTCCAAAATCTCGCAGGTCTTTTCCCGCACCTTGGAGAAGTGCCGCTCGTAGGAGCGGAAGAGCAGTTTGTTCTGCTCGTCCAGCACCACTACCTTGACGGTGGTGGAGCCGATGTCAATGCCAATTCTAAGGTTCATATTTTGTTCACCTGTTTTGTGTATTTCGCAACGAAGCTCGAAAGAATATTTCCTATTTGTTCAGACACTATCTTAATATAATTCCCGCCCGTTTACAAGTGGCAATTTCCGTACAGATTGTAAATTTTATAATTTGGCCTTTTTTGCCCGGCCTCACTGCGGAGCTGCTGCCGCGTCCGCCCTTCCCCGCCAGTTTCGGGCGATGCGCAAACCATAGCTTTCCCGCCGCAAACGCTCCACAGCCGCTTGACATTTTCCCGCCGTTGGGGTATACTAAAAATCAGAAAAGGGCGCTGCCCGGCAACGGTCAGCCCCTCATGGTAGTTACAGAAGTAACCGCCATCGTTGAGAGCTGAGGGCGGTTACTTCTTTTTGTTATTGTAGTAAATTATCAGAAATAATTCACACATGCCGACAATAAATTGACAAAACATAAAAATTTCTGTCGCACTCATTGGGCAGCCCCCCTTTCTTTGAGAACGGGGGCAAAAGAAGCTGCCCCCGCAACAGGGGCCAACCGCATACCGTATTGGGCAACGCCCTGGTTCTCCGAAAAGAACCATCAACAGAATACCACAGTTTTTGACAAAGCGCAACAGAAACAGCAGCGTTTCCACAAAAATCGCCTGTACACAGGGCCGAAGCCCCGCGCACAGGCGACACTTATTTTTTGCTGTCAGGCGGCGGTCCTCACCCCGCCACGAACAGGCCGTTCTCGTCGGCGTCCACCACCAGCTCGGTGCCGGGGGCCACGTCGTCTGCGATGATCTTCCGGCCCAGCAGGGTCTCCACGCTGTGCTGGACGTACCGGCGCAAGGGCCGCGCACCAAAGGCGGGGTCGTAGCTCTCGTCCACCACTGTGGCCTTGGCCTCGTCGGTCAGGCGGACGGTCAGCTGCTTGTCCGCCAGGCGGCGGTTCAGATCGTCCACCAGCAGGTCCACGATGCCTGTGATGTTTTCCCTCGTCAGGGGCTTGTAAAACACGATTTCGTCCAGCCGGTTCAGGAACTCCGGGCGGAAGGAGCGTTTCAGCAGCTCTTCCACCTGTGCCCGGGCGGTGTCGGAAATCTCCCCGTTCTGGTCGATGCCGTCCAGCAGGTACTGGCTACCCAGGTTGGAAGTCAGGATGATGATGGTGTTCTTGAAGTCCACGGTGCGGCCCTGGCTGTCGGTGATGCGGCCATCGTCCAGCACCTGGAGCAGCACGTTGAACACGTCGGGGTGGGCCTTCTCCACCTCGTCGAACAGCACTACAGAGTAGGGCTTCCGGCGGACGGCCTCGGTGAGCTGGCCGCCCTCCTCGTAACCCACGTAGCCGGGAGGCGCGCCGATGAGCCGGGAGACGGAGTATTTCTCCATATACTCGCTCATGTCGATGCGGACCATGTTCTTTTCGCTGTCGAACAGGGCCTCGCTGAGGGCCTTTGCCAGCTCGGTTTTGCCCACACCGGTGGGTCCCAGGAACAGGAAAGAGCCGATGGGCCGGTTGGGGTCCTGGATACCGGCGCGGCTGCGGAGGATGGCCTCGGTCACCCGCTGCACGGCCTCGTCCTGGCCGATGACCCGCTTGTGGAGGGTGTCGTCCAGGTGCAGCACCTTCTCCCGCTCGCTCTCCATCAGCTTGGCCACGGGGATGCCCGTCCACCGCTCGATAATGCGGGAAATCTCCGCCTCGGTGACTTTATCCCGGAGCAGGGAGCGCTCCCGGCCCTCGTTGGCGATGGCTTCCTCCTCCGCCAGGGACTTTTGCAGGGCGGGCAGGCGGCCATACTGAATCTCACCGGCCTTGCCGTAGTCCTGCTGGCGCTGGGCCAGCTCCAGCTCGCCCTTGGCGGCCTCGATGTCCTCCCGCAGCTTCTGCACCCGGCCAATGGCGTTTTTCTCGTTGTCCCACTGGGCTTTCTGAGCGTCGAAATCGCTGTGCAAATCGGCCAACTCCTGCTGGATAGTGGCCAGCCGCTCCTGGGACAGCTTGTCCGTCTCCTTTTTCAGAGCAGCCTCCTCGATCTCGTGCTGGATGATTTTTCTCGAAATTTTGTCCAGCTCGGTGGGCATGGAGTCCATTTCGGTGCGGATCAGGGCACAGGCTTCATCGATCAGGTCAATAGCCTTGTCGGGTAGGAACCGGTCGGTGATGTACCGGTTGGAGAGGGTGGCGGCGGCGACGATGGCGCTGTCCTGAATCTTGACGCCGTGGTAGACCTCGTACCGCTCCTTCAGGCCCCGGAGGATGGCAATGGTGTCCTCCACCGTCGGCTCGTTCACCATGACGGGCTGGAACCGGCGCTCCAGGGCGGCGTCCTTCTCGATATACTGGCGGTACTCATTTAAAGTCGTCGCGCCGATGCAGTGCAGCTCGCCTCTGGCCAGCATGGGTTTCAGCAGGTTGCCCGCGTCCATGGAGCCTTCGGTCTTGCCCGCGCCCACGATGGTGTGCAGCTCGTCGATGAAGAGCAGGATGCGCCCGTCGGACTTCTTGACCTCGTTGAGGACGGCTTTCAGCCGCTCCTCGAACTCGCCCCGGTACTTCGCGCCTGCGATGAGCGCGCCCATGTCCAGGGAGAAGATGGTCTTGTCCTGGAGGGACTTGGGCACGTCGCCCCGGACGATGCGCTGGGCCAGGCCCTCCACCACGGCGGTCTTGTCCACGCCGGGTTCGCCGATGAGGACGGGGTTGTTTTTCGTTTTCCGGGACAAAATGCGGATGACGTTACGGATTTCATCGTCCCGGCCAATGACCGGGTCCAGCTGGTTGTTCCTGGCCCGCTCCACCAGGTCGGTGCCGTATTTTTTCAGAGCGTCGTAGGTCTCCTCCGGGTTGTCGGAGGTGACGCGCTGGCTGCCCCGGACATTGCTCAGGGCGGTGAGGACCTTCTCATGGGTCAGCTGGTACTGCTGGAACAGCGATTTCAGCGTCCGGTCCGGCGCGTCAATGAGGCCCAGCAGCAGGTGCTCTACGGAAAGATATTCGTCCTTCATCTGGTCGGCAGCCCGGTCCGCAGCGGTCAGAGCCTTGTCCATGTCCTGAGAGATGTAGACCTTGCCCGGCTCCCGGCCGGAACCGGACACCTTGGGCAGCTTTTCGATTTCCGCGCGAACGGCGGCTTTCAGGCTGGCAGGGTCGGGGCCGATGCCCGCGATGAGCTGGGGGATCAGTCCGTTTTCCTGATCCAACAGGCCATAGAGCAGGTGCGCCTGCTCCACCTGGGGGCTGCCGTACTCCAGCGCCACAGTCTGGGCGCTCTGGACGGCTTCCTGTGATTTCTGTGTCAACTGTTTGTTTGTCATAATGGTCTAACTTCCCTTCCTGGCCCAAAAGAGCCTTGCTTTGTATTTGCCCTTAGTATAGCCGGGAAGTGTGACATAATTATGAACAAAAGATGAATTTTTAGCAGTCTCCACTTGTGAGTGCTAAAAAATTCGGTGGTGGAAAGGCACTACTTTGGGGGAATTTCCCTATAAACCGGCAGGGAACCTCACAGGTTGCTAAACTCAGCCAAAAAAACACAGATGCACATTGAGAAAATGGGGCAGGTGTGGTAAAATAAATAATAGGTATTCCTTTGTAACAGCCTTGTCGCTGATTTCACCCACCCCACCCCGAAAGGAGAAATGCCCCATGTCAAAATTCAGCAGCTACCTGAAACAGCTCTTTGAATCCAGCGGCGAGAGCATTGCTGCCGTGGCCAGGGACATCGGCGCGGAGCGCACCTCCATCCACAAGGCGCTGACCGACGAGCGGGTGTTGCCCTATCGGGTAGTACAGGCGCTGGCGGGGCACTTCCGCCTGACGCTGGAGGAGCGGGAGGAGTTTTTCCAGTATTATGAGATGTTCCTCCAAGGGGAGGACGCATGGAAGAACCAGCAGGCCATCTGCGACCTGTTCAATCACCTGGCCGACGTGCGGTTCACCCCCTCCTCTGTCGCTGTGCAGCTGGTGTGCCCGTCCGAAAACTCCTCTATGGTGGAAGGAGAGTTCGCGGTGCGCAGCGTCATCCGCTCCGTTCTGGCCTGGGAGACCAGCCAGGGCGAGGACGTGACCATTCGGATGTTCCTCCCCACCGGGCTGAACCTCTCCCAGGAGCTGATGGAGCTGTGGATGACCGGGGCGCAGTTCCACGTGGAGGAGCTGTTCTGTTCCCCCGTGGTTGCGGGAAACGACTGCTCTCGTGACATCCATATGCTGGAGCGCATCATCCCTCTGAGTCTGGTCTCCCGGGGCACCTACGCACCCTACTACTTCCGGGAGAGGCTAGGGACGCAGGATGTCAACCCGCTGAACTACTATATCATTACCCCTAACTATCTGATCCACCTGTCCCAGGAGCAGTCGGCGGCGGTGATCCACACCAAAAAGGCACTGATCCGGTTCTTTTCCAACCACTTCCAGTACCTGCTGGAGCGGTGTGAACTGCTCACCAACTGCACCTCCAGCATTCTGGACGTGTTGCAGAAGTATACGGATGCCACCAACCCAGACACTTCCTTTTTCATGCTGATGCAGCCCTGTTTTGGGCGGTATGTCACCCCCCATTTAATTCAAAAGTATCTGCGCACTGATGGCTCCATCCCCCTGGAGACGCTGTACAGCGTGGGCGACAGACGCTTTTCCGCTCTGCGGAAGGTGGAAAAGAACTATTACACCGTCTTTTCCGAGGAGGGACTACAGCTTTTCATCGACACTGGCCTTATGATTGAAATGCCGCCGGAGTATGTGCCGCCTCTGGAGCCGGATGACCGCCTGGTGTTCCTGACCCAGCTGCGCCGGGAGATGGAGACCGGAATCGTCATCGGTCTCATCGTCCGACCCTCTTACCTGCGGCTGCCGGACTACATGGAGGCCTATGTGGACGCAGACGGGTGCATCCACTTCGACACCACCAACCGCTTCCTCCACGGGGCCTACTGTTGCGACCTGCGCATCTCGGAGGAATACCTCTGTCGAGCATTCCTGCAATTTTTCCATTCCCTTCCCAACAGCAAAATGGTCTATCCCAAAGAGGACGCTCTGCGGATTCTGGACGAGGGCATTCGCAAGCTGAAAACCATCGTAGGGCAGAAATAAGTGTGACAAATTTTCTAAAAAATCCGTCTCACTTTTTGTCACAGCTTGCAAAACCCATTTAACTCTGTTAAAATGCTTATACCGAAAGGCAAACGCCCCATCGGTATTGAATTTAATTACCCCCCCCCCCCCAATTTGGTTCGCTCCCCAAGCGAATAGGCCCTCCCGCGCTGCCGCGCCGGAGGGCCACATTTGTTTTTCTAATTGCTAATTTCCCCGTCCTGTGGCATAATGGGGACAACACAAACTGGGGAGGGGACGCACATGGAACGGCTGGAGCGCATTGGCCCTTACACCCTCCGGCAGGACAACGCCCTTCCCCTGCTGGGGACAGACTCGGTGCAGCTGGCCCGGTTCGCCACCCTCCGCCGGGGGGTGCGGGTGCTGGACCTGGGCTGTGGCGTGGGAGTGCTGGCCCTGCTGCTGGCGGCGCGGGAACCCGGCCTGACGCTGGACGGCATCGACATCGATCCCGCCGCCGCGTCTCTGGCCCGGCGGAACCTGGCGGAAAACGGGCTGAGCGGGGAAATTCTCACCGCCGACCTGCGGGAGCCGGGGTGGTTCCCCCAGGGACATTATGACCTTATCGTTTCCAATCCGCCCTATTTCCCGCTGGGAACCGGTGAACTGGCCTCCCGGCGCAGCGCCGCCGCCCGCAGCGAGGTGACTTGCACCCTGACCGACCTGTGCCGGGCTGCGGCCCCCCGGCTGAAAACCGGCGGGCGGTTCGCCTTGGTTTGCCGGGCGGAGCGGCTGACCGACCTGCTGCTGGCCCTGCGGGAGAACGAGCTGGAACCCAAGCGTTTGCAGCTGGTGCAGCACCGACTGGACAAGCCTCCCAAGCTGGCGCTGGTGGAGGCGGTGCGGCAGGGGAGGCCGGGGCTGCGCGTGGAACCGGTGGTTTTAATGTGCAATTAGCAATGTGCAATGTGCAATTATTGCGGAGACCGGCCCATTGCCGTCGTCTTGCGGCGAGGACGCGGAAACATCTAAAAAGATAGCGTGATATTTTGGGGGAAAATCCAATCGCTTTAGACAAAAACGCAGCCACATGTCATGCACTATCCCCCCCTTGCCTCCCCTGAAAGGGCAGGGAGGGGCAAAGCCCCGCAGGGAGAAGCGCAGCTTCGGAAGTGCCCCTTGAGGGCAGAAGTGCCGCTTGAGGGCAGAAGTGCCGCTTGACGGCGGAGGAGGGCCGCCGCCTTTAGGCGGTGGCGGAGGGGTTTTACCAACGGCTGCAAACCAATTATTACTAATTTCTAACTGCAAATTGCAAATTGAAAAAAGGGTGATTACATGGCAGGCACACTCTATCTCGTCCCCACCCCCATCGGCAACCTGGGGGACCTGTCCCCCAGGGCAGCGGAGACGCTGGCGGCGGTGGACTTCATCGCTGCGGAAGATACGCGGGTATCCATCAAAATTTTGAACCATCTGGGTTTGAAAAAGCCCATGGTCAGCTACTACCGCCACAACACGGAGACCAGCGGTCCTCAGATCCTCCAGCGGCTGCTGGCAGGGGAGGACTGCGCCCTTGTCACCGACGCGGGCACCCCTGCCATCAGCGACCCCGGCGAGGAGCTGGTAGCCCTGTGCGTGGAGGCGGGAGTAATGGTGGTGTCCCTGCCCGGCCCCTGCGCTCTGGTGACGGCTCTGGCGGCCTCCGGCCTGCCCACCGGCCGGTTCACTTTCGAGGGGTTTCTCGCCATGAACAAAAAGAACCGGCGGGAACATCTGGATTCCCTCCGGGGCGAGACGCGGACGATGGTGTTTTACGAAGCTCCCCACAAGCTGGTCGCCACCCTGTCCGACCTGGCGGAAACCTTCGGCACGGACCGGCGGGTGGCCCTGTGCCGGGAGCTGACCAAGCTCCACGAGGAAGTTATCCGCACCACTTTGGGTCAGGCGCTGGAGCGCTACCGGGAGCAGCCCCCCCCCAGAGGGGAGTTCGTGCTGGTGGTGGAGGGCGCCGCCCCCGTGGAGGACGCCCCCGCTCTGACCCTGGAGCAGGCGGTGGAGCGGGTCTGTATCCTCTATCAGGAGCAGAACCTCCCCATGAAGGATGCCGCCCGGCAGGTGGCGGCGGAGACTGGGTTCCAGAAAAAGGAGCTGTACCGGCTGGCGGTACAGCGGTGAACAACATTTTCTGCTGCAATCTGTCAAAATCTATGGTATTCTGTTGATGGTTCTCCTTGGAGAACTAGGACGTTTCCCAATACGGTATGCGGTTGGCCCATTTTCGGGGTCCCCGCCAAAGCCCAGCGAAGCGGGTTTGGCGGGGAGAGGAGGAGCAACGGAATGAGTGAGCTTTCGGCTTTAGCCGGAAGCGAAGGATATGGAGTCTGCTCCGACGAGGGGCCGCTTCTTTATGCCCCCATTCGCAAGAAGGGGGGTGACTGCCAAGTGAGTACAATGGAAGTATTGACACTTTTCCTTGTTATCATAGGCGCTTGCAACCTGTGCATCAAGCTGCATAATAAAAAGAAGTAACCGTCCCACAGCCACTTAGGACGGTTACTTCACGTAACACCTTTGGGGGCTGACCGTTGCCGGGCGGCGCCCTTTTCTGATTTTCAGTATACCCCAACGGCGGGGATTTGTCAAGGGGCTGCGCGGCGCTTGTGGCGGTTTAGCGGTGAGTAACAGTTTTCCGCACAATGGCTTCAGGAGGATTTTCGATACTTCCCAGGGGTGCAGCCATATTTTAGCCGGAACAGCTTGGTGAAATAACTGGTATCGTTAAAACCGCAGTCCAGCGCAATGTCTTTTGCAGATTTGTTGGTCGAGCGAAGCAGCGCCGCCGCCTTTTTCAGCCGGGTTTCCATGACATATTGCATGGGCGTTGTGTTCAGCATTTCATGGAAGCAACGCAGACACGCGCTGTTGCTGACAGAAACGCTTTTTGCGATTTGCTCCACCGTCAGCTCCTCCCCATAATGAAACTCAACAAACTCCATCATGGAACGAATCCGGTTGATTTTTGTCAGTTCCTGCTCTGAAAGATTCGATTTTGAAAAATCCGTATTGTTCAGGATGCCGCGAATTGCCCTGGATAAGGAATACCGGGCGAGGTTTTCAAAGTCGTCCTGTTCTCCGGCGATGGCTTCCCAGGCGACTTCAAAACAACGAAGCACTTCCTTTTGCCAAGGAATCTCCTGCTTCAAAAGGAGGTATCGCGTTGCGGCGTTAGAATAGAAAGGCTGCACCAGGGTTTGCCAGAACACGCTGTCCATGCTGCCTCCGATGAGCCGGGGATGGAACACGGCAGAGTGGAGCTTTCCGGGAGATGGGGAGCCGTTTTGAACGGCGTGCATGGCCCTCGAATTGATGAAAACGCCGTCTCCGCAGGCCAGTGTCAGCCGGGCGTTTTCCAGGTCGAAGCGCAGACAGCCCTCCGTGACCAGCACCATTTCCCATTCCTCATGCCAGTGCCAGGGAACCGCCTCCCGGCTCAGGTCAGCGGCGTAACAGGCGATAGGGAACGCCGCATCGCCATGCTTGGAAAGCTCCTGGTCGTGCAGGTCGGTGACGGTTTTGCAAACAGAAAGGCCCATGAAATTCGCCTCCACATGGAAGAATGTTTTCTCCTATTTTTACGGATGTATCCTCACACATTCCTCTTTTATTTGATGGTATTATCATACCATCAAAGGAGGAGAAATACAAGATGACACATTTGCTTTTGTTTATCATTTACATTGCATTTATCAGTT
This sequence comes from Oscillospiraceae bacterium Zagget6, assembly GCA_001941075.1. Classification (GTDB taxonomy): domain Bacteria; phylum Bacillota; class Clostridia; order Oscillospirales; family Oscillospiraceae; genus Onthomonas. Next base: position 11,225 of record MSHH01000004.1, on the reverse strand, counting down.
TGGGCCTGCCTGACGCGCTGCTTGGCTCCGCCTGGCCGTCTATCTATCCAGAGTTCGCGGTCCCGGTCTCCTATGCGGGAATCATTTCCATGATTATCGCTCTGGAAACCGTCCTCTCCAGTCTGCAAAGCGACCGGCTGACCGTCAGATTCGGGACCGGAAAGGTCACGGCGGCCAGTGTAGGGATGACAGCCGTTGCCTTATTTGGCTTTTCCGTTTCCCATTCTTTTGTTGCCCTCTGCCTGTGGGCCATTCCCTATGGCCTGGGAGCGGGCAGTGTGGACGCCAGCCTGAACAACTATGTGGCGCTTCATTATAAGAGCAGACACATGAGTTGGCTCCATTGTATGTGGGGAATCGGTGCCAGCGCTGGGCCTTATATGATGGGGCTTGTCCTGACGAGGGGCTTGCGCTGGAACAGCGGCTACCGCATCATTTCGATTTTACAGATTGGTCTGACGATCATCCTTGTGCTGAGTCTGCCGCTATGGAAATCTCTTCAAGGAGATGAGGAGGCCGTGTCGTCAGGGACGCCGCGAAAGGCAATGCGCTTTTCGGAGATCCTCTCCATCCCCGGCGCAAAGGCCATTATGGTATCGTTCTTCTGTTACTGTGCCATTGAACAGACTGCGGGCCTGTGGGCGGCCAGCTACCTGACGCTGCAAGAAGGGCTTTCGGCGGAGCAGGCCGCCAGCTTTGCCTCCATGTTTTACCTTGGCATCACCATCGGCAGAGCATTCAGCGGATTTTTGACTATGCAGTGGAATGACCGGCAGATGGTGCGAATGGGACAGGGGATCATAGCTTTGGGATGTCTGGTACTGCTAATCCCATTTTCAAGTGGATTTGCGCTGGCCGGGTTCATTTTAATCGGGCTGGGCTGCGCGCCGGTTTATCCCTGTATGCTTCACGCCACGCCGGAGTTGTTTGGCGCAGAGCGCTCACAGGCCATGATCGGCGTGGAAATGGCCAGCGCCTATGTGGGAACCTGTCTTATGCCGCCTTTGTTTGGCGCGATTGCCAATTATCTTAGCATTGGCCTGTTACCGCTGTATCTTCTGGTCATTTTGCTTTTAATGACAGCGCTATTCAGAACGTTGAAGGGAGGCCACAGATAATGTTTGCAGATTATCACGTACATTCTGAGTTCAGCGACGACTCGGACCATCGAATGGAAGAAATTGTAGAAGAAGCCCTGGAGATGGGGATGAACGAGCTTTGCTTCACGGACCATGTGGACTATGGAGTCAAGCGGGATTGGGACGACCCCAGAGGGATCCTCTATCGAAAAGGCGGCGCCGGAGAACCGACAAACATAGCCCTTGCCAATGTGGATTATCCCCGTTATGTGGAGAAGATCCGTATGCTGCAAGAGCGGTATCAGAATCGGCTCACGATTCGGCTGGGCATGGAGTTTGGGATGCAGCAGCACACCATCCCGCAATTTGAAGCGCTGTTCCGGCGCTACCCCTTCGATTTTATTCTGCTTTCCGTCCACCAGGTCGAGGACAAGGAGTTTTGGACGGGCGACTTCCAGCGCGGCCATACCCAGCGTGAGCTTTATATGCGATATTATGAGGAATTGCTGTCTCTGGTCGAACATTACCACGATTACAGTGTTCTGGCCCACCTGGATTTGATTTCACGGTACGACCCGATTGGCGATTTCCCCTTCTCCGAAGTGGAGCCTATCATTGAACAGATTTTGAAAAGGGTGATCGCGGACGGCAAGGGGATCGAGGTCAACACGTCCTGTTATCGGTATGGCCTGGACATGACGCCATGCAGAGAAATTCTGAGCCTGTATCGTGACCTCGGAGGCGAAATTCTGACGATTGGCAGCGACAGCCATAAGCGGGAACACCTTGGCGCTTCTATCCCGGAGACGATGAACGAACTGAAAGGCATGGGATTCAAACAGATTTGTACGTTTGAGCATATGAAACCAAAGTTCCATCTGTTGTAAGCGCTCCAGCGGCAGGGAATGCGCGGCGTTTGCACAGTGCGGCGGGAAGCGACATTTTCTGTTGCAAGCTGTCAAACTCTATGCTATTCTGTTGATGGTCCTCTTCGGAGAACCAGGGTGTTGCCCAATACGGTGCGGTTGGCCCCTCTGCGGGGGCAGCTTCTTTTGCCCCCGTTCTCAAGGAAAGGGGGGCTGCCCAATGAGTGCGACAGAAATTTTTATGTTTTGTCAATTTATTGTCGGCATGTGTGAATTATTTCTGATAATTTACTACAATAACAAAAAGAAGTAACCGCCCCAGCTCCAAAAGTGGCGGTTACTTCTTTGTAACTCCATAGGGGGCTGACCGTTGCCGGGCAGCGCCCTTTTCTGATTCTCAGTATACCCCAGCGGTGGGAAATTGTCAAGGGACTGCGGGGTGTTTGCGGCGGCGCAGCAGGAATTGTCATTTGTTGTTGCATCCAGTCAAAAACTGTGGTAATCTATCAGTGGTCCCCTTTCATAGGTGGGCCAGGGCACTGCCCAATACGGTGACGGTTTGCTCCCTGCTGCGGGGGCCGCTTCTTTTGCCCCCGTTCGGAAGAGAGGGGGTGACTGCCCATGAGTACAATGGAGGTTCTAACACTTTTCCTTGTCATCATCGGCGCTTGCAACCTGTGCATCAAGCTGCATAATAAAAAGAAGTAACCGTCCCACAGCCACTTAGGACGGTTACTTCTGTAACTAACCTGGGGGCTGACCGTTGCCGGGCAGCGCCCTTTTCTGATTCTCAGTATACCCCAGCGGTGGGAAATTGTCAAGGGGCTTTGCAGCATCACTGGCATAGACATATACCCGGAGTATTGTCAGGACTCATTTTCTTTAGCCAAAAAGCACAAAAAAATGCCAAAAAACGCAAAAAAACGCACCGAACCCCAAGAGGGATCCGGTGCGGTTTTGTTTACCTGGCCTTTACAGGCCGCGCAGCTGCTGCAAGCAGGACTGGCAGACAGGTTTGTCCTTAAAGCTGGTGACGCCATCGGTTTCCCCGCAGAACACGCAGGATGTCTGATACTTTTTCAGCACGATGGAAGCGCCTTCTACGTAAATCTCCAGCTCATCTTTCTCTGCAATGTCCAGAGTACGGCGCAGCTCGATGGGAAGAACGATCCGCCCCAGCTCATCGACTTTGCGCACAATGCCTGTTGACTTCATCTCTCAAATACCTCCTTATCAAAATGGTTACTTGCCCCAAGCACATTCATTATAACAGTTTGTAATAAAAACGTCAAATCAAAAATGGCAAAATTTTTTATTTTCTTCGTCTTTTCTCAAAAGATTTACGGAATGGACATATTTGGAATACTCAAATCCTGGCCGCATAGACTGACAGCGAGGTGATGGAATGGCAATGTCGGTGATTTGGACCGGACTGGTGCTGTGCAGCGTCCTCTGCGGCGCAGCCGCGGGACAGCTGGCGGCGGTCTCCGCCGGAGCGTTGGAGGGGGCGCAGGCGGCGGTGGAGCTGTGCGTGGGCATGGCGGGGGCGCTGTGCCTGTGGAGCGGGGTGATGGAGGTGCTGCGGCGGTGCGGCGCGCTGGAGGGCCTGCGGCGACTGCTGACCCCGGCGCTGGGGCGGCTGTTCCCTGCCGCCGCCCGGGATGAGGAGACGATGGACCTGCTGGCCGCCAACGTCTCCGCCAATCTGCTGGGGCTGGGCAATGCGGCCACACCCTTGGGCGTCCGGGCGGCGGAGCGCATGGCTCGCGGGAGCAATGGCCGGGCCAGCGACGACCTGTGCCGCTTTGTGGTGTGCAACACCGCCTCCATCCAGCTGATCCCCACCACGGTGGCAGCGGTGCGCAGCGCGGCGGGATGTGAAACGCCCTTCGACATCCTCCCGGCGGTGTGGCTGACCTCCGCTCTGGCGCTGACGGCAGGGCTGCTGGCCTGCCGGGTGCTGGCCCGGCTGTGGGGGGACTGAGATGGAGCAGTTTACCGCGCTTCTGGTCCCCGGCCTGCTGGCTCTGGCCGCCCTGCTTGGCTTGGCGAAAGGGGTGGATGTCTACAGCGCGCTGGCCGAGGGTGCGCTGGACGGGCTGAAAGTGCTGCTGCGCATTTTCCCCGCCCTTGTTGGCCTGCTGACGGCGGTGTATATGCTCCGGGCCTCCGGCTTGCTGGAGGCGGCGGGCGCGGCGCTGGAGCCGGTGCTGCACCTGCTGGGTATCCCCCAGGAGGTCATTGCCCTGTTGCTGGTGCGGCCAGTCAGCGGCAGCGCCGCCCTGGGGGTGGGGGCGGAGCTGATCGAGCGGTACGGCCCCGACTCGCTCATTGGCCGGACGGCGGCGGTGATGCTGGGCAGCACCGAGACCACCTTTTACACCGTGGCGGTGTACTTTGGCGCGGCTGGCATTAGGCGGAGCCGGTACGCCATCCCCGCCGCTCTGTGCGCCGATTTGACAGGGTTCGTGGTGGCGGCCTGGGCGGTGAGAATGATGAGCTTTTAGCTATTAGCTCTTAGCTGTTAGTTTGGATCGTGCTGGCTGTTTGTTCAGCGTATTTGCCCCAATATATTGCAAGTTTCCCACGAAAAAGCACAGCATGGCAATAAACTGCTCCTCTAGCCCCCTGTAAGGGGAGGGCGGGGGGATAGTGCTAATTTTCAGCCTGCGGCTTTGCTCTACACGCTCCTCTTTCTGCTACATAGCTAATAGCTAAAGGCTAACAACTAACAGCTAGTATGGAGGTGAAAAATGAAACATATTATACGGTTGCCCGCCTATCTCGCCCTGACGCTGGCCTTGGCGGGCCTGCTGTGCTGGCCTCAGGCGGCAGCGGACGCCGCCCGGGAAGGGCTGGCCCTCTGCGGCGGGGTAGTGGTCCCCGCGCTGTTCCCCTTTTTCGTGCTGACCTCTCTGGCGGTGTCGTTGGGCATGGCCCAGCTGCTGGGGGCGGCGCTGGCCCCGGCTCTGGGGCCGCTGTTCCGGGTCAGCCGGGCGGGGGTGGGCGCGTTGGCCCTGGGCCTGGTGGGGGGCTACCCGGTGGGAGCAGGAGCAGTGCGCCAGCTCTACCAGGAGGGCCAGTGTTCCCGAAACGAGGCGGAACGGCTACTGGCCTTCTGCAACAACTGCGGCCCCGCCTTCCTGCTGGGGGCGGCGGGAGCCGGGGTGTTCGGCAGCACCCAGGCGGGGCTGTTGCTGCTGGCGGGACACTGGCTTGGCGCCTGTTCCGTGGGGGTGCTGTTCCGTTTTTCCGGCGAGGCCCCAAGGAAAACCGCTGCGCCCGCCCCCATTCAGGGCGTCAGTTTGGCCGCCGCCTTCACCGGCGCGGTGAAAAGCGCGGTGCAGTCCACCCTGAACGTCTGCGGCTCTGTGGTGCTGTTCCGGGTGCTGCTGCAACTTTTGTCCCTGACCGGGCTGCTGGACCGGTGCGCCGCCCTCCCCAACGGACAGGCGCTGGCCTGGGGGCTGCTGGAGTTGACCAGTGGGGTCAACTCCCTGGAGCCGGAGAAGGGCTTCGCCGGGGCGATGGTGTGCGGGGCGTTCCTCATGGCTTTCGGGGGGATGTCTGTCCTGTGCCAGACCCTGGCCCTGCTGGAGGGCAGCGGCCTGGACCTTCGGCCCGCCCTGGTGGGCAAGCTGGCCCACGGGGGATTCGCCGCCCTGTGGACGTGGCTGCTGCTGACGCTGTTCCCCCTCAGCGTGACGACCATGACCGGGACTTTTCCCGTGCAAAGCTGGAATTGGCTCCCCCTGGCCGTCACCGGCGGAGCCTGGGCGGTGTTCCTGCTGGCATTGGGATGGTTTGGCGCAAAACACAGTGGAAAAAGCGTCGGGAAGCGTGTATAATAATGCCTGCTGAATAAACCGCCACGCGGTTTATTTGCGCGGCTTTCGCCGCGCAATTTCATGAAACCAGCATTTTTACGCTGGTTTCATGAAATGCAGACATTATTGCAATGCGTATCTCCGTTGACACAGCTCGCTGTGTCAACGGAGGGTGCAAGATTTTTTCGCCTGTTTGCGTAAAAATCTTGCGCTTGAGCAAAGCCGACAGGCATGAAATGCTTGCGGCTTTACTCAGTACGCATTATAATAAAGGCACGAACCATCGAACACGAAAAGAGGAACTGCATATGTTGTTTCGCAAGAATATCGAACCCCGCTGCGTCTACTGCCAGCACGGGAAAGCGCTGAACGAGGAACAGATCGCCTGTCCCAAAAAGGGCGTGGTCAGCCCTGGCTACCACTGCCGCCGCTTTGCCTACGACCCCCTGCGGCGTGTGCCGCCTGCCCCGGCGGTGGTGGATTTCTCCAAGTTCAAGGACGAGGACTTTGAGCTGTAAAGGGAACGTTTCTTTATAGTCCATTTTGCGCCATCGGCGAAGCGAGATGCTGAAAGTCAGACGGCCATAGAGCGCAGGAGCTTCCACAAAGTCAAAACACCCCGAACCGTTACGACGATTCGGGGTGCTTTTTACGTTAAATATGCGTTTTACAGGCTGTTGTGGATGGTCTCCAGCACGGTATCCAGCTCTTTCACACCGATTTGACCGGGAGCGGAGGCTTTGGCGGCGGCGCCGAAGGTCATGGAGGAACCCAGGCTCTCGCCCACCAGACGGCTGATGACGCCAGTACCCGCCATGGACATGGTGATGATGGGCCGGTCGGCGAAGTTGGTAGCCATCTCCTCAGTGGCGGCCAGCAGGGTGATGACGTCCTTCTTGCAGGTGGGCATCACAGCGATTTTGGGGATGTCCGCGCCCATGTCCTGCATCTTGCGCAGGCGGTACACAATGTCGGACTGGGAGGGTGTCTTGAAGAAGTCGTGGTTGGAGGCGACAACCTTCACTCCGGCGGCGTGGGCGGCGGCGATGATGTCGCTGACGATTTCATCGCCGGTGAAAATCTCTACGTCGATTAAATCGACGGTGCCGGAGGCGGCCACGTCCTTCAGCAGCTGAGCGTAGACTTCCGGCTCAATGGCCTTTTCGCCGCCCTCCTTGGCGGTGCGGAAGGTGCAGAGGACAGGGATGTCGCCCAGCACCTGCTGGAGCTTCCCGGCGGTCTCGATGACCTTGGCGGTGTCGAACACGTCCTCATACCAGTCGATGCGCCACTCCACCACGTCCACGGGGATGGAGTCGAAGGTGGCGGCCTCAGCGAGAATGGCCTCCTGGGTCACACCCACGATGGGGACGATGATTTTGGCCTTGCCCTCACCAATGCGGCAGTTTTTCACGACAACAGGATTCATAGTAAACAACTCCTTTGAATCATTATAGCACAGATTCCCCGCCGGAGGACGGGGAATCCGCAAAGTTTTGTCAGTTCTCGCTGCTCTCGATCAGCTTGCTGTAGCGCAGGTTGATGAACAGGCCCAGCAGCACGCCCACAGCGGTGAGGACGATGTTCATGACCATGACGCCGGAGGGGGTCATGTTGGAGGCGGCGGTCAGGATGGTGTAGTTGCACAGGGAGGAGGCGATCATCACCAGCGCGGTGACGGTACCCTTGATTTTGGGGAAAATCATGTTGCAGACGGAGGTGGCGATTTGCAGCAGACCACCGGCGCCGGCCCAGCCGATGATGAAGGCGCCTGCGATGCAGAGAGCCTGACTGGGGAACATGAGGACCACGATCAGGGTGACCAGGCAGATGGCGGGATAGACCAGGATGAAGCGCACGTCCTTGATTTTACGGGTCAGCAGGGCGGTGACCACCAGGGCAATCAGGGTGCCCATGGAGTAGTAGGTCTGCATGATGGAGGGGTCTTCCCAGCCCACGTTGGTCTTGGCGAAGTTCTGGGCGCAGTTCAGCCACAGCTGGAAGGTGCCGGTGCAGGTGAAGCCCACCAGGATCATGGCGATGGACTCGATGGAGAAGTGGGTCTTTTTCAGGCTCTCCAGCAGACCTTCTTTCTTCTCCCCGGCGTCCAGGTCGGTGTCGGGCAGAGGCAGGAAGAAGATGAGGACCATCAGGGCGATGTAAGCGCCGCCAAAGACGTAGAACAGGGGGTTGTAGGAGACCATCCCCGCCACGGTGGTGGTGACGGCCATGCCCAGGAAGAAGGGCAGCAGCATCTGGGAGATGGCGATGAAGAACTTGATGCCCATGGTAGCCACGCCGGGGGCCTGATAGATGATTTCGGCCACGGCGGGGTAAATGCCGGTGTCCAGGAAGGAGTTGGCGATGCCGCCCATGATGGCGCAGACGTAGGCGATCTGATAGCCGCCGTTGGTGCCCGCGTTAAAGGCGATGGCCAGGCCCAGCAGATAGATGGCGTAGGAAGCGCCGCCAATCATGACGGAGATCTTACGGCCCAGTTTGTCGGACAGAGGGCCGGCGAAGGGCAGGGCAATCAGACGGCCCAGGCCCAGGGCGGCGGAGATGGCGGTAATGGACATGGCCTCCACGCCCCAGCTGGCGGCCAGAGCTTCCTTGATGACGGACTGGCCCAGGACGGAGCAGCCGACGCCGTGGAGGAAGTAGTTCAGATACAAAATCAGTGCGGCAGGATAATACTTTGCCATGCTTTTGGTTTTCATTTTGTTCCCTCTTTTAAATTATTGTACATCCGCTGGACGCTCTCAAATGCCCAGCTTTTCCTTCATGTAATCCACGGGGGTGGACTTGCCGGTGTACAGCTCGATGGCGATGAGCGCCTGGAACAGCATCATGCCCATGCCGTTGTAGACCTTGGCGCAGCCGGCCTCTTTCGCCTGCTTCATCATCACGGTCTCGCGGGGAGCGTACACCGTATCGGTGACGATGAGGTCGGGGCGGAAGTAAGAGGGGTCGGGGATGTTGGACAGGTCCTCCAGGGGGTGCATCCCAACGCCGGTGGCGTCGCAGAACAGGTCGGCCTGACCCATCAGCTCTTTCAGCAGGGCCTTGTCGTCCAGGTCGTGCATGTCGGCCTTGCAGGAGGTGTTCTGGTTGATGTTGTCCACGATCTCCTCGCCGCGGGCATAGAACTTGTCCTTGATGTTGAAGATGTGCAGCTCGGCAATGCCGTCCAGCGCGCCCCGGACAGCGATAGCGGTAGCCGCGCCGCCAGTGCCGATGAGGACCATCTTCATGCCTTTAAAGTCGATGCCTTCCTCTTTCATAGCCTGCCAATAGCCCATGCCGTCGGTGTTGTAGCCCTTCAGGAAGCCGGTGACATTGCCGTCGGCGTCGCGGGTGTTGACCACGGTGTTGATGGCCCCGCACAGGCGGGCGGCCTCGTCCACGTCGTCCAGGTACTGGTGGACCACGGTCTTGTTGGGCATGGAGATGTTGGAACCCAGCATTTTCAGCGCCCGGATGCTCTGCACCGCGTCCTTGAGGGAATCGTTGTCCACCTCGAAGGCCAGCTGAATGGCGTCCACGCCGATTTTGTCGTAAGCCAGGTTGTGGGTGGTGGGGGACTGGCTGTGGCGGATGGGATACGCCATCAGACCAACCAGTTCGGTGTGACCGGTGATGTTCGGCATAAAAAACTCCTCTTTCCTTTGAAACGATAAACCGTGGTTTTGTCCCGCGGCCTGTGGGTATTCCGGGGAGACGGGGCGCTGATTGCACGGCATACCTGTCCCTCCACTTTGTTAAATAATAAACGATATGAAGTGGAAAAACCAATATATCTTTCGTGAGGGGTGCATAGATTAAATCAATGAAAGGATGAGATTCATTAAAATAATCTTATTCGTAAGCCCGGGTGATATTTTTCAGCCAGCCGTACTTTTTATAGTGCCGGTAGACGAAGGGAATCTTATAAAATTCGTCCAGGCAGACGATGAGGTACACCGCCTTTACCGGCAGCTTCAGCACAAAGGCGCAGAAGAAACTCACTGGCACCGCCACCAGCCACATGTCGATGGTGTCGCAGAGCAGGCCGAACCGGGTGTCGCCTCCCGCCCGGAAGATGCCCGCGATGACCAGGGTGTTGATTTCCTGGCCGATGACATAGTAGCTGTTGACCAGCAGCATGAAGTTCAGGTAGTCCTCCCCGGTGGCGCTGAGGGAGTAGAACTGGAACACCAGAGGCCGGGACAGCAAAATCAGCAGCCCGGTCAGCGCTCCCACCCCCAGAGTCAGGTGGCAGAGGGTGGCCCCCATGGAGCGGGCCTCCTCCATGCGGTTGTCGCCAATGGCTTTGCCCAGCAGCACGATGCCCGCGCTGGACATGCCATAGCAGACAGTGGTGCAGAGGTTGCGGACGGTGCTGGCTACGGCGTTGGCCGCCACCACATCGGACCCCAGGTGGCCGAAGATGATGGAGTAGGTGGAAAAGGCCAAGGTCCAGACCATGTCGTTGAGCAGGGCAGGCACCGCATAGCGGACGAAGTCCCGCAGCAGCTTGGGGTGGGACCCCATCAGCACCGACCAGGAGTAGTCCAGCACCTTGGAGCGCACCGCGTCCAGTAAACACAGCCCCACTTCCACCGTCCGGGCAATGGCGGTGGCAATGGCGACGCCCACCACCCCCAGTTTGGGTGCGCCGAACAAGCCGAAGATGAACACCGCGTTCAGGCCGATGTTCAGCACCAGAGCGGTGGAGCTGATAAAGGTGCTGAGCCTGGCCCGCTCCATGCTGCGCATGGTACACTCATAGACCTGGGAAACGGCCATCATCAGGTAGGACGCCCCCACGATGCGCAGATAGTCGGAACCAATGCGGATGAGTTCGGCGTCGTTGGTGAAGATGCGCAGGAACAGACCGGGGAGACACACTCCCACCACCGCCGCCAGCACTGTCACTGCCAGAGAGATTTTGAAGGCGATGCCCATGACCGCCTGAATGGAGCGGCGGTCGCCTTTGCCCCAATACTGGCTGACCATCATGGAAATGGCCGAGTTGACGCCGAAGAAAAACCCGCTGACGAGAACATAGAGCTGGTTTGCCAGGGAGACCGCAGACAGCGCGTCCTCCCCCACGTAGCCCAGCATGAGCACGTCGGCGGAGTTCACCGCCGCGCTGATGATGTTTTGCAGCACGATGGGCAGGGCTAACCGCCACAGCTGGCGGTAAAAACGTTTCTTCTGGTCGGTCAAGATGGGATTCATAGGAAAGCTCCTCCTTTTTTGGAAGCGTTTTGCAGATATTATAATGAGGGGGACGGTACAGCGCAAGAGGGAAATTTCAATGAGCAATGAGCAATTAGCAATGTGAAATTATGGGGGAGGCCGGAGACTGGGTGGCTTCCTGCGGCGTTCCCGCAATAGGCATACAGTTATCTCCGTTTAATCAGTCTAAATCTATGATTCCGATGAAAAAAGGTTCTATAATAAATGTT
>MSHH01000003.1:34548-35689 GCA_001941075.1 Oscillospiraceae bacterium Zagget6 | reverse complement strand
TCATGCAGAAGGAGCCGATGACCGTCACCGTGGAGGTCAAAATCGACACCACGTCGGTAGAGATGCAGGTGCAGACCACGTCGATGTCGTAGCTGACCCGGCTGATGATGTCGCCCGCCTGGTTGCGGTCAAAGTAGCCCACGGGAATGCGCATCAGCTTGTCGAACACGTCCTTGCGCATTTTCCGGGCGATCCACCGGCTGATGTACATCATGGACACGTTGATGGCGATGGTCAGCAGGGAAGAGGCCACATAACAGACCAGCATCCACTTGGCGAAATAGAACACCCGGTCGAAGTTGACCTGGCCCGCGCCGGCGGCGGCCTCGTTGATGGCGCTGCCCGCCAGGCTTGGCCCCAGCAGGGCCAGCACATTGGCCGTCACGCTGAGGGCCGCCACCCCCAGCAGCGGCCAGCGGTAGTCCGCCAGGTAGTCCACCAAACGGCGGAGGGTCCCTTTGGCGTCCTTGGGTTTTTTCATCACAGAAATCGTCGGCGGCATAGTTTAAGCTCCCTCCCCCATCTGCGTCTGATAAATTTCCCGGTACTGGGGGCAGCTGGCCATCAGTTCCGCGTGGGTGCCGTGGCCGATGACCTCCCCCTCGTCCAGCATGATGATGTCGTCCAGGCTCATGATGGAGCTGACCCGCTGGGCCACTACAATAGTAGTAGTGTCCCGGTACTGCTCCCGAATGACCTTTCGCAGGGCGGCGTCGGTTCGGTAATCCAGAGCGCTGGAAGAATCGTCCAGCACCAGAATGTCCGGCTTCGCCGCCAGCGCCCGGGCGATCAGCACCCGCTGGCGCTGCCCGCCGGAGAGGTTGGCCCCGTGGATGGCCGCCTGGTGCTGATAGGTGTCGTCATAGGCTTCGATGAAGTCCTTCGCCATGGCGCTGGCGGCGGCGGCGCGGATGCCGTCCTCGTCCACGTCCCGGCCGAAGTCGATGTTCTCCGCCAGGGACGCGGCGAAAATCACGTCGTTTTGGAAGACCACGCCGAACCTCCGGTGGAGGCTGTCCTTGTCATAGGTGCGCACGTCTTTGCCGTCCACGAAGATGTGGCCCTCGGTGGCATCGTAGAACCGCATGAGCAGGTTGATAACCGTGGTCTTGCCGCTGCCGGTGGCCCCGATGATGCCCAG
>MSHH01000003.1:34014-34490 GCA_001941075.1 Oscillospiraceae bacterium Zagget6 | reverse complement strand
CCGTAGCGGAAGGAGACGTGGTCAAAAACCACATAGCCCGGCTGCTCCTGCCGGGCGGCCTGGCCCTCCGGCAGCGGCTCCAGCCCCTCGGGCTGGTCAATGACCGCCTGGATGCGCTTGGCGGAGGCGGTGGCCTTGGACATCATCATAAACACCCGGTTCAGGCCCATGACCCCCATGAGGATCATGTTAAAGTAGGTCAGAAAGGCCAGAATGACCCCCGGCTGGGTGACGCCCGCATTGACCCGGATTGCGCCGACGATGACCACCAGCGTCAGGCCGACGTTCAGCGCCAGGGTCATCAGCGGCCCCGGCAGGGCCATGACCACGCCCGCCTTCCGGTCCCGGCGGGTCATGGTCTGGTTGGCGGCGGCGAAGCGGCGGCGCTCGTAGTCCTCCTTGGAGAGGGCCTTCACCACCCGGATGCCGGTGATGTTCTCCCGCATGATGCGGACGATTTCGTCCACGCTCTGCTG
>MSHH01000003.1:4943-33955 GCA_001941075.1 Oscillospiraceae bacterium Zagget6 | reverse complement strand
CCCACGTCCATGGTCATGGTGACGATGATGCCCCCCACCAGCATGATGGGGGCGCGGACGCCCAGCGCCTGCCCGGACTGCAAAAAGTTCTGGACGTTGTAGGAGTCCGAGGTCATGCGGCTGGTCAGGGAGGGCAGGCCGAACTGGTCGGCCTGACTGCCGGACAGGTTGATGGAGTGCCAGAACAGGTCCCGGCGGATGTCGTAGGCGGCGCTCTTCGCGCTTTTCACGCTGATGCGGTTGGCGGTGACGTTGGTGACGCGCACCAGCGCCGTCAGCGCCAGCATGGCCCCGCCCCAGAGGGCCACCAGCCGCAAATTTTTGGTGGGGGCCACGGTGTCGATGAGGTACTCCAGCACGTAGGGCAGCAGCAGCTCCAACACGGTGCCCAGCAGCTTCAGGCTCATGCAAGCGGCCACCAGGCCCTTGTAACGCTTCAGGTAAGAGAGCATAAATTTCATCTGCTGCGCCCTCCTTCCTCCCAGCTCTCCAGCAGCCGCTCCAGGCAGCCGGTCAACTGCTCCTGCTCCTCCCGGCTCAGGGCGGCGTACCGCCGGGAGAGGGTGTCCTCCACGGGCCGCAGCTCCAGCGCCTGGCCCCGGGGGGTCAGGACGATGTTCACCTTGCGCTTGTCCTCCCCGTCCCGCTGCCGCAGCAGGAAGCCCTTGCTCTCCAGCTTGGACAGCAGCTCGCTGACGGAGCCGGGCTGGATGTGCAGCGCCTCCTGCACCTCACGCTGGCTCATGGGGCCGCTTTCCTGCAACAGCCGCAGCACCGTGGCCTGCCGGGGGCCGGCGGAGTTGTGGTAGAGATAGTGCCCGCACCGGTGCAGCGCCCGGTCCAGCCGCTCCTCCGGGGTTTTCGGCTCCCGGCGGGGGGAGCCGTCACAGTGTCCGTTCAATTCCTTCGCCTCGCTATTCTTTAGGTACCTAAGATTATAGCCGCCGGGCGGGAATTGTCAAGATGTTTTAGCCTTTAGCTTTTAGCTCTTAGCTCTTAGCCAGGGACTGCGGGATTGTAGGGCGGCGCTCCTATCCTGCCGCGGGCTGGAAACCTCTCTGCCGCCGCCTTTAGGCGGTGGTGGGAGGATTTCTCGTCGCAATTACGAACATGGCTGGTATAGAGAAACAACCTTCAAAGCCCACAGCTGCCGAGCGAACGGCTAATAGCCAACAGCCAACAGCTTTTTTCTTGACACCCCCCAAAAAACAAAGTATCATAATAACAAACCGACCCCAAACCTTCCTGGTATGAAAGGAGCCTTGTATGGAACTGACAAAAGCAATGCGGATGCGCCGCTCCACCCGGAGCTACCTGCCCCAGCAGATCACCGACCAACAGCTTGCCGCCCTGCTGGACGCCGCCTATCTCTCCCCCACGGCCATGGGCCGCTATGACCACCTCCAGCTCCGCGTGGTCCAGGACCCGGACGTGCTGGCCGCGCTGAACGCGGACTTCGCCGCCGCCATCGGCAACGTGGACGCCCACCCCACCTACGGCGCGCCCACCGTCATCTTCGTGCTGGGCAGCCGGGAGGACCCGGAGGCCCTGCTGGGGGCCAACGCCGCCTGCATGGTGGACCAGATGAGCCTGGCCGCCACCGACCTGGGGCTGGGCAGCGTCTACCTGTTCGGCATCTGCAACGAACTGAAAAACAGCGCCCAGGCGTCCGCCCTGCTGCGCATCCCGCCCCAGTTCCGCATGGTCTCCGCCCTGGCGGTGGGCGTCCCGGCGGAGCCGCTGGTGGAGCGGGAACCGCAGGGGGAACGGGTGAAGGTTATTTCGATTTGATAGCTATTAGCCATTGGCTGTTAGCTCGGATAGTGTTCGCCGGTTGGTCAGCTTTTTTGCCCAGCATAGTGCAGGTTTTCCGCGAAGAACAACGTTTTTGCAACTGACCACCAGAACTAACAGCTAACAGCTAAAAGCTAACAGCTCCCACACACACCAAACTCGCAGGAGGTAACACTTCTATGAACCATCAACAACTGGCCGCTCTGCTCTTTCCCGACGTGACCGAAAGCCGGGAGGACGTGGAGGCCCGCTTCCCCAAACGCGACCTGCCGGAAGGGGCCAAAGTCACCCGCATCGGCCCCAGCCCCACCGGTTTCATCCACCTGGGCAACCTCTACAACGCCATCATCGCGGAGCGGCTGGCCCACCAGAGCGGCGGCGTGTTCTACCTCCGCATTGAGGACACCGACCAGAAGCGGGAGGTCCCCGGCGCGGTGGAGACCATTCTCCGCTCCATGGCCTACTTCGGCGTCTACTTCGACGAGGGAGCCACCATCGACGGCAACAAGGGCGACTACGGCCCCTACCGCCAGCGCCAGCGGGCGGGCATTTACCACGTCTTTGCCAAGTGGCTGGTGGAGCAGGGCATGGCTTACCCCTGCTTCTGCACCGCCGAGCAGTTGGACGCCACCCGGGAGCGGCAGCAGGCTAACAAGGAGCTGACCGGCTACTACGGCCCCTACGCCACCTGCCGGAACCTGTCGCTGGAGGAAGTGCAGGCCAATCTGGAGGCGGGAAAGCCCTGGGTGCTGCGGTTCCGCGCCCCGGAGGAGCAGGGGACGATTTTGGTCAACGACGCCATTCGCGGCGCGCTGAAAATGCCCTCCAACAACATGGACTTTGTGCTGCTGAAATCCGACGGCATCCCCACCTATCACTTTGCCCACTGCATCGACGACCACCTGATGCAGTCCACCTACGTCATCCGGGGGGAGGAGTGGCTGGCCTCGCTGCCCATGCACGTGGCCCTCTTTGAGGCCATGGGTTGGGAGACACCTATCTACTGCCACACCGCCACCCTGATGAAGCTGGACACTGTCCCTGACGACAACGGTGGCGAAAAGCAGATCAAGCGCAAGCTGTCCAAGCGGAAGGACCCGGAGCTGGCTCTGGCCTACTACCAGCAGGAGGGCATCTGCCAGGATGCGGTGTGGGAGTTCCTGCTGACGCTGCTGAACTCCAACTATGAGGAGTGGCGCATCGCCAACCCGGAGGCGTCCTATCTGGACTTCCCCTACACCCTGGAGAAGATGAGCAACTCCGGCGCGCTGGTGGACCTGGAAAAGCTGGACAACATCTCCAAGGACGTCATCTGCCGGATGTCCGCCGAGGAGGTTTACGAGAAGTGGTCCGCCTGGTGCAAGGAATATAATCCCGACTTCTATGCCCTGCTGACCGCCTACAAGGACAAGACCCTCAAGGCCCTGAACGTGGGCAAGGGGGGCAAAAAGCCCCGGAAGGATTTGGTCAGCTGGAAGCAGGCGTGTCAGTTCATGTCCTTCTACTACGACGAGACCTTCCAGCGGGAGGACGAGTTCCCCGAACAGGTGGACGAGGCCACCCGGAAGGAGTTCTTCCGCCGCTATCTGGAGAGCAACGACTTCTCCGCCGACCAGAGCGCGTGGTTCGCCAACGTCAAGGCCATCACCGGCGACATGGGCTTCGCCGTCCGTCCCAAGGACTACAAAAAGCACCCGGAGGACTACAAGGGCAGCATCGTCCACACCACCAACATGCTCCGCATCGCCCTGACCGGCCGGGCCAACGCCCCCGACATCTGGGAGGTCAGCAACGTGCTGGGCGAGGACTGCGTGCGGGCCAGAATCGAGAAGTACCTGTAATTCAATGAGCAATTAGCAATGTGCAATGTGCAATGATGGGGAGACCTGTCATTGCACATTGATTTGTGGCGGTTGAATTGATTTCGCACCAAAAGTAACAAAACCAGAGAAAAGGAACCACCCACTATGATCACCTACACCGAAGAAAAAACCTTCACCGTGGAGCAGGTGCAAAATTTGTTCCGCTCCGTGGGCTGGGTCTCCGGGGAGTACCCCACCCGGCTCCATCCACAAGGCGCTGACCCACTCCTCTACCGTCATCACCGCCTGGGACGGGGAACGGCTGGTGGGGCTGGCCCGGGCGCTGGATGACAGCGAGCTGGTGGCCTACCTCCACTATGTTCTGGTGGACCCCGCGTACCACGGCCAGGGCATCGCCGGGACCATGGTGGAAATGATGAAGGAAAAGTACAAAAATTACCTTTATATCGAGGGGATGCCGGAGGAGCGCAAAAACGCCGCCTTCTACCAGCGGCACGGATTCCAGATCATGCCCGACGGCGTGGCCCTGCAAATTTGCAACTTTGGGGACAAGCGGTAAAGGAGACGTTTTTTATGAACCAACTGCTCATTATGGCACCCTTCCGGCCCCATCATGTGGCCTGTATCCGGGAGGCCGCAGGAGAGGGCTGGGAGCTGGTGTTTCTGCCCCAGGACGCCCCGGCGGACCAGGTGCGCCGCGCCCTCTCCACCGCCCAGGTGGTCCTTGGCGGGCCGGACCCCGCTCTGCTGGGGGAGAGCAAGACCCTGCGCTGGGTACAGTTGACCTGGGCGGGGTTCGATGGCTACACCCAGGGGCTGGTGCCCTTCCCGGCGGGGGTGCGGCTGACCAACGCCAGCGGCGCGTTTGGGGTGGCTATCTCTCAATATGTGCTGGGGCAGACGCTGGCGCTGCTCCAGAACCTGCCGGGCTACTGGAGCCAGCAGCAGCGGCGGGAGTGGGCGGACCGAGGCCCCATTGGTTCCCTGGACGGGGCCACGGTGCTGATTTTCGGCGCGGGCAACCTGGGCGGCGAGACCGCCCGGCGGCTCCGGGGGTTCGACACCTACACCGTGGGGGTCTGCCGGGACACCTCCCGGCTCCGGCCTGATTTCCACGCCCTCTGCACCCTGGAGGAGGCGGAAAACTGGCTGCCCAAAGCCGATGTGGTGGTGGGCTGCCTGCCCTACAACGGCGAGACCCGCCGGTATCTCAACCGCCAGCGGCTGGAACTGCTGAAGCCGGGGGCGGTGCTGGTCAACGTGGGCCGGGGCAACTTCGTGGACTGCGACGCCCTGGCGGAGATTTTGAACCGGGGCCAGCTTCGGGGCGCGGCGCTGGACGTGACCGACCCGGAACCCCTGCCCAGGGACCATCCCCTGTGGAGCGCGGAGAACTGCCTCATCACGCCCCACGTATCCGGCGGCTCCTTCGGGCGGCTGGATGCCATCGAGGACATCATCTGTGACATCTGCTGTGAGAACCTCCGTCGGTGGAACAGGGGAGAACCGTTGAAAAATGTGGTGTATTGAGGGTTGACATTTATGTGTCAGCGTGTAAAATGAAATCTACCGCAGGGGCGCTGGGGGACATCCCCGGCTGAGATGGGGGCGAAACGCAGCCTCCGGTTGTGATAAGCTGTTAGCCGTTAGCTGTTAGCTGTTAGTCAGGCTATGCAAGCGAAAAGCGTAGAGCTGAAAAGGCAGCACTGCCAAGCTAATGGCTAAAAGCTAATAGCTAATAGCTCTGCACAGGGCTGCGCAAACGGAATCGTCCGATTTTGTCTTTTGGGAGGTACTTGTTATGAATTCACATACGCGGGTGAGGATGCTCTGCGAGGGCGCGCTGATGGTGGCCGCCGCCCAGATCCTCAGCATGATTAAGCTGTGGGAGATGCCCTGGGGCGGCTCTGTGGTGCTGGCGATGGTGCCCATGATTCTGTTCGCCGTCCGGTGGGGGCTTGGCCCCGGCCTGCTGGCCGGGTTCGTCTTTGGTGTGCTGCAATTCGTCTTTGACGGCGGCTTCGCCCTGGGCTGGCAGTCCATCATCGGGGACTACCTGGTGGCCTTTACCGCTCTGGGTTTGGCCGGCGTCATGAAGGGCAAAAAAGGCGGCATTTACATCGGCACCGTCATCGGCTGTCTGGCCCGGTTCCTGGTGCATTACGTGGTGGGCGCCACCGTCTGGGCCTCCTATATGCCCGACGTGTTCCTGGGCCTGCCCATGGGTAACCCCCTGGGTCTACTCCTTCCTTTACAACATCGTCTATATGGGCCTGAACACCGTTATTACGCTGGTGGTGTTCGTGCTGCTGGCAAAGCCGTTGGGGAAGTATTTCCGGGGGGAAGATTTGCGCAATTAGCAATGTGCAATGTGCAATGATGGGGAACCCCTCCGTCGCGG
Organism: Oscillospiraceae bacterium Zagget6; assembly: GCA_001941075.1. GTDB lineage: Bacteria > Bacillota > Clostridia > Oscillospirales > Oscillospiraceae > Onthomonas. The sequence goes on along the minus strand of MSHH01000003.1, from coordinate 27,937 downwards.
TTTGACGACGGAGGGGTTCCTTGCACACAAAAAACGCAAAAAGCCGCCGCAGTTCTCACTGCGGCGGTTTTGGTGATCCAGCGGGGGCTCGAACCCCGGACCCTCTGCTTAAAAGGCAGATGCTCTGCCGACTGAGCTACTGAATCATAGTTGTTCAATTTTAAAAGGTTTTGTGGCTGGGATGGCGGGATTCGAACCCACGGATCAAGGAGTCAAAGTCCTTTGCCTTACCGCTTGGCGACATCCCAATCTCGATTGCACCACAAAAACAGAACGCCAGAGGCGGAAGACGCTTGCTCCTGCCCTGCCTGACGAACTTCCAAAGGGATAAATGGGGTGGATAGACGGATTCGAACCGTCGGCCTCCAGAGCCACAATCTGGCGCTCTAACCAACTGAGCTATACCCACCATAGAATATAAAATTTGCTGCGCCGCGCTCAAAAGAGCCGCCTCCGCAGGACAGACCCGCCGCAGCCGAGGCGAAAATGGTACGCCTGAAGGGACTCGAACCCCCGGCCCACTGCTTAGAAGGCAGTTGCTCTATCCAGCTGAGCTACAGGCGCATATGGGAGCGAAAAACGCTCGCTGGAAAAAATGGAGCGGGTGATGGGAATCGAACCCACGCGACCAGCTTGGAAGGCTGGGATTCTACCATTGAACTACACCCGCGGATCGGTTGCCAGCTAAAAGATGATACCACAGCGGGCGGTCTTTGTCAACATTTTTTTTGCATTGCCGAAAAAAACTGTAGGGTGAGCTATTAGCTGTTAGCCTTTAGCTGTTGCCGTCAAGCGGCGCTTCCGAAGCTGCGCTTCTCCCTGTAGTCAAGTGCTGCCAGCCGAAAGTGACCAGTACGAAACATCGGTTGGTTGTCAGCGGTTTGTTTTGTGCGGCGAAGCCAAGCGCAGAGCGAACCGTTGAACACCACAAAGCTAATAGCTAATAGCTAGAAGCTAAGAGCTAAAGCTCCTTGTCGCAGTAGGCACAGCACTCCACGCCGCCCACCATCTTGGTCAGCGGGGGCAGGTACTTTTCGCTCTGGGTGATGCAGTTGGGATTGCTGCACCGGGGCGCGGTGCCGATCTCCACGGGGCCGGGGATGCGGTGGGGCTGGTTGGCCAGGTCCATCAGCAGCGCCATGCGGATATACATGCCGCAGCGGGCCTGCTCGAAGTAGTAGGCCCTGGGGTCGTCGTCCACGTCCACGGAGATCTCGTCCACCCGGGGCAGGGGGTGGAGCACCATCATGTCGGGCTTGGCCCGCTCCAGCTTTTTCCGGGTCAGCACGTAAATGCCCCGCACCTGCTCGTACTCCCAGGGACTGGAAAACCGCTCCTGCTGGATACGGGTCATATACAGCACGTCCAGCATGGGGATGACTGGCTCCAGGCCCGTCACCTCCACGAACTTCATGCCCCGCTCCCGCATAAAGGCCCGCATATACTCCGGCACCGCCAGCTCCCGGGGGGCGATGAGGTAAAACCGAATGTTGTCGAACTTAGCCAGGGCTTTGATGAGAGAGTGGACGGTGCGCCCGTTTTTCAGGTCGCCGCAGAGACCGATGTTCAGGTCGTCGATGCTGCCCCGGTAGCGCTGGATGGTGGTCAGGTCGGCCAGAGTCTGAGTGGGGTGCATGTGCCCGCCGTCTCCGGCGTTGATGACCGGCGTTTCGGAGTAGATGGAGGCGGCTTTGGCCGCGCCCTCCTTGGGGCTGCGCATGACGATGACGTCCGCGTAGGCGGACACCATCTTGATGGTGTCTTTCAGGGATTCGCCCTTGGCGGTGGAGGAGCTTTTGGGGTCGGCAAAGCCGAACACCTTGCCGCCCAGCCGGAGCATGGCGGCCTGGAAGGAAAAGTTCGTCCGGGTGGACGGCTCATAGAACAGGTTGGCCTGCACCCGGCCATGGCACCCCTCCATATAGGCGTCGGGGTCGTCCATGATTTTAGCGCAGCGGGCGTACAGCTCTTCCCACTCCTGGCGGGTCAGGTCTCCAAAGTCGATCAGATGCCGAAAGCTCACAGGGTTTTCCTCCATCCTTCTGCAATACAGGCCAGTTTTCAATTTCCGCGAAGTATTATATCACGCCTTGCTCCAAGGTACAATTCTTTTCCCCGTATGTTTTGCGGTTTTGGAGCCATGCTAGATTTCGGTGATAAAATTGGACGTGATTTGGTCGATTTTTTTCTACAGCGTGGCGGGCTTCGGCCTGGAGGTGGCCTTCGCCTGGGTGACAGGCTCCGACAAGAAGGACCGGAAGTGTATGCTTGTCCTGCCCATGTGTCCGGTCTACGGGCTGGGGGCGGCGGCGATTTTGGCGCTGCCCGCTTTTGTACGCTTGCGGGTGTGGCTGCTGCTGCCTGCGGCGGCGCTGGTGGCCACGGCTGCGGAGTACCTGATGAGCCTCTTTTACGAAAAGGTGTGGCGGGTGTCCTTCTGGGATTACAGCGGGCTGCCCGGCAGCTTCCACGGGCGGGTGTGCCTGCCCTTTTCCATCGCCTGGAGCCTGCTGAGCCTGCCGCTGGTGTTCTGGCTCCAGCCCCTGGTGGCGGGAATCGTGGCCGCCCTGCCCGACCTGCTGCTGGTGCCCCTGGGCATGGTGTTCGCGGTGGATTTCGCCCTGACCGGCCATGTCCTCCGCAGGACGGAGGACACGGACAGCCTCAAGTGGTATAGTTGAGCTGTTAGCCGTTAGCCATTGGTTGTTGCCGTCAAGCGGCACTTCTGCTGTCAAGCAGCACTTCCGCTACGCTCCCTGCGAAGCTGCGCTTCTCCCTGTAGCTCAGATAGCGCTTGCCGTCTCGCCAGCGGTTTTGCCCAGGATAGTACCAGTTTTCCACGAAGAACTGCCGTTCGGAAACGGACCACCCCACTAACAGCTAACAGCTAAGAGCTAATAGCTACAATTCCTCCAGCTCCTGCCTCATCTGCTGCACCCGTCCGGCGTCCACCTGACCGTCCACCTGCCGCAGCACCCGGTTCAGGGTCCAGCTCCGGGCCATGCCCAGCAGCAGGGCGTTGTCCGCCACCTGGGGGAAGTAGGTCCGCAGGATGTCCCGCGCACCGGGATGGGCCAGCACCTCGCCCACCGTGATCGCTCCGTTTTTTAAGTCCATATGCGCCACCTCCACCCCTCACTCTATGCGGCGGCGGGGAAATCATGCGCGGGGACGCGGGAAAAGCAGCGCCGCACCGGGTTCTCGCATCATTGCACATTGCACATTGCTAATTGCTAATTGTCCCCGCCTTGCCTTTTCCGGCGTTTTACGGTATGATGGTCATACTACAATCACAGGAGGGACCCACGATGATTTTAAAACCCTTTCGCGGCACAGCGCCCCAGCTCCACCCCACCGTCCGGGCGGCGGAGACCGCCGTCGTCATCGGCAAAGTACGCTGCGGAAAGGACGTGAACCTCTGGTACAGCGCGGTCCTCCGGGGGGACGATGACGCCATCACCGTGGGGGAGGGTACCAACGTCCAGGACGGCTGCATCCTCCACTGCGACACCGGCGCACCGTTGCAGGTGGGCGCGGGCTGCGTACTGGGCCACGGGGCCATCGTCCACAGCTGCACCGTGGGGGACAACTCCCTGGTGGGCATGGGGGCCACGCTGCTCTCCGGCTGTGTCATTGGGAAAAACTGCATCGTCGGTGCGGGCGCACTGGTGACGGGGAACATGGTCGTACCCGACGGTTGGCTGGTCATGGGCGTCCCTGCCAAGCTCGTCCGCCCCACCACCCCGGAGGAACAGGCCCACACCAGAGCAAACACGCAGGAGTACATCGCCCTTGCCCAGGCGTCGCTGCCCCTGGCGGGGGAGGTCGCGCCAAAAAAGCTGTAAACGCGCATAAAACCCGTCCAACTGTCCATACTGACGGTGTACCCAGAGGACGGCTCCGCCTTCCCTGCGCGGCGCTGCCCTCATAAAAAGGAGGAACCAAGGTATGGATAAGATCAATCACAGCATCGAATGTAACGTGACTTCCTGCGCCTATCACGCGGGCAGCAAGGACTTCTGCACCCTGAACGCCATCAAGGTGGGCTGCTGCGGCGACGCCCGCCCCAAGAGCTGCGACTGCACCGAATGTGCGTCCTTCGAGGCCAGCGGCCGGAAGTGCGGCTGCTGAACCGCCGGTTCAATTTGACCGCAAACACCGATTAACGCACAGGGCGCACCCGCGAGGGTGCGCCTTGTTGTTTTGGGGGAACATGTTCTATTTTCTGATTTTGCTGTGTTTTTTGTTGCACTACATCAAATTTTGTGATATTGTATCAATGGTTCTCTTCGGAGGACCAGGGTGCTGCCCAATACGGTGGCGGTTGGCCCCCTCTGCGGGGGCAGCTTCTTTTGCCCCCTGCTTGAAAAGAAGGGGGTGACTGTCCTATGACGACTTCGGAATTTTATGAGTTCTGCTTGGTTATCATCGGCCTGTGTGGATTGTTTCTGACGATCTACTACCATAAAAAGAAGTAACCGCCCCCAGGTCCCAACTGTGGCGGTTACTTCTTGTAACTGAATCCTAGGGGCCAGCCGTTGCCGGGCAGCGCCCTTGTTCTGCTTTTAGTATAGCCGAAAACCTGAAAAATGTCAATTCCTTTTCCGGGAGCGCTGCGACGATTCATTTCGCAGCGCTCCTTTTTGCTGTCTGTCCCGCGTCCCGGTCGGGCGGCGGCAGAGCCTCCTCCGTTGGAAAACCCGCCCCGTTTCCCCTTTCAACGGCACATATTCCGATTCCTAAAACAACTTTTCTCTTTTTTTAGGGAGAACATACCGAATAGCGCTTGACACTTTCCAATTCGTATTGTATAATTTCAACAAAGATATTCCCTTCTTTTTTTTGCTCTTTTGACATTATTCCAGTGCCTAATCTTTCTTATTTTTCAAAAACACTTTAGGAGATTTCTCAATGGATCTGAAACCTTCTGCCCCGTCTATCGCCGAAAAATCCGCTCTTTCTTCCTCTGGCTGTTACAAATGCTACGATTTCATGGGGAGCCATCCGGTCAGGGAAAACGGGCGCGAGGGTTGGCGTTTTCGCGTCTGGGCGCCTGCGGCCCAGGGGGTTTCCGTCATCGGGGACTTCAACGGCTGGCAGCCGGAGAGCCACCCCATGGTCCGGGAAACCGGCGGCCTGTGGTCGCTGTTCGTCCCCGGTCTGGCCCAATATGACCGCTACCAGTATGCTATCCACACCGCCGAGGGGTCCCTGCTGAAAAAGGCCGACCCCTACGCCTTCCACGCCGAGACCCGCCCCGGCACCGCCTCCAAGCTCTACGACCTGGAGGGCTACCAGTGGGGAGACGAGGGCTGGCTCCGCTACCGGGACCAGCGGGTCCGGGACGGCAAAACCGCCCCCATCAACCTCTACGAGGTTCATCTTGGCTCCTGGCGGCGCACCGGCGACGGCCAGGTGCTGAACTACCGCACCATCGCAGAATATCTCGTCCCTTACGTGAAGGAAATGGGCTTCACCGGGGTCAAGTTCCTCCCCGTGGCGGAACACCCCCTGGACGAAAGCCTGGGCTACCAGCTGACCGGCTACTACGCCGTCACCTCCCGGTTCGGCACCCCCACTGACTTCATGTATCTGGTGGACCAGCTCCACCAGGCGGGGGTCAGCGTGGTGCTGGACGGCGTCTCCACCGGCTTCCCCAAGGATTCCTTCGCCCTCTACCAGTTCGACGGCACCCCCTGTTATGGGATGCCCGACCCGGTCCCCGCCCCCAAAACCGAAGAGCAAAAGGATATGCTCCCCCGGTATCGGCAGGGCACCCAGGCGGGCCGCTCCCCTAAGTTTTCTCTCACCCCCATCGACTCTGAGGAGGAGCTGGCCAGCCGGGTCTGCGAGTTCGACCTGTCCAAGCCGGAGGTGGAGAACTTCCTGATTTCCGCCGCCTTCTTCTGGCTGGAGAAATACCATGTGGACGGGTTCCACTTCACTGGCACCCCCACCGAGGCCGAGGGCTTCATTGGCCGCATGAACCAGGTGATACACGAGCAGTTTCCCTTCGTGACCACCTACGCCGGGGAACCACAGGAGCTGACCGGCTTCGACCACTACTGGAACACCGCCTGGGTGGAAAAAATGCTGGCCCGGCTCACCGACCCCAAACAGACCACTTCGATTTTCTCTGCGGCTCCACGGCCCTCCTCCAGCTGTGTCCTCCCCCTCTCCCACGACTTAGTCGCCGCGCCCCGGCCCTCGCTGGCCGCACGAATGCAGGGGGACGACCACACCCAGTTCGCCCAAGTGCGGGCCTTCTACCTCTTTTTCCTGACCCAACCCGGCAGCAAGCTGACCATGATGGGCACCGAGTTCGGCCAGCGCAACTCCTGGAACTGCCTCCAGTCTTTGGACTGGCATCTGCTCCAGTATGACACCTACCAGAAGCAGCAGCGCTTCTTCCGGGAGGCCAACAACTTCTACCTCTCCACCCCCGCCCTGTGGGAGCGGGACGCGGACGAGAGCTTCCGGGTGATCAAAAACGGCGCGCGGGACCAGCTGATCGTCTATGTCCGCCAGGGACACGACGGCTGCGACTACTTCGTCGCCGCCAACTTCTCCGCCACGGTGGAACACGCCCGCCACCGCATCAGCATCCCCTGCGGCGGGGCCTACGAGGTGGTTTTTTCCACCGACGACGTGGCCTATGGCGGTCAGGGCCAAATCAGCAGCACCCAGGGAATGCGCTCCGTCCAGAGCTGTGGACCCGGCGGCTCCGGCCTGCTGCTGTCGCTGCCGCCCATGACGGCGGTGGTGCTGCGGTGCGTCCACCGGCGGCCCGAACGGGCGCAGCCCCATTTCCACCACCGCCCCACGACCCAACTTTGATGTAATTCGGCGCTTTGCCGGTACATATAATAATTAGAAGTACTGATAACACTCCGGTCCATCCGGGAGGGTGTTTCCCCACAGGCTCCGGCCCGCCGCAGCGCTTTGGCGCAGTGGCAGGGAGCGGCAGCCGGACGGTCTGCGGGGGATCGGCCATCCGGCCAGGCAGAAGTGCCATCAGCGCTCCTAACGAGCAAATCTTGTGTTGAGGTGAACTGACCAATGAAAAAGGAATGTGTGGCCATGCTGCTAGCAGGCGGTCAGGGCAGCCGTTTATACGCGCTGACCCAGAACGTGGCCAAACCTGCCGTCCCCTTCGGCGGCAAGTACCGTATCATCGACTTTCCGCTGTCTAACTGCGTCAACTCCGGCATTGACACCGTCGGCGTCCTGACTCAGTATCAGCCCCTGGAACTGAACGTCTACCTGGGCAACGGCGAGCCCTGGGACCTGGACCGCGCCAACGGCGGCCTGCACTCCCTGGCCCCCTACTCCACCTCCGGCGGCGACGGCTCCTGGTATGCCGGCACTGCCAACGCCATCTATCAGAACATCGGCTTTATCGACCAGTACGACCCTGAGTACGTCATCGTCCTCTCCGGCGACAACATCTCCAAGATGGACTACACCGAGATGCTGGCCGTCCACAAGGCCAACAACGCCGCCGCCACCATCTCCGTCCTGACCGTCACCATGGAAGAGGCCAAGCGCTTCGGCATCATGAACGTCAACGACGACGACACCATCTATGAGTTCGAGGAGAAGCCCGCCCATCCCAAGAGCAACCTGGCCTCTATGGGTGTGTACTGCTTCACCTGGAGCAAGCTGCGCCAGTACCTCATCGAGGACGAGGCCGACCCCGATTCCTCCAACGACTTCGGCAAGAACATCATCCCCAACATGCTCAACGCGGGCGAGAAGATGATGGTCTACCGGTTCAACGGCTACTGGAAAGACGTGGGCACCATCAACTCCCTGTGGGACGCCAACATGGACATTCTGGACCCCAACGGCGACCTGAACGTCTACGACAAGGAGTGGCCCCTGTTCGCCCGGAACCCCATCCGTCCGCCTCACTCCATCCTGCCTCACGCCTCCCTGAAGCACTCCTTCATCTCCAGCGGCTGCATCATCGACGGCGACGTGGAGAACTCCATCATCTCCGACTCCGTTCAGGTGGGCAACGGCGCTGTCGTCCGTTACTCCATGATTATGCCCGGCGCGGTCATCAAGCCCGGCGCTGTGGTGGAATACGCCATCATCGCTGAGGACGCCGTCATCGGCGCGGGCGCCCACGTTGGCTCCGACCAGGTCTATGACGACCCCAACAAGAAAGTCGCCGTTGTCGGCAAGGGCGTCAACATCGCTCCCGGCGCTGAAATCGAGGCCGGCGCTATGCTCTATCCTGAGAAGAAAGGCGGTGACAAATAATGCTTAAGAATCTCCATGCCATTATTTTCACCAATCAGGCTGAATATGATCTGGGTCCGCTGACCGAGATCCGCTCCATGTCTTCCGTCCCCTATGGCGGACGCTATCGTATGATCGACTTCATGCTCTCCAACTGCACCAACGCGGGCATCATCGACGTGGGCCTGGTGCTGGAAGAGAACTATCAGTCCCTGCTGGACCACGTGGAGTCCGGTAAGGATTGGGACCTGACCCGGAAACGCGGCGGCCTGCGCCTGCTGCCTCCCTTCTCCCAGAAGGCCGGTTCCGGCAACCCCCGCGGCCGCATGGAAGCCCTGGCCAACCTGGGCAGCTATGTGGACGACATCCGTCAGGAGTATGTCCTGCTGGCCGACGGCGACCTGGCCGCCAACATCGACCTGGCTGCGGTCTTTGAGGCCCACCTCGCCTCCGGCGCGGACGTGACCCCCGTCTGCACCCACAACTACTCCGGCAAGCCCTCCTGCACCACCTACTACGTTCCCTTGGAGGACGGTACGCTGGACGTGCTCCGCCGTCCCGACAAGGCCGTGGGTCTGGAGTGCCTGAACATCTACATCATGTCCAAGGAGTTCCTGAGCCGCAGCGTCAAGGATTGCGCCGCTCACAACCAGTACTCCCTCTCTCGCCACGTGCTCATCCCCAACAAGGATAAGCTGAAGATCGTCCCCTACGTCTTCGACAACTACGCCGCCCGGCTGACCTCCATCCCCGCCTATCTGGAGCGGTCCATGGACCTGCTGAAGCCGGAGGTCATGGCCGACCTGTTCACGCCGGAGCGTCCCATCTACTCCAAGGACCGCACCGACGCCTCCACCTATTACGCTCCCGGCAGCGCCGTGAAGAACGCCGTCATCGCCGACGGCTGCATCATCGAGGGCACCGTGGAGAACTCCATCATCTTCCGCAACGTCAAAGTCGGCAAGGGCGCCGTCGTGAAGAACTCCATCCTCATGAAGGACTGCACCGTGGGCGAGAACGCCGACCTGAACTACGTCATCGGCGACAAGGGCGTCACCTTCTCCGCCAACTCCAGATTGGCCGGACATCAGAACTATCCGCTGCCCATCGCCAAGAACCAAAAGGTCTAAATAGAGTCCATTGGTTGTTCCTTTGCATCAACGCCGTTGATGAGCTGTTAGCTCTTAGCTGTTAGCCGTTAGCCTGGTGCTGCAAACCAAAAGCGCAGTGCTGAAAGGGCAGCACCGCCAAGCTAAAAGCTAATGGCTAATGGCTGATAGCTATGCGAGGGAAACCCAAACGGATTCACAGTCTCTATTTAGACGCTGTTTTCTGTAGCTTTGCCAGGGGTCGGCGCGAGTCGGCTCCTGCTTTGCCCTTGTGCAAACGTACCCATTACCAGTTATTAGCGAAAGGAAGGCATGTAACATGAAAATCTTCTTCGTAGCCTCGGAGGTCGCCCCCTTCATTAAGACTGGCGGCTTGGCTGACGTGGCCGCCTCTCTGCCGCCCGCGCTGGCCGCTATGGACAACGACGTGCGCGTCATCCTGCCCCTGTACGCCGGCATCGGCGACCAGTGGCGCAGCCAGATGACCTTCGTCAAGTACTTCTACTTCCGTCTGGGCTGGCGCTCCTCTTACTGCGGCCTGTTCCAGCTGGATCGCGGCGGCGTGACCTACTACTTCGTGGACAACGAGACCTACTTCAAGCGCAACGGCCTCTATGGTCACTACGACGACGGCGAGCGCTTCGCCTACTTCTCCAAAGCCTGCGTGGAGGTCCCCGCTCAGATCGACTGGGCGCCCGACATCATCCACGCCAACGACTGGGAGACCGCCCTGGTGCCCATCTACCTGAACGACAGCAAGAAGGTCGTTCCCCAGCTGGCCAACGCCAAGAGCGTCTACACCATCCACAACATCGAGTATCAGGGACGCTTTGGCCGCTCCATCATGGAGGACGTGTTCGGTCTGGACTCCAGCCACTTCAATGAGAAGCTGCTGAGCTACTACGGCGACGTCAACCTGATGAAGGGCGCGATTTACGCCTCCGATTACGTGACCACCGTCTCCCCCACCTACGCCAACGAGCTGCAATACAGCTTCTACGCCCACGGGTTGGAGGGCGTCGTCACCGACAACTATTACAAGATGTCCGGCATCCTGAACGGACTGGACATGGTGGCCAACGATCCCGCCACCGACACCATCATCGTCACCAACTACTCCGCCGACGACCTCTCCGGCAAGGCCGAGTGCAAGGCCGCGCTCCAGAAGGAGCTGGGCCTCAACGTCGATCCCGACGTGCCCATCATCGCCTGCATCTCCCGTCTGGTGGGTCACAAGGGCTACGATTTGATTACCAACGTCTTCCACCGCATCATGGAGCAGGACGTGCAGTTCGTGGTGCTGGGCACCGGCGAGTGGGGCTTTGAGGAGTTCTTCCGCAACGCCGCCAAGCAGTATCCCGGCCGGGTCTCCGCCAACATCAAGTACGCCGCCGCCCTGTCCACCAAGATCTATGCCGGCGCGGACATCATGCTCATGCCCTCCGTGGCAGAGCCTTGCGGCCTGACTCAGATGTTCGCCATGCGGTTCGGCACCATCCCCGTGGTCCGTCTCACCGGCGGCCTGAAGGATTCCGTCCCCTCCTACAACCCCGAGACCGGCGAGGGCCTGGGCTTCACCTTCGGCAACATCAACGCCGACGATATGCTCAACGCCATCAACCGGGCCGTGGACCTGTACTTCTCCGACAAGGACGCCTGGACCGCTCTGATGAAGCGCGGCATGACCACCGACTTCAGCTGGGATAAGTCCGCCAAGGAGTATCTGTCCATTTACGAGAAGATCAGCGCCGAATAATCCGGGATTTGCCGAAATAACTGTAATTTTCCACAAGGGAGCGTCGAAAAGACGCTCCCTTTTTCTGCGCTTCGGGGGCGGCTTTTGGCGGCACAAAGATTGACAGAACACCCACCTCATGTTAAAATGGCGTGTAGCAGCCCCTTTTGGGCTGAAACGCAAACAAATTGTGAACTTCCCTTCTGTCAAGTGTAAATTTGGAGGAATTTTTATGCGTGAATATTCCAAATATGAGCTTTGTGCCCTGATCGAGGGCAAGCTGCGCCGCAACTTTGGCCGCACCATCAAAGAGGCGTCCAAGGTGCATATGTTCAAGGCCTGCGCCATGGTCGTGCGGGACATCATGTCCGCCAACCACATCGACACCAAAGAGGTCACCCGGAAAACCAGCGCCCGTGAGGTCCATTACCTCTCCATGGAGTTCCTGGTGGGCCGCTCCATGATGAAAAACGCCTACAACCTGGGCATCCTGGACGAGTTGAAGGACGCCATCGACGAGATGGGCTTCGACCACGCCGAAATCTTCGAGCTGGAGCCGGATGCCGGTCTGGGCAACGGCGGTCTGGGCCGTCTGGCCGCCTGCTATATGGACTCCATGGCCACCCTGAACATCCCCGCCACCGGCTATTCCATCTGCTACCAGCTGGGCATCTTCAAGCAGAAGATCGTGGACGGCAAGCAGATCGAGCTGGCCGACGACTGGCTGGACATGGGCGACGCCTGGCTGGTCCCCAAGCGGGATGAAGTCGAGACCGTCCGCTTCGGCGGCACCGTGGTGCAGTCCGTGGACGACCTGAGCCACTTCAAGGTGGACTATATCGGCGGCACCGAGGTCATGGCCGTGCCTATGGACATGAACATCGCCGGTTACGGCACCGACCACGTCAACACCCTGCGCCTGTGGGACGCCAAGTCTCCCGCCCCGGTGGATATGTCCTACTACTCCTCCGGCGACTATCTCAAGGCCGTGGAGAGCGCCGCCAACGCCGAGGTCATCGCCAAGGTGCTCTACCCCGCCGACAACCACTATGAGGGCAAGAGCCTGCGTCTCAAGCAGCAGTATTTCTTTGTCTCCGCCACCGTCCAGTCCATCGTGCGCAAGCACCTGGCCCAGTACGGCACCCTGTCCAACTTCGCGGAGAAGCACGTCATCCAAATCAACGACACCCATCCCACTCTGGTCATCCCTGAGCTGATGCGCATCCTGATGGACGAGCATTACTTCGGCTGGGACGAGGCCTGGGACATCGTCTGCAAGACCGTGGCCTACACCAACCACACTGTTCTGGCTGAGGCCCTGGAGCACTGGCCCCAGGCGCTGGTGGAGTCTCTGGTCCCCCGCTGCTGGCAGATCATCTGCGAGATCAACGAGCGCTATCTGCACCGAGTCCGGGACTTCTTCCACGGGGACGAGAACAAGGCCCAGGAGCTGGCCATCGTCTGGGACGGCGACGTCCGCATGGCCAACCTGTGCGTAGCCACCTGCTTCGCCGTCAACGGCGTGGCCGCCCTGCACTCCCAGATTTTGAAGGACGACGTGTTCCACACCGCTTGGCTGCGCACCCCCAAGAAGTTCACCAACGTGACCAACGGCGTGGACCACCGCCGCTGGCTGGCTGAAATCAACCCGGAGCTGCACAACCTCATCTGTGAGATCAACGGCAGCGACAGCTATCTGCTCCACCCCGACGACCTGGAGAACATCCTCAAGGCCAGGGACGACGCTTCCACGCTGGACCGCCTGTCCAAAATCAAGACCGCGAACAAGGCCGCCTTCGCCAACTATATCAAGCAGGACTACGGCATCACCCTGAACACCGACGCCATCTTCGACGTGCAGTCTAAGCGTCTGCATGAGTACAAGCGCCAGCTGCTCAACGTGTTGAACATCATCCACCTCTATCAGGAGATCCAGGACGGCAAGACCATCCGGCCTCACACCTTCCTCTTCGCCGCCAAAGCCGCCCCCGGCTACTATATGGCGAAGCGCATTATCGAGCTGATCAACTCCCTGGCCTACACCGTCAACAACGATTCCCGCTGCAAGGACCAGCTCCAGGTGTTCTTCCTGGAGAACTACCGGGTCTCCCTGGCGGAGAAGATGATGCCCGCCACCGAGATCTCCCAGCAAATCTCCACCGCCGGCAAGGAAGCCTCCGGCACCGGCAACATGAAGTTCATGATGAACGGCGCACTGACCATCGGCACCGAGGACGGCGCCAACGTGGAAATGCACCAGCTGCTGGGCGACGACAACATCTTCATCTTCGGTCTGACCGCTGAGGAGGTGGCCAGCAAGAAGGCCAACGGCTACAACTCCTACGAGTATTACAACAACAATCCCACCATCCAGCGCATCATCGCCCAGATGAACGGCACCTTCGCCGATGGCAAGAGCTATCAGGACATCACCAACAGCCTGATTTTCGGCCAGGGCTATACCACCGACGACTATATGCTGCTGGCGGACTACGAGAGCTATCGCCACACCATGAACCAGTTGGTGGACGTCTACGGCGACCAGAAGCGCTGGAACCAGATCGCCCTGACCAACATCGCCAAGTCCGGCCACTTCGCCGCCGACCGCTCCATCCGGGACTACGCCAACAACATCTGGCACGTCCCCACCCGTCTGTAATCCCCTCTTTTTCAGTCACAGAAAAACCGGCTGCGGCAGCTTCCGCCTGTGTGGGAGCCGCCGCAGCTTTGGAACCTCTGGCGCCGGTGCGGAAGGGCAGCCTCCGTGGGGAGGGACGGCCTACTTTTTCCCGGCCTCCCCCTTTACTTTTGCCGCTTTTTGCGGTACAATAGACATAGTCCCCGAAATCATCCCGCTGCACTGGAGGTTTTTCTCATGTCTGATATTGATTATACCCGGCGGTTCGATATATCCCGTACCGATGAATGGGAAAACCGCCAGATTTTGTCTATGGTTTACGCCGCTTTGCAGGAAAAGGGCTACAACCCCATCAACCAAATCGTCGGGTACATCCTCTCCGAAGACCCTACCTATATTACCAACTATAACAACGCCCGCTCCCTCATCCGCAAGTTGGACCGGGACGAGCTGTTGCAGGAGCTGGTGCGGTATTATCTGGGCGTGTGATTTTTTAGCTCTTAGCTCCTAGCTCTTAGCTCTTAGCTTTGTAGTGCTGAACAGTTCGTTCTGCGCTTTGGGTTCGCCGCACAAGACAAACCGCTGACAACCAGCCAATGTGTCATGCTGTTCGCTTTAGACTGGTAGTGCCTGACTAACAGCTAACAGCTAACGGCTAACAGCTTATCCCGGCTAACAGCTTTTAACAAAAAGGCCCGTCTATTGGAGAGGGGCCTTTCTTTCTGCTTCGGATAGGAACTGTTTGAGGTACAATTTGTGCAGTTTCACAAGAGAAATGCGCGTTTAAAAAGTTGACAATTCGATTACAATGTGTTACAATTTGTTACAGTTTTCAAGGAGGTATTCTAATGGCCGATTCCAAATCGCTTCCCCTCACCTATAAGGGCCGTCCCATCCGCAGGAAGGACAACCTGATTTATTACGGCAGCATGTCCGAAAAGTATATCATCATGCTGCAAATCCTGGACACCAAAAAGGTGCAGGACCTGGACGTGGCAACCCGCGTCTCCGTTCAGCTCCAGCTGACGGCCACTGACCTGAAATCCAGAGACCGAGTGGTGCGCAAAAGCGAAAAGAACAGCCTGTACTCCGCCATGGACCTGGGGTCCGTCTGGCTGACCCGGGCCCTGAGAGCCGGCTGAGTACGTTTCGCCGGGTCCCGGCGTGTCCCGCCCTCCGACACAGAGATACACTGGAGGTTTTTTATGCACCAACTCAAGAGAACCATTACCGCGCTGGTGCTGGTCTTTTCCATGGCGCTGAGCCTGATGAGCTTCGCCTTCGCCACCCAGACCGGCACCGTCAACGACGATTGTGTCCGCATCCGCACTGAGCCGTCCTCCGATTCCGAGATCTATCAGCAGGCCAACAAGGGGGACACCCTCACCGTTCTGGAAACCGCCGACGAAAACGGTTGGGTCAAGGTTTCCTTTACTTACGAAGAGACCGGCGACACCATGACCGGTTACGTTTCCGCCGACTTCATCGACATCGCGGGCAGCTCTGACAGCAACGAGGACCAGGAGGAGGGCGACTCCTCCGCCGATTCTTCCGCCAGCGCCGACAGCAGTGCTGAGAGTGACGCGGACAGCAGCTCCGACCCTGCCGACAGCGCTTCCTCTGACAGCGGAGACAGCTCCGCCGACAGCAGCAGCTCCAGCTCCAAGAGCGACAGCAGTGCTTCCAGCAGCTCCAGCTCCAAGAGCAGCAGCTCCTCCGACAGCTCCGCCGAAGAGGAAGTGGAGGAGACCGCCGCCATCACGTCCAGCGTCTCCTACACCGCCACCGTCACCGACAGCGGCGTGCGCATCCGCAAAAAAGCCAGCACCGATTCCAAGATTTTGACCACCGTCCCCGAAGGGGAGATCGTCACCGTCCTCTCCACCGAGGATGAGGAAGGCTGGATGAAGGTCCGCTACTACGACACTGAGGGCAAAAAGTACACCGGCTATATGTCCGGCGAGTACCTGGACATCAACAGCATCGGCTCCGGCGTCAGCCGGGTGGTCAACACCATCATCCGGGAATCCGCCGACAGCACCTCCGCCATCACCGGCCTGGTGCCCATCGGCAAGAGCGTGGACATCTACGCCAGCGACAACAACTGGTACAAAATCGAGTACCAGGACATGAGCGGCTGGGTCTACTCCGACTGCATCCGCACCGAGGGCGAGGACGACTGCATCGGCTACGGCACCTCTACCTCTGAGGCGCTGAACCTGCGGGAGAAGGCGTCCACCAGCTCCACCAGCCTGGCCAAGATCCCCGAAGGCACCACCTTCCAGATCACTGGCACCAAGAAAAAAGGTACCTGGTACGCCATCACCTACAACGGCATGAGCGGCTATGTCTCCGCCGAGTACGTGGACGTGGAGGACTCCTGTTCCTCCGGCTATGTCCAGGTCATCGCCACCTCCCTGTCTCTGCGCTCCGGCGCGGGCAGCTCTTACGCCCGGTTGACCATTGTGCCCCAGGGCGAGCTGCTGGAGGTCATCGGTACCGTGGACGCCTGGTATGAGGTCTCCTACGGCAAGTATACCGGCTATGTCAGCGGCGCGTTTGTCTCCGCCACCACCAAGGACGGCTTCCAGGCTTACCCCGACTACGCGAAGGTCACCGCCTCCGTGCTGACCCTCCGGGAGGACGCCTCCATCGAGTCCACCGCGCTGGATTCCATCCCCAACGGCACCATCGTGGCCGTCAGCGGCATTTCCAACGGCTGGTATAAGGTCACCTACGGCGGCCAGACCGGTTACGTGGATTCCGGCTATCTGGAGGACAGCGACGCCGACGCAGCCGCGGCCCAGGCCGCTGCCGCCGCCAGTGCAGCCGCAGAAGCTGCCGCCGCCGCAGAAGCGGCCAGCGAGAGCACGTCCAGCACCAGCGAAAGCACCACCAGCAGCTCCGAAACCACCACCACGACCACCACTTCTTCCAGCTCCAGCGGCAGCTCCATCCTGTCCTACGCCTCCCAGTTCGTGGGCAACCCCTACGCATGGGGTGGCACCAGCCTGACCAACGGCTGCGACTGCTCCGGCTTCGTCAAGAGTGTGTTCGCCCACTTCGGCATCAGCCTGCCCCACAGCTCCTCCGCCATCCGCAGTTACGGCAAGTCCGTCAGCTACTCCGATATGCAGGTGGGCGACGTGGTCTGCTACAGCGGTCACGTGGGCATCTACGCCGGCAACGGCCAGCTTCTCTCCGCCCTGGGTAAGAAGTACGGCATCACCTATTGCAGCGTCAACTACAAGAGCATTATCACCATCCGCCGGATGACCAGTTAAGCTCTGCAAGATTTACCGATTTTCCCCGGTTCCGCAGAAATGTGGGGCCGGGGTCGTTTTTTGTGTGGTGGCGTGGGGAACCCCTCCGTCGCGGCTTACGCATGGTGGAGGGGTTTCTCTTTTGCGCTTTACAAACACCATACAAAAAACATACAGAAAAATGGTGGAGAAATCCGTTCCTCTGTCGTAAAATAGAAACGATAACCGACAGAACACGCGATTTTGCGGCGTCGGTCCCCAAAACACGATTTTACCTTTTCCATACAAAGGAGCAATGTTATGAAAGAACGGATTCTCATCGTAGAGGACGACGACAGCATCCGCCGCCTGCTGGAGGTGGCGTTAAAGAGCCAGGGCTTTGACGTGGGCAGCTTTGACAACGCCGTGGACGCCCTGGAGGACATGGCCCAGCAGACCCCCTCTCTGGTGACCATGGACATCATGATGGACGGCTTGGACGGCATCGAGGCGCTGAAAATCATGCGGGCCTCTCCCGCCCTCAGCCAGGTGCCGGTGATTTTGCTCACCGCCAAGGGCATGGAGGACGACAAGGTGACCGGCCTGGACGCCGGGGCCGACGACTACGTGACCAAGCCCTTCAGTGTGCTGGAGCTGTGCGCCCGCATCCGCGCCCTGCTGCGCCGGGTCAACGGCCTGGAGCCGGGGCCGGTGTATCAGTACCAGGGCCTGCGCATCAACCCGGACACCCGGGAGGTCTGGGTGGACGACCAGCTGGTGGAGCTGACGTTCAAGGAGTTTGAGCTGCTCAAGTTCCTGATGGAGCACCCCGACAAGAGCATCACCCGGCACCAGCTCTTAAAAGAGGTCTGGGGGGCCGACTACCCCGGCGAGACCCGGACGCTGGACATCCACATCGGCACCCTGCGGCAGAAGCTCAACGACCCCTCGGACAACAGCCACTTCATCAAAACGGTCCGGGGCGTGGGCTACCGCTTCATCGGCACCCGGGAAGAGTGAGCGATGAGGCGCGCACTGACAAAGTCCTTCGTCCTGGTATTGACGGTAGGCATCTTGATCTGTGCCGTGGTCAGCGCGGGCATCTTTGACGTGGCGCTGACCAACACAAAGGAACGGGAGCTATCCAACCTGGCCATGATTTTGGCCGACGAGTTTGACCCGGAGGAGGACCACGACGCCCAGGCCAAGCGTTGGGCCTCCCACGACGGCGACATCCGCGTCACCATCATCGCCTCAGACGGCACCGTCACCGGCGACTCTCTGGTGGACTACACCACCATGGAGAACCACAGTGACCGGGAGGAGCTGCAAAACGTGGGCAGCCAGCAGGTGACCATCCGCACCAGCTCCACCCTGAACGCAAAAATGATGTACGCAGCCATTTTGACGGCGGACGGATATTACATCCGCCTGTCCCAGCAGTACAACGGCGTACTCACTGACCTGGCCACCTTCGCCCCGGCCATTGTGCTGGCGGCGCTGCTGGCGCTGCTGGTGTCCGTGGCCATGGCTAACCGCATGATGGTCAGTATCACCGATCCCCTGCTGGACATGAACAAGAGCCTGACCCGGGTGAAGGACGGCACCGCCATGCTCAACGCGGAGCAGTACCCCTTCGAGGAGCTGCGGGATATGGCGGAGAAGATCAACTCCCTGGCGGAGGACGTCAGCACCCAGATCCAGAACCTGCAAAACGAGAAGAACAAGCTGGCCTATATTCTGGACAGTATGCGGGAGGGCGTGGTGCTGCTGGACGAGCACCAGCAGATCATGATGATCAACTACAGCGCCTGCCGCACCTTCAACTGCTCCAAGGAGGTTCAGGGCCGGTATCTGCTCCAGGTGACGCGGGACCGGGCCATCATGGACGGTACCGCCCAGGTGCTGGACGCTCAGCAGGACTACAAAGTCACCTTCGAGCAGAAGGGCCGCATCTGGGAGGTGTGCTTCACTGCGGTGGGGGCCTATCCCGGCCTGGAACACGGCATGATTTTGACCCTGAACGACGTGACCGAGCACCAGCAGGCCACCCAAATGCGGCAGGAGTTCTTCTCCAACGCCAGCCACGAGCTGAAAACCCCTCTCACTGCCATCCGGGGCAGCGCCGAGCTGCTCTGCTCCGACCTGCCTCTGGACCGGGAGACCCAGCAGGAGCTGCTGGGCCGCATCCTCAAGGAGACCGAGCGCATGACCACCCTCATCGAGGACATCATCATGCTCTCCCGCATCGAGAGCCGCTCCCTGGCCGACGACCTCCAGACGGTGGACTTCTCCTCCATCGTCTGCACCGCAGCGGACGAGGTGCATCTGCTGGCGGAGCAAAATGAGCTGACCATCCAGCTGGACACGGAGCCGGTGCTGCTCCAAGGCAGCCGGAAGAACCTCTACGAGCTGGCCAGCAACCTCATCGTCAACGCGGTGAAGTACAACCGGCCCGGCGGCGGGGTGGACATCCAGCTCCACCCCCAGGGAGAGCAGATGTGCTTCCGGGTCCGCAACGACGGCGACCCCATCCCCCTGAACCAGCAGGACCGGGTGTTCGAGCGGTTTTACCGGGTGGACAAGGGCCGCAGCCGGGCCGTGGGCGGCACAGGGCTGGGCCTCTCCATCGTCAAGCATGTGGTGGAGACCATGGGCGGCAAGGTGTCCCTCTCCAGCGACGCCCTCCACGGCACCACTGTCACCGTCTGGCTGCCGCTGTCGTCTCACTCGCTAATTAGCAATTAGCAATGAGCAATGGCCGGAATCCGAACTTTCTGTAGAGTCGGCCCGCTCAGCAGAGAGCTTTCGCAGTTAATCAAAATGCTTTTTTTGCCAGCCGCCGCTTCCGGCCCCGCCGCAGCGGGGCCGGGCTGCTGCTGAAAGCAGCATCTTTTTCATTGTCATTTTCACTATCATTGTCATTATCATTCTCATTATCACTATCATTCTCATTATCGGCTTTTTTGGGTTTCCGTCGGTTGCAGTCGGTTCCACCGGGTTCTAATGGGTTTCCGGAAAACCCACTGGGTTTTTGGGGTTCCGTTGGGTTTTTGCAGAATCCACTCCGCCACAAAGTACGCCCCCAGGCAAATCGCCTGGGGGCGCTTTTCGCGTTACTGGAGGAAGAACGCGGATATTGGTTTGGTTGGTTGTCCCTTTTGCGTCCGTCTCGTTGTTTTTTTCGGCGGGAAACCCCTCCACCATGCTTCGCATGGTCCCCCTCCGCCGTCAAGCGGCACTTCCGCTTCGCTCCCTGCCCTTTCAGGGGAGGCAAGAGGGGTGGTCTATTGCGGGACGATGGTTATTCCTGGAAAACTTATATTAGGCTGGGCAAAAGTGCTGACCAAACGGCAAACACTATCCAAGCTAACAGCTAACAGCCAATAGCTAACAGCTCATTTCCCCGCTTTCGCCGCCTGAACCGGGAAATCCCGCTCCCACAGCTCATCGGCAGTCCCGGCCCAGTTCTCGGCGTAGGGAGTGGTGCGGTCACAGAGGTCGTCCACATTCTCCGGACTTTCGTACTCGGTGCTGTGGGCGCCGCTCTCGTGGACCATCATCCGCAGCTTCTCCGGGTTCTCCAGCATGGGGCAGGGCCGCAGCAGGTTCTTGTTGAAGGGCTGGTTGTCGTGGTAGGCCATGAACAGGGGGTTTTTCAGGGCCTGGAGCAGGGACACCTCGTGGATGTTGGAGTCGGAATAGTGGATGAAGGCGCAAGGCTCCACGTCGCCCTTGGCGTTGATGTGGAGGTACATCCGGCCACCGGCAATGCAGCCGCCCACGTGGGGGCCGTCGTTCTGGAAGTCGATGGTAAACAGGGCCTTGCTCTGGCGGTAGTCGATGAGCCGCTGGCGGACGACGGAGCGCTGCTCCGGGCTGGGCAGCAGGGCGGGGACGGCTCCGGCTCCAACTGGCATATAGTGGAAGAACCAGGCGAAAAATGCGCCGCTGTCGATGACGTAGTCGATGAACTTCTCGCTGGTGACCACGTCGTAGTTGGCGCTGGTGTAGCAGATGGAGATGCCGAAGGGCAGCCCGTGGGATTTCAAAAGCTCCATGGCCTGGTGGACCTTCTGATAGACCCCCTGGCCCCGGCGGGCGTCGTTGGCCTCCTCGAAGCCCTCCAGACTGATGGCGGGCAGGAAGTTCTTCACCCGCAGCATTTCCTGACAGAAGTCCTCGTCGATGAGGGTGCCGTTGGTGAAGGACAAAAATTCACAGTCCGGGTGCATTTCGCACAGCTTGATGATGTCCGTCTTCCGCACCAGCGGTTCGCCGCCGGTGAAGAGGTACATGTAGGTGCCCAGCGCCTTGCCCTGGCTGACGATGGAATCCAGGTCCTCCAGGGTCAGGTTCAGCCGGTTGCCGTACTCCGCCGCCCAGCAGCCGGTGCAGTGGAGGTTGCAGGCGGAGGTGGGGTCCACCAGCATGGCCCAAGGCACGTTGCAGCCCTCCCGCTGGGCGGTCTCCTGCTGGGTGACGGTGCCGCTGAGGGTGGCGTTGATGAGGAAGTTCTCAAAGGCTGTCTTGCGTACGCCGGGGTCCAGTTGGTAGAGCCGCAGCATCAGCTGATACCAGTTGCCCTTTTCGTCGATGGCCTTGCGGACGGCGTCTCTGGCCTCCTTATAGTAGTTGTCCGGGGAGAGCCGGTCGATCAGCGCCATCAGCTTGGGGATGTTCTCCTCCGGGTTGCCCTCCAGATAGTTCAGCGCCTGCTTGAGTACAAAGGTCTGCATGGCCTCTTTAAATGACTTTTTCTTGCCCATTTGTTGTATGCTCCTTTATCCGGCCTCGCTGTGCCGCATTTGTTTTGTGTTTCGATTATAACGAAAACAGGGAAAAAAGACACGGTACAGCCGGGGGAAATAGTCGAAAAAGGGGACATTCGGCCCAAAACGCCGCGTTTTGGGACAAAAAAGGAAGATTGTCCCCTTTGGACGAAAAATGCGGCGGTTCGCTCCTTTCGCAGGACGAATGACGGGGGTTTGCCGTTCAAAGCCTTGCAAAAAACACGAAATAAGAATATAGTAGTAACATACAGATTTTTTACGGCGGAGATACAAACGGAGTTCCAGGGAAACCCCTCCACCATGCTTCGCATGGTCCGTGGCGCGGCGTAAGCCGCGACGGAGGGGTTCACCACACACACAACAAACGGAGGGCCACCTATGGAATACTTTTGGTACATCATCGCGGCGCTGGGCGCGGGAGTTGGAACGGGGCTGGCGGGCCTGTCGGCGGCCACGGTGATGGTGCCGATTTTGATCGTCCTCTGCCCCTCCTTCTCCGGGGAGTACGGGGCGTATCAGGCCACGGCCATTGCCCTGGCCTCGGACATCCTCGGCTCTGCCGTCACCTCCTCGGTCTACGCCCGGAACAAGAACATCGACCTGAAACACGGCTGGGTCATGCTGGTCTGCATCATCTCCCTGAGCGCCGTGGGCAGCTACGCCGCCTATCTGGTGGGCAACGTGGTGTTGGGGGGCTTCACGTTGGTGCTGACCTTCTGCATCGGCATCCGGTTCCTGCTCAAGCCGGACACCTCCAAGCCGGGGGCGGACACCTCCAGCGTCCGACTGGGCGTGAAGGAGGTCATCATCTCCCTGTTCTTTGGCCTGACCATCGGCTTTGGCACCGGCTTTGTGGGCACCGGCGGCGGCATGATGATGCTGGTGGTGTTCACCGCCTTCCTGGGCTACGACCTGAAAAGCGCCGTGGGCACCAGCACCTTTATCATGACCTTCACCGCCCTCATCGGCTTCATCAGCCACGCGGTCATTCACCCGGCCATCATTCTGGAGCGGTGGAACGTGCTGGTGGTGTGCATCGTGGTGGCGACGCTGGCCTCTCAGTTCTCTGCCCAGTTCGCCAACCGGGTGGACAGCAAAACGGTGGGCCTGACCACCGGCGTGATTTTGACCATCCTGGGCGGTTCCATGATCTACCTGAACTACTTCCGGGACGTGGTGCTGCCGCCGCTGGCGGCGGAGCTACTGCGCACTCTGGCGGTGCTGGTGGTG
>MSHH01000003.1:0-4844 GCA_001941075.1 Oscillospiraceae bacterium Zagget6 | reverse complement strand
TGGTGGTGCTGGCCTCGACCCACTGGTACGTCCCCGCCCTGGTGTGCCTGCTGTTCGCCGTAGTGGTTTACCCAGTGCTGCGGCTGTTTGAGGGCCGTCCCGCCTACGCCAGCCTGTTCCAGGAGCGCTCCGGCGGCGAGGTGCGGAAAAGCCTTGTGCTGCTCTTCGGCTCTACGGCGGCGCTCATCGCCCTGTACTGGGGGGCGTTGGATTCCGAAAAGACGGTGGTGGCGGCGATTCTGGCCTGGGGCCTGGGGGATATGACCGCCGCTCTGGTGGGTAAGCGTTACGGGCGGCACAAGCTCCGCCTGTCTCTGGCGGACCCCAACAAGTCCCGGGAGGGCAGCGGCGCCATGTACGGCGTGGCGTTAGTGGCGGCGTTCCTCGTCCTGCTGCTGTGGGGGACCGACGGCACCAAGGCCCTGACCGCCGCCCTGCTGGGCGCGGCAGCCGCCACCTGCACCGAGGCCGTCACCCGGAACGGCTACGACACCGTCACCACCCCCTGGGCCGCGGCGGTGGTGATTTGGGCGGTGTGTTTGTGAGCTGTTAGCTGTTGGCTATTAGCTGTTAGCCAGCAACTGCCAGCTTTTGCGGTTGTCCTTTTGCATCAGTCGTGTCAGTGATTCCAGCGCAAACCCCTCCGCCACCGCCAGAGGCGGCGGCCCTCCTCCGCCGTCAAGCGGCACTTCCGGGGCTTTGCCCCTCCCTGCCCTTTCAGGGGAGGCAAGAGAGGTAGTCAATTACAGAACGATAGTGCTTCATGGGAAGCTGTACTGAAAAACACAAACGAATATTTTCCGTCCCCGTTCTCTCCCACTGGAAAATCCCCCACGCCTGTGGTATCATAACACCATAGCATGATAACTCTATTCAACAGGAGGAACTCCCATGACCATCACCGCTTCTCCCTTTGGCGTCACCGCCTCCGGCGCTGCCGTCACCTGCTACACCATGACCAACGACAACGGCATGACCGTCAAAGTGCTGGACCGGGGCTGCATCGTCCAGTCCATCCTCGTGCCGGACAAAAACGGCAACAGCGTGGACGTGGCTCTGGGCTACGACACCGTGGCCGCCTACGAAGCCGGGACCTGCTTCTATGGAGCCTTTGTGGGCCGCTTCGCCAACCGCATTGGCGGCAGCCGCTTTGTTCTGAACGGCGAAACCGTCCAGCTGACACCCAACGAAGGCCCCAACCACCTCCACGGGGTCTACTGCGGCAGCTTTTTCTACGCCCAGCCCCAGGGCAACTCTCTGGTGCTGCGCCGCACCAGCCCCGCCGGGGAGGAGGGCTATCCCGGCCAGCTGGAGATCACCGTCACCTACACCCTGACCGATGACAACGCTCTCCTCATGGACTACCAGGCCACCGCCGATGCGGACACGGTGGTCAACCTGACCAACCACACCTACTTCAACCTCTCCGGCCACGACAGCGGCAGCGCTCAGGAGCAGGTGCTGCAAATCAGCGCCTCCAAAGTCACCGCCGTAGGGGAGGGGAGCATCCCCACCGGGGAGCATTTCGACGTGACCGGCACCCCCTTCGACTTCCGCACCCCCAAGCCCATTGGCCGGGACCTGGACACCCCCCATCCCCAGTTGGATGTGACCGGCGGCTATGACCACAATTATGTGCTGGACACCGTGGGGATGGACCAGCCCTTCGCCGTGGCCTACAGCCCCGCCACCGGCATCGCCATGGACTGCTACACCACCCAGCCCGGCGTGCAGTTCTACAACGCCAACTACGTCCAGGACGACCCCTCCATGGGCAAGGGCAAGGGCGGCGCGGCCTACGCCCACCGGAGCGCTTTCTGCCTGGAGACCCAGCACTTCCCGGACTCCCCCAACCAGCCCGCCTTCCCCGCCACCGTGGTAAAGGCCGGGGAGACCTGTCACCAGACCACCAAGTATCAGTTCTCTGTCCGCTGATTCGGTAAAAAACGACAACAGAGCGTAATCTTCGGCCTTTAGATTACGCTCTGTTGTTCTGTTTTGGGGTGTTTTGTTGAAATTGCATCCGCACACCCGGTAGAGGTGTGAGCCGCCCGCGTTCAGAAAAAATTTTTCAACCCCTGTCAGATTTCTTCGCTTTCCGCGTCTTATAGACAAAGGGAAGCAAAAGGAGGTGAACAGGCCCATGGACACCTTTGACGCTGTCTATCGCGTCTACTTTCAGGACGTTTACCGCTACCTGCGCAAGCTCACCGGCGACCAGGCGCTGGCGGAGGACCTGACCAGCGAGACCTTCCTCAAGGCGATGAACGC
Organism: Oscillospiraceae bacterium Zagget6; assembly: GCA_001941075.1. Classification (GTDB taxonomy): domain Bacteria; phylum Bacillota; class Clostridia; order Oscillospirales; family Oscillospiraceae; genus Onthomonas. The sequence continues at coordinate 2,573 of MSHH01000003.1, read as the reverse complement.
CTTTGACCGCTTCCGGGGCGACTGCGACGTGCGGGTCTGGCTGTGCCAGATCGCCAAGCGCTGCTATTACTCCGAGCTGCGCCGCCGGAAGGAGAGCGTCAGCCTGGAGGACCTGCCGGAACCCAACGCCGACGGGGACCCGGAGGGCGGCGCGCTGACCACCGACGAGGCGGAGCGGGCTTACGCCCTGCTGCACCGGATGGCGGAGCCTTACAAAGAGGTGTTTCTGCTGCGGGCGCTGGGGGAGCTGAGCTTCCGGCAGATCGGCGCCCTGTTCGGCAAGAGCGAGAACTGGGCCTGTGTGACCTATCACCGGGCGCGCAGAAAGCTGCAAGCCCAACTGGAGGAATCGACATGAAGCTGAATTGTGAAGTGATGGGCGACCTGCTCCCCCTCTACGCCGAGGGCCTGACCACACCGGCCACCAATGAACTGGTGGAAGAACATCTGGCGGACTGTCCCGACTGCCGGGCCGCGCTGGAGGACATGAAGCAGGCCCCGCCCCCGCTGCCGGAGGACACGCTGCCCCTGCGACAGGTGCGGAATACCCTGCAAATCCGCCGCCGGGCCAGCGTGCTGCTGGCGGCGGCGCTGGTGCTGGTGGTTGCGCTGGTGGCGCTGGCCCACCTGACCAAGCCGGTCTACCTGGGCTATCAGGGCAACTCGGACACGCTGGTTCAGGTGGAGGAGCTGGCGGACGGACGCTACTGCGTGACCTTCGACGACTCCGTCACCGGCTACCGGCTGGAGACCGTCGAAACGGAGGCGGGGAAAAATCTCGCCTTGGTGATGATTTGGTACACCCCCCTGGACCGGCTGCTGGGCAAGAGCTTGCAGGGCATTGAGCAGCAGGGGCTTTTGCTGGACGCGGACACCGATTACTTTTATCTCGTCACCCCGCTGGGCGGGGACGCCGCTTACTACCCGGTGGAGACCTGGGAAGGGGCGATCCCGGAGGGACCGATCTCCTTCGCGGGGCTGATGCCCCGGCTGGCACTGAACTACTACGCGCTCCTTGCGGCGGCAGCGGCGGCGGTGCTGGGCATTTTCTGGCTGCTGCTGCGGAAGAAGCGGGCCGGGAAGGTGTTCCGCACCCTGTTCTGGCTGCCGGTGGCGTATGTGCTGGCCCACCTGTGCATTATGGGGACGGATGGGCGCACCTATCAGATGCAGTGGGATTTCGCGCTGATTGCGCTGACCGCACTGGCGATTTACGCCGCGCTGCTGGCTGTCTGGACGCTCCTGCCAAAGCGCCGGGTGCAGAGCGAGACCCCAGCCGCCGCTTCGCCCAGGAAGCCTACCGCCGCGCCGCAGCGGAAGCGGCCCGCCTGGGTGAAGTGGGGTGCGATTGCAGCCTGCCTGTGCGTCCTGGTGGGCGTCCTTGCCCTTCCCCGGTTCGGCACACGGAGCCAGCCCACCGGCACAAGCGCCGATGTGGGACAGACCCAATTTCTGTCCGAGGCGGAGGAGCTTTCCGTTGAAATCGTCGAATGGAAAACCACCGGATTTGCGGCGGTCGTTGTGGATGTTGGGAACAACAGCGTTTTCCCGCTGGACGGTGAATTGTCGGTGGAATTTGGCTATGAGACAGAAATCCTTTTAGCCGACGGAACGACGTTCGAGTTTGACCCGGACGAGCCGGATGCAGAAGCCGTTGGCTGGGAAATCGGTACGGTGGTCAAGGTCCAGTTTACCGAATATGACGACTATCTGGAGGGGAATCACTTTTATAACCGGCTGCTGGCAGACAGCGTGGAAGCGGCGGCCACGGAATAGGACGATGGCCTGACAAATTTGCGCTGACCTGGCGCTGCGGCCTTACCTTCCATGCAGAAAGTTGGCGACGTATGCGGCGTTGATCTCCGCGATCTCCTTTTCCCCTTCGATGTAGGGACGATACATCTCCCAGGGGTCGCCGCCGCCCAGACAGCAAGAGGAACAGTTCTCACAGCCGCCGCTGCCGCAATCCAGCGACTTGCGAATGATCTCCCTGCGTTCCTCCTTGGTGGTGTCCCGAATCAGTGTGCTTTTCATGGCGCGGACCTCCTTTTTCCGGGGGCTCTCCCCGGCGGCGCTGTTTTACTGGAATATACCCAGTTGTTTTATAGGAATTATAGGCCCAACGTGGCCCGCTGTCAAGGGAAAGATGGACATCGCCCCCTTGCGCCTTTTGCCCTCCCGGGGTATAATAGGGGAAACGATGTGAGGGCGGACCGCCGCCCTCCTCTATGGCAATAAGGGAGGACACACACATGACTTATCAGGAAGCGCAGGCCGCCGCCCGGCTGTGCATCGGCGAAAAGTGCCACGCCTGCCCCGTTTGCAACGGCAGGGCCTGCAAAAATACCGTCCCCGGCCCCGGCGCTAAGGGGGTGGGCGACGTCGCCATCCGCAACTACGACAAATGGCAGGAAATCCGGGTGAATATGGACACCCTCTGCGAAAACCGGCCCATCGGCACCAGCTTGGAGCTGTTCGGGCAGACCTTCCGCTACCCCTTCTTCGCGGGACCGGTGGGGGCGGTGCAGCTCCACTACAGCGACAAATACCCATGATCATACGGCGGACATCCA
>MSHH01000002.1 GCA_001941075.1 Oscillospiraceae bacterium Zagget6 | reverse complement strand
TGACATTGCCCTGAAAGGGGAGGAGGGCCGCCGCCTTTAGGCGGTGGCGGAGGGGGTTCCGCTGGAAAAAAGTAAACAGTGTGATTCAAGAAAAGCCTAAATGATTACTTCTCCTCCAGACTAAACACCACAAACTGATACCCTTCCAGGTACAGCTGCCCATCCTCCACCCGGAAACTGTCCAGGTTGTTCAGCAGCACCTCGCCTGCTGGGGCGGGCAGGGCCATCGTCTGGGGCTGGCGCTGGAAGTTCCCAGCCACCAGCAGGGTTTTCTCGCCCTTGCGGTAGTAGGCCATCAGGTTCTTCTGTTCCGCCAGGTAGGGGATCAGCTCGCCATAGACCACGGTCTCCTTCCAGACAGGGTCCTTCCGTAGCTGAATGAGCTGGCGATACCAGTTGTAAACGGAATCCTCGTCGTCCAGCTGGGCGGCCAGGTTCAGCGTTTTGTAGTTGGGATTCACCGGTAGCCAGGGGGTCCCGTCAGTGAACCCGGCGTTGGGGGAATCGTCCCACTGGAAGGGGGTGCGGGCGTTGTCCCGGCAGTGCATTTGGATGCTTTTCAGCGCCTGAGCGGGGGAGAGGCCCGCGTCCAGCGCCACCTGATATTGGTCCAGAGCGGAGATGTCGTTCACCTGAGAGACGTCCTGGACGACGGGGTTTTCCATGCCCAGCTCCTGGCCCTGGTAGATCCAGGGCAGACCACGCAGCATGAAGTACAGCCCGGCCAGCATTTTTTTGCTGGTGAGGGACAGATCCTCTTCGGGGATGTAGCGGCAGACGCCCCGGGATTCATCATGGTTTTCGATGAGGTTGGACAAGAAGCCGATACCGGCGGTCTTTTTCTGGCTCTGGAAGCAGGCGGCCTTGTACTGCTCCGCCGTGACAGGCGCCTGGTCATACCAGCCCTTGATGCTGCGGTTCAGAATGGTTTCCGCAAAGTCGAACATACTGGAGAAGTAACCGTTGTCTCCGATGAAGTCGGGGATCTCTTCCGGCTTCTCGTTGAACACCTCGCCCACGGTAAAGGCGTTGTGGGGCGCGAAGGTCCGGTCCCGCATCTCACCCAGGAACTGGCCGATGCCGTTGGCCTGCTCCAGCATCAAGTCGATGCTGCACAGGCCGTCCTCCCGGTCGGCGGGGAAGTCCCGGAAGGGCAGCAGCTTTTTGATGTTGATGATGGCGTCCAGACGGAAGCCGCCCAGCCCCTTGTCCAGCCACCAGTTGACCATCTTGTAGACCTCTTCCCGCAGGTCGGGGTTCTCCCAGTTCAGGTCGGGCTGCTTCTTGTGGAAGGCGTGGAAGTAAATTTTATCCTCGTGGCCGGGGAGCTTCTCCCAGCAGGGGCCGCCGAAGTAGCTGCGCCAGTTGCAGGGGAGGGGGTCGCCCTCCTTCCAGTCCCGGATGTAGAAGAATTTGCCGTATCTGCCGTCGGGGTCGGCGCAGGCTTTTTGGAACCACTCGTGTTCGTCGGAGCAGTGGTTCACCACCAGGTCCATGACGATGGAGATGTCCCGCCGCTTGGCCTGGGCCAGCAGCTCGTCCATATCCTCCATGGTGCCAAACAGGGGGTCGATGCTGTAGTAATCGGAGATGTCGTATCCCTGATCCGCCAGGGGGGAGCAGTAGATGGGGGAAAGCCATACGATGTCCACCCCCAGCCCTTTCAGGTAGTCCAGCTTGCGGATAACGCCCCGCAGGTCGCCTACGCCGTCGCCGTTGGAATCGCAAAAGCTCTTGGGGTAGATTTGGTAGGCCACCTTTTCATGCCACGATTTGCGAATCATAGTCAAATTCCTCCTGTGATAGAGCAATGAGTGTTAAAAACAGGAAAAAGCCTCTCTACTTTTGTCACTGTCTTGTCTATAAGATAGCAAAGCGGGGGAGGGTTGTAAAGAGGTTATGCGCATAACCTCTTTATGGTACAAAATGTGCGATTCCATTTTGTGAAAAAGGATGGTTATGCAGATAACCACGGGAAAAGGTTTGACAAGCACTCATTTTTGTCCTATTTTTTTTATAGAGATAAAAACAGAACGCATGTCGGGAGGGAACCGAAATATGGTCACGATCAAAGAGATCGCTGCGCGGGCGGGCGTCAGCACGGCGACAGTTTCCAATGTTCTGCATGGAAATTTGAAAAAAGTTTCCCCGGCAACGGTGGAGAAGGTCCGCAAGCTCATCGACGAGATGGGGTACGTCCAGGGCCAGGGTCCCCACGCCGTCCAGAAGGGCGGCTCCCATCTGGTGGCAGTCATCGTCCAGTATCAAATCGGCGTGGAAAGCTCTCTGCTCACCGACCCCTTTTACGGCGTGGTCATCGGCGTCATCGAGAAGGAATTGCAGAAGCACGGATACTATATGTTGTTTTATTCCTCCGAGAACGTGAACAGCATCTTCAAGATGGTCATGGGCTGGAATGTGGACGGCGTGATTGCGGTGACGTTTTCGGACATCGACTGTGAGAAGCTCTGCCAGATGACCAAAAAGCCGCTGATCGCCATCGACTGCCACGCCGCCGGGCGGCCCCTCCAGACCTGCGTTCCCAACATTGGGCTGGACGATCGGATGGGCGGCTACCTCATGACCCGCCACCTGATGAAGAAGGGGTATCAATCCATCTACGTCTGCGGCTACCGGTATTATGGCATCGACGCTGTGCGCTGGGGCGGTGCGCAGCAGGCCGTGGCGGAGGACGACAGCGGTTGCAGGCTGAACATGATCGAGTTGGGGCTGACCTTGGAGGAGCGGGAAAAGACCTACCGGGAAATTTTGCGGCAAATGCCCTTCCGCAGCAGGACGGCCCTGTTCTTCACGGCGGACATCCTGGCCATGGAAGCCTACTACTTTTTCATCAAAAACGGGATAAAGGTCCCGGAGGACGTGGGGCTTGCCGGATTTGACGACAATTCCGAGTCCATCGGGTTTTCCATCCTGCGTCTGACCACCGTCCGCCAGGACTTCCCCGCCAAGGGCCGCCTGGCGGTGGAGGAGCTGGTCAAGGCCATCGAGGACCCGGCGTATCAAATGCACTCCCACCTGCTGCCGGTTTCCCTGGTGCTGCGGGACTCCGTGTGAGGGGGGTTCTGAAAGCTCGTTTGGGGAAGTGCTTTTCATAAAAGAAAGAAAAAATCTCGCCTTTTGTGATGCAAACCAGGCGACTTGTATGTAAACTTGGCAAAATGCACAAAAAGGGACAAAAAAATTTGTGCGGGGTTCTGGTTATCAAGATAACTCATTTACAAAAGAACCGAAATGTGTTACTTTAATCTCGGTATTAGTAATGCGCATAACCTGAGCTGCAAACCGAATTGTCCATCGCATATTCTATTTGCAAAACGGAGGAGACGTCTATGACACGCAGTTGGTGGAAAGAAAACGTTGTCTATCAAATCTACCCCCGCTCGTTCTGCGATTCCAACGGGGACGGCGTGGGCGACCTGAACGGCATCCGCTCCAAACTGGGCTACCTGAAAGAGCTGGGTATCCACATCCTTTGGCTCAGCCCGGTCTACAAATCCCCCAATGACGACAATGGGTACGACATCGCGGACTACCGGGCCATTATGGACGAGTTTGGCACCATGGAGGACTTCAACGCGCTGTTGGCGGAGGCCCACCAGATGGACATCAAAATCGTCATGGACCTGGTGGTGAACCACACCTCCGACGAGCACCAGTGGTTCGTGGAGAGCCGCTCCTCCCGCGACAACGACAAGCGGGACTATTACATCTGGCGGGAGGCCGTGGACGGCCACGAGCCCAACAACTGGGGCAGCTGCTTCTCCGGCTCCGCCTGGGAGTGGGACGAGACCACCGGCATGTACTACCTCCATTGCTTCTCCAAAAAGCAGCCCGACCTGAACTGGGAGAACCCCAAGGTCCGGGACGAGGTCTTTGACATGATGACCTGGTGGTGCGACAAGGGCATCGACGGGTTCCGCATGGACGTGATCTCCATGATCTCCAAGAAGGAGGGCCTGCCCGACGGCCCGGTGGAGGGCCTCTACAGCCCCTGCATGTACGGCACCTGCAACGGCCCCCACGTCCACGAGTACCTCCAGGAGATGAACCGCCGCGTCCTCTCCAAATACGACCTGATGACCGTGGGCGAGACCGCGGGTGTCACCGTGGAGGAGGCCAAAAAGTACGCCAATGCCGACGGCTCCGAATTGAATATGGTCTTTCAGTTTGAGCACGTGGGCCTGGACGAAGGCCCCGTAGACAAGTGGTGTACCGACCCCATGTCCATCCCCGCCCTGAAAGCGAACCTGACCAAGTGGCAGAAGGAGCTGGACGGCGTGGCGTGGAACTCCCTGTTCTTCTGCAACCACGACCAGCCCCGTGTGGTCTCCCGGCTGGGGGACAACTCCCCCAGTCCGCCAAGTGCATCGCTACCATGCTGCACTTTATGCAGGGCACCCCCTACGTTTACCAGGGCGAGGAGCTGGGCATGACCAACTGTCCCTTCCGTTCCATTGAGGACTACCGGGACATCGAGAGCATCAACGCCTACCGGGAGCTGACCGAGGCGGGGCTGCGCCAGCCGGACGAGCTGCTGGAGTGCATCGCCTACAAGAGCCGGGACAACGCCCGGACCCCCATGCAGTGGGACGACTCTCCCAACGCCGGGTTTACCACCGGCCAGCCCTGGATCATGGTCAACCCCAATTATACCACCGTCAACGCGGCGGCGGAACTGGCGGACCCAAACTCTGTGTTCCATTACTATCAAAATCTCATCGCCCTACGGCAGGACAGCAAGTGGTCCGATGTCATCGTCTACGGCAGCTACGACCTGCTGGCCCCGGAGGACGAGGCGGTGTTCGCCTACACCCGGCGCAGGGAGGGGCGCAGCCCCGGAAGTGTTGCTCGACAGCAGAAGGACGGCGTGACGCTGTTGGTGGTCTGCAACCTCTCCGCCCAGGCCCGGACCTTCCCGGTCCCTGAAAATGTCCAGTGGGACAGCGCCGAGCTGGTGACGGGGAATGTCCCCCGGGCCGCGCTGAACCGTCAGCTGGCCCTGGCCCCCTGGCAGGCGGCTGTCTGGGCGCTGGCATAAAGCGGACAGGCCGTCATAAACTGGTATGCTGAGGGAGTTCGCTCCCTTGCAATAGGGGCGGCAACCCACGATTCGGCAAGAGCGGGCTGCGAGCAAAGTTTCGGCAGGCGAGGCGCAAAAACGCGGGAATTTTCCGAGAAGTTCAGGTTTTTGCAACGAAGTCATGGCGAAAAAATGCTCGCAGAACGCAAATAGTACCAATCGTACGAGGCCGTTCCAAACTAATTGAAAAGGAGACATGTAAGATGAAGAAACTACTTGCTCTCGTACTGGCGCTGGCAATGGCACTGAGCCTGGTCGCCTGTGGCGGCTCCAGCTCCAGCGACACCACCACCACCGACGACAGCTCCGCTGCCGCTGACACCACCAGTACCTCCGACAGCACCTCCTCCTCCGGCACCACCCTCCGGCTGGTCAACGGCAAAATCGAGATCGACTCCCAGCTGAAAAAGCTGGCCGAGATGTACGAGGAAGAGACCGGCATCACCGTGGAAATCGAATCCATGGGCGGCGGCGTGGACATCCAGGGCACCCTGAAGGGCTACTATCAGGCTGACAACATGCCCGACATCTTCGTCAACGGCGGCGCCACCGATTTCTCCAACTGGGAAGGCTTGCTGGTGGACATGAGCGACCAGGACTGGGTCTCTGACACCGACGCCGCCTATGTGGACGAGGAATACGGCACCATCGGCTTCCCCTACACCGTGGAGGCCATCGGCATGGCCTACAACGCCGACATCCTGGAGGCCGCCGGCATCGACCCTTCCACCCTGACCTCTCCCTCTGCCTATGAGGAAGCCTTCGCCACCCTGGAGTCCATGAAGGACGAACTGGGCATCACCGCTGTGGTGGGCTACTACACCGAGCCGGTCAACCTCTACTGGTCCACCGGCAACCACGTGTTCGCCAACTATCTGGATGCCGGTCTTGACCGGGACGACACCACCTACATCGACCTGCTGAACGACGGCGGCCAGTTGGACACCGAGCGGTTCACCAACTTTGCCAACTTCATTGACCTGCTCCAGCAGTATGCCGACCAGGATATGATCATCTCCGGCACCTACGACCAGCAGATTCTGAACTTTGCCTCCGGCGAGTACGCCTTCGTCACCCAGGGCAACTGGATCGGCGCCACCATGACCTCCGACGATGCCGAGGCGTATGAGGCCGCCGGCAACTTCCAGGCCGGTCTGGCTCCCTTCGCCTTCGAGGACGGCATCGACACCATCCTGACCTGCGCCCCCTCCTGGTGGTCTGTTTACAGCGGCAGCGAGAACGTAGATGCCGCTCTGGACTTCCTCCAGTGGCTGACCACTGACGAGGCCCAGCAGGTGCTGGTGGAAGAGGCCGGCTTCATCAGCCCCTTCACCTCCTGCGCCTATACCGCCACCGACCCCTTCGCCGCGTCCGTCTCCAGCTACATTGCCGAGGGCAAGACCTCTAACTGGCACTGGAACAACATGATCGAGGGCCTCGCTCAGAACTACACCGGTCAGGTCTTTAACGACTTCGCCCAGGGCAGTCTGGACGTGGACGGCTTCATCTCCGCCATGGAGCAGGTTTGCGCCAGCGCCTATTCCGGCTGATTTGGCCTGAATCTCTCTCATTCTGTAAGCATCCACAGATGGACAGCAGCGGCGCTGCTGTCCATCTTTCCGAAATGCCCGCATTTTCCGCGCAGAGGGCCTGACAAACAGCCTGGAGCGGAAAATGTTCTTGACAAATCCGTTCTAAGCCGTCTCCGCACAGGGGACGCAAAAAAGAAGCAAATTGGAAAGAAAGGGGGATCCAGAAATGGATCAAAACACAACCGGCAAAAGAATCCTGTCGCTGGTCCTGCTGGTGGTGGGTGTGGCCCTGCTGGGCGCTTCGCTGGCGCTGGACTTTATGGGTTCCAGTGCCTCCTACCGGGGACCGATGCTCATTGTGGGGGCCGTCGCCCTGCTGATGGGGCTGTATTTCTACCCCACCCTGACAAAGCACAAGAGTATCATCAACTTCCTGTTCCTGTTCCCGCTGCTGTTCACCTTCGCCGTCACCGTCATCATCCCGCTGGTTTTGGGTATCTTTTACTCCTTTACCGACTGGACCGGTATCAAATACACCGAGTTCGTGGGCCTGGCCAACTACATCGCCATGTTCAAAGAGACCAGCTTCCTGTGGTCGCTGATCATCACAATTTTGTTCGTGGTGTTCAACATGATTTTCGTCAACGTGGTGGGCTTCTGCCTGGCGCTGCTGTGTACCAGTCGCTTGAAGGGCGTGGGCTTCTTCCGGGCCGCCTACTTCCTGCCCAACCTGATTGGCGGCATCGTCCTGGGTTACATCTGGCAGTTCGTGTTCAATAACGTTCTGGTGCAGGTCACCGGCACCTCGCTGCTGTCCAAGACCCCCACCGCCTTTGCAGCCATCATCGTGGTCTATATCTGGCAATATGCCGGTTACATCATGCTCATCTACGTCAACGGCCTGGTCACGGTTCCCGGCGACGTGCTGGAGGCCGCCGCCATTGACGGAGCCAATGCGGTCACCACCCTGTTCCGCATCAAGCTGCCCATGATTGCCTCCACCATCACCATCTGCACCTTCCTGACCCTGACCTCCGCTTTCAAGCAGTTCGACGTCAACATGGCGTTGACCAACGGCACAGGCTCGGTGCAGTTTATGGGCAACTACCTGACCAACGGCACCCAGATGCTGGCGCTGAACATCTATAACACCGCCATCTCCAAGAACAGCTACGCGCTGGGACAGGCCAAGGCCGTGCTCTTCTTCATCATCCTGGCGTGCGTCTCGCTGATTCAGGTTCGTATGTCCAACAGCAAGGAGGTCGAGATGTAATGAAAACCAAGATGAAAACCTCTCACCTGATTCTCATTATGGCGGTGGCCATCGTTGTGGCGGCCTATACGCTGATGCCCTTCTTCCTGGTGGTCATCAATGTGTTCAAGAACGCCAACGGCATCGTGGCAAATCCGGTCGGCTTCGCCGGTATGAGCGTCAGTCAGTTGATGACCAACCTGAGCAACGTGATCAGCAACTCCAACTTCTCCTTCTGGTCTGCCTTCGGCACCTCCGCCGTGGTCACCATCCTGTCTCTGGTGCTGCTGGCGGTGTTCGGCGGCATGGCCGCGTGGGTCATCTGCCGGAATAAGACCCGGTGGTCCTCCGCCATCTATATGGTGTTCATCGCCTCCATGATCATCCCCTTCCAGGTGGTCATGCTGCCGCTGATTTCCACCTTCCGGGACGTGGGCAAGTTCGTGGGCCTGTCCATGCTCCAGTCCATCCCCGGCATCGTCTTTGCCTACTGCGGCTTCGGCGGGGCCATGACCGTGTTCATCCTGACCGGTATGATCAAGACCATCCCCTACGACCTGGAAGAGGCCGCCTCCATCGACGGCTGCTCCTATGAGGGCATTTACTTCCACATCATCTTCCCGCTGCTGCGGCCCTCCATCGTCACCGTCACCATCCTCAACGGCATGTGGATTTGGAACGACTACCTGCTGCCCTCCCTGATGCTGGGCCAGAGCGGAAAGGTCAAGACCCTGCCCGTGGCGGTGCAGGCGTTTGTCGGTTCCTACGTGAAACAGTGGGATCTGATTTTGACCGCTGCGCTGCTGGCCATGATCCCCATGATCATCATCTTCCTGATTGCACAGAAGCAGATCATGAGCGGCATGGTGGAAGGCGCTGTCAAGTAAACCGCATTTTGTATGTTTTCCTCCGGGGGCGGGCGTCCTATCGTTTGACTGGCGCTCGCCCCGCTTTCCCTCAGTGAAGAAAGGAACCCGCTATGAGAAGAATCTTTGGGATGGACAGTCCGCTGATGGACGCGCTGGGCAAGCTGTCGGACCTGGTGTTCTGCAACATCCTGTTCTGCCTGTTTTGCGTGCCGGTGTTTACCATCGGGGCGTCGTTGACCGCCCTGTACGACTGCACCCTGAGCATCGCCGAGGGCACAGAGGATGTGTTCATCCCCCGGCAGTTCTGGCGGGCCTTTCGGACCGGTTTCAAGCGTTCCACGCTGCTGTGGCTGATTTGCCTTGCGGCATTCGCCTTGCTGGGGGCCTATTACCTGGCGGTCAGCTCCCTGACCGGGACACTGGCCCGGACCTACCGGATCACGTTCCTGGCGCTGGTGTTGCTCTTTGCCTGCGGGTTTCAGTACCTGTTCCCCCTCCAGGCCCGGTTCCACATGCCGGTACGGGAAAACCTGAAAAATGCCTGGCTGCTCAGCGCCGCCGCTTTGCCCTGTACCTTGGGGACCCTCGCGGTGCCCGTCGCCGCTTTCTGCCTGTCCTTTGTGATGAATCCCAATGTGTTTTATGTGGCGATTTTCCTGTGGGCAATCGTGGTGTTCGCTGTGGTGGCCTATTTGAACAGTTTTCTGTTTCTGCGGGCGTTTCGGAAGTTAGCTGTTAGCCGAGATTAGCTTTTAGCTGATAGCTGTTAGCTGTTAGTCAGGGTAGAGCTTGCTGTTTGGCCAGCATAGTACAGTTTGGCCAGCATAGTACAATTTTTCCTCACGGGACACCGTTTTGAAATCACCCGCCCCTCTTGCCTCCGCCGTCAAGCGGCACTTCCGCTTCGCTCCCTGCCCTGAAAGGGGAGGAGGGCCGCCGCCCTTAGGCGGTGGCGGAGGGGTTTCTACCATGTAGCTGTTAGCCGTTCGTAGTTGCTGGCTAAGAGCTAATAGCTAACAGCTAGGAGCTATTAACAGTATACCACCAGCTTTCCCCCTTTTGGTAGGACAGAACCGCCAGACAGCAGCACAAAACCGCCAAAACATCGTTCACTGTAAAAGGAGCAGGCTATGGACCTTTATCAGCGCAGGCTGTCTCACATCGGGGCGGACGGGCAAGAACTGGCCACCCACGGGTCGGCGGATTTTCCCTTAGCCTGTTATGGATGTGTGCTTACAGATAGCGCCCTCCCTTGGCACTGGCACGATGAGCTGGAGGTGAACGTGGTGCTGGAGGGGACGGTATCCTTCGCCGTTGGCAGCGAAAGATACGACCTCCGAACCGGAGAAGGGGTGTTCGTCAACAGCGGCGTTCTCCATTCGGCGCAAAACGCCGGGGACGGCCCCTGCCGTGTCCACTCCTTTGTGTTCCACCCCCGGCTGGTGGGTGGCGACCCGGGCAGTGTGTTCTGGCAGGATTACCTTTCCCCGTTGCTGGCCGCCCGTAGCATGGAGGGGGTGGCGTTGCGGCCTGACATGTCCTGGCAGCGGGAGGCGCTGGAGAGCTTCCAGCGGGCCGACACCGCCATCCGGGAGGAGCCGCCAGGGTATCCCTTCCTGGTGCGAGAGCGGGTGTCCTGGCTGATGTATTTGGTCTCCGCCCATCAGCTGACCCAGCCCCAGCCCTCGGAGAAGGCCCAGCGGGACGCCCAGCGGGTCAAAATCATGCTCCGGTACATCCAGGCCCACTACGCCGACAGCATCACCGTGGAGCAGATCGCCCGCAGCGCCTCCCTCAGCGCCAGCGAGTGCCTGCGGTGCTTTCACGCCACCATCGGTACAGCGCCCATCCAGTACGTCAAACAGCTGCGGGTACAGCAGGCGGCGGTGCTGCTGGCCACCACAGACCGGAAAATCGCGGACATCGGCGCGCAGTGTGGCTTTCAGGAGACCAGCTACTTTTCCAGGGCGTTCCGCAGCCTACAGGGATGTACTCCCTCGGAATACCGGCGGCGGCTGGGATGACGGGCAACCGGGCGGAAAATCGCCGGAATCATACGATGCGGAAATAATCTCGTGTTTTGTGGGGAAATTGGGGCCGCTTGGCTCCAATTTTTTTGCGCTTACACCTTGTTTTTTCTTCGCGGGTCAAGTATAATATCTTTTGATTGCAAAAACATCTGTATCACGGATTCAGATACACGGAAGGACGTAACAATATGAGCGATGAAAAAAAGAAAAAGAAGTCAGCCGCAGACCGGAAGCTGGAGGCCAGCCTGAAAAACCTTTCCGGCGGTCAGCGCAGCCAGGCGGAGGCTAAGAAAAAGGAACAGCGCCGCTGGAAGATGTACGGCGCGCTGGCTGCCGTCATTGCGGTGCTGGTAGTGGCCCTGCTGTTCTGGGACTCCGGCACCATCCAGAAGCGGAGCACCGCCCTCACCATCGGGGAAAAGAGCTATACCTCGGTGGATGTGAGCTACTATTATTACCTCCAGTATAATTCCATCTCCACCTACGCCAGTTATTACGGACTGGATACCTCCGTCAGCCTGAAAAAGCAGGAGGCTTACGAGGGCAAGACCTGGTATGCCTACATCCGGGACTACGCTGAGTCCGTGCTGACCTCCGTCAGCATCCTGGCCCAGGAGGGCGAGGCCGCCGGTTACGAGCTGTCCGAGGACGGACAGGCAAACATCGACGAGACCCTGGCCGATATGGAGGAGACCTGCGACGACTACGATATTACAACCAGTTATTATCTCAAGCAGATGTACGGTCGGTATATGACCCTGGACCGCTTCACGACCCTTATCACCGAGTATTACTACGCGATGGACTACCAGGAGTACAAGACCTCCAGTTTTGAAGTCACCGAGGACGAGATGACGGAGTACTACGAGGAGAACAAGGACACCCTGGACACCTACGACTACGCCTGCTACTACATCGACGCTGAGCCGGAGGCCCAGTACGACGACGACGGCAACGAGATCGATGCCACCGATGAGGAGATCGAGGAGGCCGCAGCCGCTGCCAAGGCTCTGGCTGAGGAGCTGCAACAGGCACTGGAGAGCGGCGATGAGGACGCTATCGCGTCTGTTGTCACCGAGAGCGGTGCCACGGACTACTCTGACACCTCCCCCAGCAGCTTCTCCAGCTACACCTTTGGCGACTGGCTGGTGGACGAGAGCCGGGCAGCGGGCGACAGCACCGTCATTGAGGACACCACCGAGACCGAGGTAGAAGTGGAGACCGACGACGCCGACTCCGCCGACAGCAGCACCGACCCCGCTGACACCAGCGCTGCGGCGGACGCCAGCACTGACCCTGCGGACGCCAGCGCCGAGGGCGACAGCAGCGCTGAGACCGTCACCACCCAGACGGTCACCACCATCGAGGGCTACTATGTGGTCTACTTCTCTGACCGCTACCGCGACGACTACTACGCCGCCAACGTCCGCAACATTCTCATCGAAGCTGACGAGGACGAGGAGGACGAGGAATCTGAGGAGACCACCTACCTCTACGACGACGCACTGGCCACCGCTGAGGAGCTTCAGCAGACCTGGCTGGACAACGGCGGCACCGAGGACGACTTCATCGACCTGGTGGCGGACAACAGCGCCGACACCGGCACCAACGAGGACGGCGGCTTGAACTCCACCGTGTACAAGGGCGTGCTGGACGCCACCCTGGAGGCGTGGGTACTGGACGAGAGCCGGGCCAGCGGCGATTACACCATCCTCAAGGACGAGACCAACATCGGCTATCAGCTGCTCTACTTCGTGGGCTTCGACGACCTGTATTATTGGCAGACCGTCGCTCAGTCCAGCCTCCAGTCCGACGCCTTCGATGACTGGTACGAGGAAGTGGAGGAGAATTACGAGGTCACTACCACCTGGTTCTACAACCAGGTCGGGTGAGCCATCCTTCAATAGAACAACAAGGCGGCAGGTTCCCCAAAAGGAGCCTGCCGCTTTTGTTATGTCCAAAAAGTTTTTGACTGTTCATAATAACCATCATTCAGTGATGAACGCTAATCTTGTCTCCCCTCACGGGAACCCAGACGAAGCCCTGCGAAGCGGACTCGGCTGGGAGAGGAGCCGCAACGGAATAAGTGAGACCTGCCGCTTGCGGTGAGGCGAATGCTATGAAGTCTGCGGCGACGAGGGAGGAGGAGAGGGGTTCAGCACAAAGTTGAGTAAAGGGTTAATCAACCGGATAAAACCACAAAAAAGGGACGCATCCGCGTCCCCTTTTTATCGCCTGCTTACAGCAGGCCGTTTTTCTCTTTCAGCACGTTGATGGGGGTGACGATGATCTGTCCCTTGCCGTCCAGCATATTGTCCGGCAGGAACAGCCGCTCACTGGTGTCCAGCCCGGTAAAGGTGAAGCCCAGCAGCTCGTTCAGCTCCCGCTCCGGCCACTCGGCGGCGGCGTCATAGATGGGCGCGATGGAGGGAACCTCTTCCTCTCCCACCACCTCGTAGCCGACGGTCTCCGGGCCGTTGTCGTAGTGGTAGCTGATGACCGGCTGGCCGTCCTTGTTCCGGTGGCCGTGAATCATCACCAGCACGTGACCCGCCTCCCTCATGGCCTGGGCGGTGGGGACGATTTCGTCCTTTGTGATGGAAATTTTCTTGTTGGTCTGCATAACGACGCCGCCTTTCGGTGTTTTAACGTTTAGCTCTTAGCTCTTAGCCTTTAGCTTTTAGCTTGGCAGTGCTTAACGATTCGTTCTACGCTTTGTGTTCGCCAAACAAAACAAACCGCTCACAACAAACTGATGTTTTGCGCTGTTCGCTTTAGATTGGTAGTATCTGACCAATAGCTAATAGCTAACAGCTCATTATCAACAAATACGGGGCAGTTGCGTCCCGCTGAGCCGGGTCAGGATACGATTGCCGCCCAGTCCGGTGCGCAGCAGCACCCGCCCTGGGTGCCGCTCGGAGACGTGGCCGATGACCGCCGCGTTCTCGCCGCCGGGAGCGGCTTTCAGCGCGGCCAGCACCGCCTCGGCCTTTTCCGGCGCGACCACGGCCAGCAGCTTGCCCTCGTTGGCGCAGTACAAGGGGTCAAGGCCCAGCAGGTCACAGGCCGCTTGCACCGAGGGGCTGACGGGCAGCGCGTCCTCCTCCAGACAGATGGAGAAGGGGCGGTTTTCCGTGAACTCGTTCAACGTGGTGGCTACGCCGCCTCTGGTGGGGTCCCGCAGCACCCGCACGCCGCCGCAGTCCAGCGCGGCTTGCGCCAGCCGGTGCAGGGGCTGGCAGTCAGAGCGGAGGGTGCTGCCCTCCAGCAACCCGCTGCGGGCCAGCATGACGGTGACGCCATGGTCGCCCATGGTGCCGGAGAGGATGACCGCGTCTCCCGGACGGATGGCGTCGGGAGTCAGCCCCGGCCAGCGCAGGACGCCGATGCCGGCGGTGTTCAGATAGACGCCGTCGCCCTTGCCCCGCTCCACCACCTTGGTGTCGCCGGTGACAATTTGCACTCCGGCGCGTTTCGCGGTCTCCGCCACAGAGGTAACGATTTTCCGCAGGTCAGCCAGCGGCAGACCCTCCTCCAGCACCATGGAGAGGCTAAGGTATTTGGGGACGCTGCCACACATGGCAAGGTCGTTCACGGTGCCGCAGACCGCCAGCTTGCCGATGTCTCCACCGGGGAAAAACAGCGGACTGACCACAAAGCTGTCGGTGGAGAAGGCCAGCGGGCCTTCCAGGTCCAGCACCGCCCCGTCTCCCAGGGCGTTCAGCGCCGGGTTGCCGTAGGCGGGCAGAAGCAGTTCTTCAATGAGCTGGGCGGTGCGCTGACCACCGCCGCCGTGGTCCAGGGTGATGATTTCCTCGTTCACAGTTCTACCCCCTGATACTTATACGCTGCGGCGCAGGCCCCCTCAGAGGACACCATACACGGCCCCACGGGATGCTCCGGCTGACAGGCTGTGCCGAACAGGGGGCAGTCCTGGGGGTTCAGCTGGCCGCAGATAATGGCCCCACAGCAACAGCCGGTGTTCTCCACCCGCTGACCGGGGGAGAAGGAAAACCGATCCGCTGCATCAAAGGCGCGAAACTCCTTTCGCAGCCCCAGGCCGCTATCGGGGATTTCTCCCAGCCCTCGCCAGACGCTGTCCACCGGCTCCAGCACCTGTTCCATCAGAGCCAGCGCCGCCGGGTTGCCCTGGGGGGACACCACCCGTGTGTATTCGTTCTCCAGCCGGGGCGCACCGTCCCGGATCTGGGCCAGCAGCGCGTAAACCGCCGCCAGCAGGTCGCCGGTCTCGAAGCCGGAGACCACCGCCGGGAGGCCGTATTCCTCCGGCAAAAACCGAAACGCCTCCGCCCCTGTGATGGCGGCCACATGGCCGGGGCAGAGGAAGCCGTTCACCCGGAAGTCCGGGCGGGCGATCAGGGCGCGGAGGGCCGGTTCTGTCCGTTTTAGCAGGCACAGCAGGGAAAAGTTCTTGATGCCTCGCCGCTGGGCCTCCAGCACCGCCAGAGCGGTGCCCGGCGCGGTGGTCTCGAACCCCACGCCCAGGAACACCACCTGCTTGTCCGGCTCCGCCTGAGCCAGCTCCAGCGCGTCCATGGGGGAGTAGACCCAGCGGACATCCGCGCCCGTGGCCCGGCGGCGTTGGAGGTCGTCTCCCGGCGTAGAGCCGGGGACCCGCATCAGGTCGCCGTAGGTGGTCAAAATCAGCCCCGGCGTCTCGCTGAGGGCCAGAACACCATCCATCACCCCCGCAGGAGTGACACACACCGGACAGCCCGGCCCGGAGCGCAGCTCCACGCCCTCCGGCAGCAGCTGCCGCAGCCCCGCCTTGGCAATTGCCATGGTATGGGTGCCGCAGACCTCCATCAGGCAGACCGGGCCGGGCAGTTCCATCTCCCGGATGCCCCGGAGCAGCTTTTTGCCCTCCGGCAGCCGGGCAAAGGAGGCCTCAGAGAGCATCTGCGACCTCCCGAATGGCCTCCAGATTGTCCAGCGCCTGCTGCTCCTGGAGCCGTTCGATGGCGAAGCCCGCGTGGGCGATGACGTAGTCGCCCACCTTCGGCTCCTTGATGAAATCCACGCGAATCTTCCGGCGTACGCCGTCCACTTCGGCCACGGCGTCGTTGCCGTCGATTTCCATCAGGCGCATGGGAATCGCAAGGCACATATCAGGCTTCCCCCTGCTGGGCGGCGGCAGCCTTGGCCGCTTTTGCGGCCTCCGCCTTGGCCTTCCGCTCGGCGATTTCTTCCGGCGTCAGCTTGGGCTTGGGCGCGGCGCCGCCTGCGGCGGCTTTGGCCGCTTTCGCGGCCTCGGCCTTGGCTTTCATCGCAGCGATCTGCTCTGGTGTGAACTTGGGCTTGGGTGGCGGCGCCTTTTTGACGAAGGTGCCGGTCACCAGAAAGTCCTCCGGCTGGGTGCCGACGATCATATAGTCGTCCGACAGCGTGATGGCGTGGCGGGCGCAGAAGTCCGCGCACATGGAGCAGAAGGTGCAGCTGGTCAGGTCAAAGGTGAAGGTGATCTTTTGGTCGCCGTTTTCCAGCTTTTCGATGTCACGGTGCATACACTGGGGAGCGCAGACCCGCATACACATGCCGCAGTTGATGCACTTTTCCGGGTCGTACTGGATGCGGCCCCGGTAGCCCTCCGCCGCCTTGGGCGGGTCCCCGGCGGGGAACTTCTCGGTGACGGGCTTTTTGACCAGGTTGGTCAGCGCTTTGGTGAGATAAGGAAGCATTACTTGTGCATCTCCTTCCTCTTTTCCCGCAGAATCTCTGCGGCCTGAGCCAGAGCAGCCACGATTGCCTCCGGCTTGGGGGTGCAGCCGCCTACGGACACGTCCACGTGGGTGTACTTGTCCAGCGGCCCGTCGATGGCGTAGCTACCCTTGAACACGTTGCCCGAACGGGGGCAGGAGCCGAGGCTCACCACCACCCGGGGTTCCGGCACCTGGGCCAGCGTCCGCACCAGCCGGTCACGGGCCTGGAGGGTGATTGGGCCGCTGACCACCACGATGTCCGCCTGACGGGGGGTGCCGGTCAGCCGGAAGCCCAGCCGCTCCGCGTCGTACCGAGGAGTCAACACGCTGACCAGCTCGATGTCGCAGCCGTTGCAGGAACCGGCGTTGATGTGGAAAATCCAGGGGCTTTTCGCCATGCTGTTGTCAATCAGTTTATCAAACATGAAGCTTCTCCCTTCTGCCGCCCAGCGACACAGGCGGGCGGCGGGCCGATTTCCTTAGAATCCCAGCCAGACCAGAATCAGGCTGACTGCCGCCAGTCCAGCCACCACCGTCCAGTAGAACTGGAACACCTGCTCGGTCTTGAAACGGGCGCAGACGGCGTGGGGCAGGCTCATGGTCAGGAAGGTCAGCACCAGACAGAACACAATGAGAATCAGCGTATCCAGCACCACAAAGCCGGTGCTGATGCCGCCCAGGAACAGGACGCAGAACAGGGCGGTCATGATGAACATTTTCACCATATGGGTCAGCCGGTACAGAGCCAGGGGAGGACCGCTGTACTCCGCCAGGGTGCCCTCGCAGATTTCAGTCTCCGCCTCGGACACATCGAAGGGGTGCATCCCCACCTCGCAGGGGATGACGAAGAGCATGGCGATGGCGGCGGGAATCAGCGCCCAGTGGGTGATGAGGGGGCCGTTGGCGGCCTGATAGTCCGCGATGGCCTGGAGGGAGAAGGTGTAGGACGCGCCGTCTCCGGCGGCGAGAACGGCCTTGCTGACTGTCAGGATGACCAGCACGAAGGGCAGCTCATAGGAGATCATGGCCACCATCTCCCGGCTCAGGCCCACCCCGGCGAAGGGGGAGCCGGTGGCCGAGGCACCGACGATCATGCACACGCTGACCAGGGTCAGCAGGTACAGGATGACCACCAGGTCCGCCGTGCCGGAGAAGGCAGCCTGACCGTTTACCACGGGCAGGAACAGGGAAATGGTAATCAGCGCCACAAAGCCCAGCAGGGGCGCGCCGTAGTAGATGGCTTTTTTGCCGTGGCGGGGGATGATGGTCTCCTTGCCGCAGCATTTCAGGAAGTCATACCAACCCTGGAGCAGGGGAGGCCCCACGCGGCGCTGCATCCGGGCCACCCAAATGCGGTCCAGGCCCGCCAGCAGCACTCCCATGACCACGCAGAACAGCAGGCCGGGGAACAGCAGCACATAAATCAGGTTGAAAAGCAAATCAGTCATAATTCCGCCTCCTTTACAGCACGATGATGCAGGCCAGCAGCACGAAGGCGGTCACTACCACGCCATAGAGGGTGTAGTCGTTGACGACGCCGCTGTGCCAGTTGGTCCAGAAGGTGAAATACTTCCGCCAGCTGTGCTTGAAGCCCCAGAACAGGTCGCTTCCGCCCACCTGGGAGTAGACGCTCTCCTCACCGGAGAAGAATGGCTCGTACTTGGGGTCCAGCTCCTCCGCGTTCTCGTCTGCAGTGGAGACGTGGGAATCCTCCTTGTTGTCCGGGCCGCCCAGCAGGGCCACGATTGTCACCGCGCAGGTGACGCAGAACAGCAGCGCCAGCCAGGACAGGGGGCTCCAGCAGGTGGACACGCCCAGAGAGGTCACGCCGCTGGAAACGATGTTGTGGAGAGCGGCGTAGCCCTCGCCCATGGCCGCGTCGATGTAGCTGGCCGCGCTGAAAACGGCGTTGGTGGCGGGGAGCAGCAGCCAGTTCTGCACCTGGGTGGGGAACAGGCCGGTGACGATGCACAGCACTGCCAAAATCCACATGGGGACGCGCATGAGCAGCGGGACTTCCTTTACGTCCTTGTACTTCTCCGGCAGCTGACCGAAGAACACGCTCTGGGTCACCTTGATGAAGGAGGCCAGGGTCAGAACGCTGGTCAACAACGCCAGCACGCAGACGATGATGAAGAAGAAGTTGTTTGTTTCCACGCCCTTCTGGAAGGTGGCCTGATAAATCATCCACTTGGAGGCAAAGCCGTTGAAGGGGGGCAGGCCGCTGATGGAAGCCGCGCCGATGAGGAACAGAGCCGTGGTGCTGGGCATCTTCTTGGACAGGCCGCCCAGTCCGTCCAGATCCAGACTACCGGTCTGGTGCTGCACTGCGCCGGCGGTCAGGAACAGGAGGCCCTTGAAAATGGTGTGGTTCATGGCGTGGTACAGGCCGGCGCTGACGCCCAGGGCGGAGCCAAGGCCCACAGCGGTGATGACGTACCCCACCTGAGAGATGGAGTGGAAGGCCAGCAGACGCTTGAAGTTGTGCTGCTGGAAGGCCATGGTGACGCAGATGAACATCGTCACCGCGCCGAAGCCCGTGACCAGGTACTGCACCACAGCCAGGTCCATGTTCTGGTAGAGGATGTAGCACAGCCGGATGATGCCGTAGACGCCGCATTTGGTCAGCACGCCGGAGATCATCAGGGAGATGGAGGCCGGAGCCACGGCGTGAGCGTCCGCCGCCAGGGGCTGGAAGGGGAACAGGAACGCTTTGGAGGCGAAGCCGATGAACAGGAAAGCGAAGGCCACGCCCGCCAGCGGGTTGTCGCTCTGCTCCGGCAGCAGGGCCGCGATTTGGGCCAGGTTCAGGGTGTGAAGCTGGGAGTACAGAATGGCGATGCCCACCAGCAGGAAGGTGGAACCCAGAGAGCCAACCACCAGGTACTTCATCGCGCCCTCCAGCGCGCCCTCATAGTGGCTGCGGAAGGCGGTCAGGGCCACGGCGGTGAAGGTCATGATCTCCACCATGACGAAGATGTTGAACAGGTCGCCGGAGAGCACCAGGCCCAGCACCGAGCCGCCCAGCATCATAAACAGGGTGTAGTAGTTCACCAGGCTGTCGTCCCGGCTCATGTAGGTGAAGGAGTAGACTCCCGACACGAACACCGCCACCACGACGATGAGGCCGAAGAACAGACTCAGGGCGTCCACTTCCAGGGCGATGCCGATGGCCCAGCCCTCTACAGGCTCCCAGTTGCCCAGCCAGTAGGTGATGATCTCGCCGTCCACCAGCACCGGTTTGACCAGCGCCAGCATCATGGCCAGTGCGCCGGTGACAGCCACCAGCACGACGATTTTTTGCAGGACCGCATGACGGCGGCCCACCAGAGAGTTCAGGAAACCTCCCACGAACAGGGTCATGACCGCCAGAACGGGGAAGTTGTTTATAAAGGCACTCATCAGCCGTTCAACCTCCTGATCTTACGGGTGTCCAGGGTACCGTACTGCTCTTTCAGCTTGATGCCCAGGGCCAAACTCATGGCGGTGGTACAGGCGCCGATGACCACGCTGGTCAGCGTCAGCGCCTGAGGGATGGGGTCCACGAAGAAGCTGGCGCGGGTCAGCTCCGCGATGTTGAAGATGGGGGCGGTGCCGCCGTAATGGAAGCCCACCGTGACCAGCAGCAGGTTGACGCCGTAGTCCACCAGGCCCATTCCCATCATGATTTTAATGAGGTTATGCTTGACCACCATGCAGTAAAGTCCCAACACAATGAGGACAAAACAGCCGATGTAGTTTGTGACCATCATTCTTCCTCGACCTCCTCCTCGCTCTCGCTGCGCAGCTGACGGTTTTCGTCCTTGCGCACGTCGTCCTCGTCCAGGGTGTTGAGCATGACAATGAGCAGACAGATGATACCTGCCATAACGTGGTAGCCCACTACGTCGTTCATCAGGATACTGGTCTCCATTTCATGCCCCGCAAAGACGAAGTTCATACAGAAGTTCAGCCCGGTAAAGACGCCCAGCAGGGCGATGAGCACATACATGATCTCCGCGATGGTCTCGCTGCTGTGGAGCAGCCTGGCCCGGAAGGAGTTCTTCACACCGGGTCCGCCGTGGCCCAGGAACACCATCAGAATGGCGCTGGCCACCAGCACGCCGCCCTGGAAGCCGCCGCCGGGACTGGTGTTGCCGTGGAAGATGACGTAGCAACCGAACACACAGCCCAGGGGCAGGAACAGGTCAGCGCCGCACCGGACGATGACGTTTTTTCTGCGATAGGTACGCTTCATAGTTCATCCTCCTCGTCCTCGATGGGCATACCGTCCTCGTCGTACCGCACCGCCTTGCGCAGAATCACCAGCGAACCGGCGATGGCGGCGATGAGGATAAAGCTCTCGCCCATGGTGTCGTAGCCACGGAAGTTGTAGACCACGCTGAACACCACGTTTTCAGCGGCGGTCTTTTCCAGGTTCTCGTTGATGATGATGGCGGCGGCGCCGTCGGCGTCGCTGTTGTCGTAGGAGCTGGGGTCCTCATAGAGCGCCACCAGGTCCACGTCCTCGCCGTCATAGGTGGGTTCGCTGGACGCCATCAGAATGGCGGTGTACACGCCGCAGACCATCAGGACGATGAGCGCCACGGGCAGCAGGATCTTTTTCAGCTTCATGAGTTCTCTTCCTCCTCCTCAGCAGCGCGCACCTTGCGGATGGCGATGATGTACAGGATGGTGGACAGCACCGCACCCACGCTGGCCTCCGCGATGGCCACGTCGGGGGCCTGGAGCAACAGAAACTCCAGCGCCACGAAGGAGCCGGTGGCGGCCAGGGCGATGCAGGAGTCGATGAGCCGCTTGGCGTGGACCGTCACGCAGGCCGCAGCCACCGCGCCCACGATGGCCAGTGTATTCAGGATGAATACCAGAACGCCCTCAAAGTTCATGCCGGATCATCCTCCTTATAGTCGTCGATCACCAGGTCCTTAGCGGGCTTGACGCCGGTGCGGTAGGCCGCTTTGCAAAGGGCGTGGTTGGAGATGGGGTTGGTACACAGAATCAGCAGCAGGATGATGCCCAGCCGGATGTAGGCCATGACCTCGCCGTGGTTGGACACGGTGTAGACAATGCCCGCCAGAGCCACGCCAATGTTGCCCAGGGTGGCGATGCAGGTGCTTGCCTGGAGCCGTCCGAACACGTCGGGCAGCCGCTGGACGCCCAACACCCCAATAAAGGTGAAAATCACGCCCACGGCCAGGAAGATATCAATAACGATACGAACCATTACAGCCTCCTTTCCAGGTAACGGGCCACGAACACGGTGCTGACGAAGCCCAGCAGCGCCACCACCAGCGCGATGTCCATGTAGATGCTCCGGCCCGAATAGAGGGCGTAGAGGACCAGGGCGGTGGCACAGACCAGATCCAGGCTGTCCGCCGCGCAGAGGCGGTCGGCGGCGGTGGGGCCTTTGAACACCCGGTAGAGCAGGCTCAGGGCCAGCACCACAAAGAGCAGCGATGCGATGAGAAATTCAATCATTGCCAAATCCTCCCGATCCACCGTTCCATCCGGCCCTTGATGACCTCGCCGGCCTTTTCCCGGTCGGTCTCGGTCACGTCGATCCAGTGGACGTAATAATAGGTGTTGTTCTCCTCGTCCTCGGCCACGTCCATGGTGATGGTGCCAGGGGTCAGGGTGATGCAGTCGCTGACCATCGCCATGCCGTACTCGCTCTTGATGTTGGGCGAGCCGGGGATGCGGATGATGCCCGCCTGGTAGTTTTTCAGGTTGGGGCTGAGGACGATACGGGCCATGGATACGTTGGCCTTGATCATCTCCCACAGGAAGATGATGCAGCAGTAAAACACGAGCACCACCAGCCGCACCGGGTTATAGAGGTAGAAAGCCCGGTAGTGGATGAAGAAGTGCCCCGCGAAGGCCGCCACGACGCCGCTGACTACCGCGCCCAAAATCAACTCCATGGGGTCCAGCGACAGGGTCAGCAGCAGCCAGAACAACATACATAAGATGAAGGTGGACAGCCAGCAGGCGAATTTTGATGGTTTCTGCACGTTTTTCCCTTCCTTTCCGCACTGGGCGCGTGCCGCGCCTTTGTTTGGCTCAAAAGTTCTCTGAAATAACGGGTTTCCGCTTTATAATTTTCTTTTTGGTTAGCAAAGTAGATGCTTCCCCAAAAGGGAAAACAATCTATTACCCTATTACCTCTCACCCCTCTTGCCTCCCCTGAAA
>MSHH01000001.1 GCA_001941075.1 Oscillospiraceae bacterium Zagget6 | reverse complement strand
AACTTGGTTATCTTACCACGCTTTCGAGCGATTGTCAACCCCCTTTTTCAGATTTTTTTCGAGAGGCGAACCGTCCATCCGGGACTTCTTTCGTCTCTTGCAAACCTGCTCCCCAAAGCCGGAACTTTTCCAGTCCGCTATCCAGGGTTTTGCTGGGTTTTGGCCCGCTCTCTTGAGCGCTTGGTTAATATGCCACGGCAAACCGCCCTTTGTCAACTGCTTTTTTGAGGTTTTTTGAGGTTTGTGTACACTGAGCCGTGTGTGTTATTTTCGCGCTTTATGACGGGCATCTTGCAGCGTTTTCCTTCTCCGTTTTCTAGCATAGTCCCGAAAACAGGACTATAACGCGTTATATTTGCAGGAATGTTCCCTCTTTTATTCATTTGACTGATTTCTCTGCTTTTTCTCGGTGAAAGAAAAAAATCTTTAAAAAAGTGCTTGACATTTACCCGTTCTTGTAGTATAGTAATGACATCAAAAAGAACAGCAGTTCTTCAGAAGGAGTTGATTCCAAAGAACAGTTGAAAACGGCAGCTGTACCGGCAAAGCAGTGGGTTCCTTCCACCCCATCCCATGACCTGAAAAAGGATGATGTGTTATGAGGCTGAACTTCAAGTCCCCCATCAAATAACACAGGAGGTACGGTCCAATGTACAGTTAATCTTCGTCCCTTCCACCCCCGCGTCCCGAAAGGATGATGTGTTATGAGAGTCGCGTACAAGGCGCCCATCAAATAACGCAGGAGGTACGGTCCAATGTACAATTAAGCCCCCAAAACTGAAGTAAGTGAGGTACAGACCAATGGTACTCGATTTCAAATCAGAACAGAAGTGACCTGGCGAGAGGTTGAATCGCCGGGTCACTTCTGTTTTTTGCGCAGGTCGCCCTCATTTCTGATATAGAACCAAACCCACCCGAATCCAGCGCGTTTTCGCCGGGTTCGGGTGGGTTTTATGCGCAACGTGCGGGATTCCCCGTCATTGCACATTGCTCATTGCAAATTGCTAATTGGAATCACACGTCCATGATAATGGGCAGGATCATGGGGTTGCGCTTGGTCTTTTTATAGAGGAAACTGGACAGCTCGCCTTTGACGGAACTCTTGATGGTGGCCCAGTCGGTGATGTGGCGGCTCTCGCAGTCGTAGAGGACCTGGCTGGCCAGAGATTGCAGGTCGGACAGCAGCGCCTCCGACTCCTTGACGTAGACGAAACCCCGGGTGACGATGTCCGGCCCGGAGAGCAGCTCGCCGCTCTCGGCGGAGAGGGTCATGACCACGACGATGACGCCGTCCTCGGCCAGGTGCTTCCGGTCCCGAAGCACCACGCTGCCCACGTCGCCCACGCCGTAGCCGTCCACCAGTACCTTGCCGCTGGGGACGGTGCCGTTGATGCGGGCGGAGTCCTTCGTCAGCTCGATGACCTTGCCCACCTCGCTGATGATGATGTTGTTGGGTGACATCCCCATCCGCTGGGCCAACTTCGCGTGGAGCTTCATCATCCGCTGTTCGCCGTGGACGGGGATGAAGAACTTGGGCTGCACCAGGGCGTGCATGATGGATAACTCCTGCTGGCAGGCGTGGCCGGAGACATGGAGGTCCAGCTTGCGCTCGTTGACCACCTCGGCCCCCTTGCGGTACAGCTCGTTGATGACGGCGCCGATGGCGTTCTCGTTGCCGGGGATGGCGCTGGCGGACATGATGACCCGGTCACCGGGCTGAATTTCGATTTGACGGTGGGTAGAGAAGGCGATGCGGGTCATGGCGGACATGGTCTCGCCCTGGCTGCCGGTGGTGATGATGCAGATCTTGTTTTTGGGCAGGGTTTTCAGCTGGGACAGGTCCACCAGCACCCCGTCGGGGACGTTCATATACCCCAGCTCCCGGGAGACCCGGAGGGCGTTCTCCATGCTGCGTCCAGAGACCGCCACCTTCCGCCCGTAGCGGGCGGCCACGTTGATGATCTGCTGGATGCGGTCGATGTTGGAGGAGAAGGTGGTGATGATGATGCGCTCGGTACAGCCGTTGAACAGGGAGTCGAAGCTGTCGCCCACGTTGCGCTCGCTCTTGGTGAAACCGCTGCGCTCCACGTTGGTGGAGTCACAGAGCAGCGCCAGCACCCCCTGCTTGCCCAGCTCCCCGAAGCGGGCCAGGTCGATCATGCCGCCGGAGATGGGGGTGGGGTCGATCTTCCAGTCGCCGGTATGAACACACACGCCCACCGGACACTTGATGGCGAAGGCCACCGCGTCGGAGATGGAGTGGTTCACGTGGATGAACTCCACCGAGAAGCGGCCCGCCTGCACCACATCCCCGGCCTTGCAGGTGTAGATGTCGGTGGTGGAGCGCAGACCGTGCTCTTCCAGCTTCAATTCAATGAGGCCCGCGGTCATGCGGGTGCAGTAGAGGGGTGCGTCGATGTCCCGCAACACGTAGGGCAGCGCGCCGATGTGATCCTCGTGGCCGTGGGTCAGGAAAATGCCGCGGATTTTGCTCTGATTGCGGATGAGGTAGCTGACGTCGGGGATGACCACGTCGATGCCATACATGTCATTGTCCGGGAACCCCATGCCGCAGTCCACCACGATGATGTCGTTGCCGTACTCATAGACGGTCAGGTTTTTTCCGATCTCGTCCAAACCGCCCAGAGAGATGATTTTCAGTTTTTCAGCCATATGAAATAAAAATGCTCCTTTCGATGATGTTATGAACCCAGCGCCACGCAAACCGACAGGGTTTGAACGATACAGTGCGAATGGTGCGGCGCTGTAAAAACGACTTTGGTAGGTGCAAAACCTGTGCTTCCAGAAATTACGAAAGCGAAATAAACGGTTTGAGCTGTCGTACCCTTATCAAATGATGCTTTACTCCCGCATTCCGAAGGACACAGGGGAAACAGATTCGTATGTATTGACCCCTCCCTGGGTCCTGCCAGAGGTGGACGCCGGAGCGGTCAGCCAGGCCCCGTCTCGCCCGGCTGTACCGCCCCGCCCGCCCGGTTGGGACAGTGGGAGTGTCAATCTTTTGTTTAGGCACCCCCGCATAATGAGAGCCGCCTTGTTTTACCGATCACGTCTCCGTCCGCGGCCCCGCCGCGAACTTCTGTTGTGATTAGTATATCACGGGAAAACCGGAAAGTATACCAACTTTTTTTACAAAGTGTCCAGTTCTTTGACCCGGTTACTGATAAAGTCGCACAATTCCAGTGCGATTTCGGCATTGGCGGCCTCGGCGGAGATTTTCAGGGCGGAGAGCCGGTTTCGGGGGGAAAGGAACACCGTTCCGCTGCCCAGAGAGACCCGGAGGCCCTCGCCGGTGCTCTCCGCCTGGGGGTAACTTTCGGTGAAGCGGCGCATGATCTCCCCCCGGCCCTGGGTCAGCTCCACCTCCGCACTGCGCAGTACGCAGGCAGGCAGCCGCTCCACCAGGGCGGAGAACCGCTCCCCGGTCTGCCCCAACCGGCGGCACAGCAGACAGGCGGCAAACGCGCTGTCGTGGAGGGCGGTCTGCTTGGGAGCCAGCTCCCAGGCCCGGGAACCGTCCCGGCCCAGTCGGAGAACGGCGCCGCCGTAGCCCTCCGCCAGCCGCTCCGCCGCTACCGGCGCGGTGGGAGAGAGGGCCAGCTCCTTTTCGCCGCTCTCCAGCAGCAGCAGCGCCGTCAGCAGCAGCATTTGTTCCGAGGAGACGGCGCTGCCCCGCTCGTCCCGGGCGAAGAGCCTCCGCCCGTCGGCGGAGGCGGAAAAGAGCAGTGGGCCGTCCGCCTCCGTGACCTGCATCCCCAGGGTGGTCAGCGCGGTGCGGAGCATCTGGTTGCACTGGCCGTGGCCGGGCACCCGCACCTCTAATGGGCGCACCGCTCCGCTACCGGAGGCGCGCACCGCCTCGTGGAGATAGGCCCGGTCCACGCCGGTCAGTTCCTCCCGCTGGCCCATCTGCCCGGCGGGGGCGCGGTGGAGGGTCCCCCGGAGCAGGGCGCTCTCCAGCTTCCGCTGGCGGGGGCGGCTGAGGGGCAGGCCGCACCGGTCGGAGAAGTGCAATGTCAGCTGCTCCCCGTCCTGCCGCAGGAACAGGGAGACGGGCAGGCCGTAGAACCCGCCCACCCAGGCGGCAGCGGCAGGGGTGGAACTGTCCTGCCAGGCCACCGTCCCACCGGCGGCGGAAATGCCCGCAGCGGCGGCCAGGGCCAGGGAATGGGCGGCGGTGCCGCCGTGACAGCCCAGCCCCACCTTGCCCTCCTCGGCCAGGATACTGCCTACCGCCACCAGCAGCTCCGGGGTGATTTCCAGTCCCACCGTTCCGCTGATGGTGCCGCCGTCGCCAAAGGTCAACCGGCCCTGGTCGTGGCCGGAGAGCATTGAGGCGTTGAGCCGCGCTCCGGCGGGGACCCGCAGACCGGGCCAGACCTTCACGCCGGGCCGCAAAATGGCGTTCTGCTCCACGGCGGCCCCGGCTCCCACCACGGTCCCCTCGTTGAGTACCGCGCCGGACTGAACGGTGGCCCCGGGGCAGAGAATGGAGCCGTTCAGCGCCGCACCCGGCCCCAGGTCAGCCCCCAGGACTACGCTGCCCTGGACCACAGCCCGCGCCCCCAGCGTGGTCCCGTCCGCCAGCACCACATGGGGACCGACGAGGGCGTGGTCGCCGATGGTCACCCGCTGGCCGATGGCGCAGGGCGGGATAATGGTGGCGGTCTCCGGCAGGGGAACCGCCGACCACACGCCACCCCGAATTTGAGGCAGGTTCATGTCCAGCTTGATTTTGCCGTCCAGCGTATCCTTTGCCGCCTGGAGGTAGGAGGCGCAGTCTCCGATGTCCCGCCAGTAGCCGTAGGGCAAAAAGCCGCAGAGCTTCTCTCCCTGCTCCAGCAGCCGGGGAAACAGGTCCCGGCCAAAGTCGCAGGGCGTTCCCGGCTCCACCTGCTCTATGGCGGCCCGGGAGAGGACGTAAATGCCCGTATTCACCTGGTTGGTGAACACCTGGCCCCAGCTGGGTTTCTCTACGAACTGCACCACCCGGCCGTCCTCGTCGGTGCGCACCAGACCGTATTCCAGCGGTGTGGCGGAGCGGTGGAGCAGCAGGGTGGCGGCGGCCTTGTGCTGCCGGTGGAAGTCCATGGCCCCGTTCAGGTCGAAGTCACACAGGGCGTCCCCGCTGAGTACCAGAATATCCGGGTCGTCCCCCCAGAAGTCCATGCAGGCCCGCACCGCCCCGGCGGTGCCGAGAGGCTCCTCCTCCCGGAGGTAGGTCAGCGCCATGCCGTAGGCGCTGCCGTCGCCAAAGTAGTCCTCCACCGCCTCCGGCAGATAGTGGAGGGTGATGGCCGCCTCCCCGATGCCGCTGCGCCGCAGCAGCAGCAGAATATGTTCCAGCAGAGGCCGTCCCAGGAAGGGGACCATGGGTTTGGGCAGTTCTGCGGACAGGGGACGCAGGCGGGTGCCGCTGCCCCCGGCGAGAATGATCGCTTTCATAGAAAAAGCCGTCCTTTTTTCCGTATTTATCACCAGTATGGACGGATTCTCGCAGAGTTATACACAAAAAGGCGAAGTCCCCTCTCCTGGCATGAGAGGGGACTTCTTTGAGAAAGAGGAATATGCAAACACCAGTTCAGGTGCTGTTGGAGAGAAAATTGGCGCATCCGCCCGCGCACCCTCGCCGCAGGCGACGATGGAGGCCAGGTGTCAGACGAATTGCACATTGCTAATTGCTAATTGCAAATTTACGCAAACACCCGCATGGGCCGGTACTTGATTTGAAACGCCACTTCACGATCCATCACTCCGCCGATGGCGGAGACCAGCGTGCCGGTGCAAAGGGCGGAGACGACGGTCCCCGGGCCGATGCCAACGATGTGGCCGGCGAAAAGCAGCGCCAGGCTGACGCTGAGGCTCAGGCAGATCACATTGAAGCTGGTGTTGAAGGTGCGGTAATTCCAGTGGAAGAAGCTGGTCATGTCCCGGTTGAAGGTGTCGAAGGGCATAACGGGCATCAGGCACCGCTGGAGCATCCACATGCTGAAACAGGTGACGCAGAACCCCACGGCGTAGCACACCACTTGCCCCGCCAGCGTGACGGGGGCGGTGAGGACGGCGGCGAACACGTCCAGCAGACTGCCAAAGACCACGGACAGCACCAGCGAGACCAGATAGCCCAGCTTCCACTGGCGGGTCACCACCACCAGCAGCGCCAGCACGAAGATTTGCACCA
Organism: Oscillospiraceae bacterium Zagget6; assembly: GCA_001941075.1. GTDB lineage: Bacteria > Bacillota > Clostridia > Oscillospirales > Oscillospiraceae > Onthomonas. Next base: position 40,560 of record MSHH01000001.1, on the reverse strand, counting down.
GATAGTTCCAGGTGCCGAAGGACAGGCCGGTGAAGATTTGGCTCAGCACATAGGAGACGGAGGAAATGCAGGAAATGCCCAGGCCGCTTTTCACCTGTAGCTCTACGCCCAGACTGTCCAGCAGCAGGGCCACCACCAGCGCGTATTCGCCGGAGAACGTTTTTCTATGTTGATTCAAAGAATGTTTCATTACAAAAGCCTTCTTCCCTTTCAGGTGCCCCTATCATAGCGCGGTTTTGGCCCGGTGTCCAATGAATCATTCTTGCATTTTTCATAGAAAACATCTATAATAACGGTAATACGAAATTTTGAAACCCCTCCGCCACCGCCTAAAGGCGGCGACCCTCCTCCCCTTTCAGGGCAGGGAGCGAAGCGGAAGTGCCGCTTGACGGCGGAGGCAAGTGGGGTGATCGGTTGCAAAAAGGCCGTTCTTCGCGGGAAAAATGAGGCTGATTTAGAATTAACCAGTAAAACGAACTTTTCAGGAGACGCAAATTATGAACCTCTACCATCTCCGTTACTTCACCGTTCTGGCCCGGCTGGAGCATTACACCCGTGCGGCGGCGGAACTGAACATCACCCAGCCCAGCCTGAGCCACGCCATCTCCTCCCTGGAGGAGGAACTGGGGGTCCCCCTCTTCGAGCGGACGGGCCGCAACGTGACCCTGACCAAATACGGCAAGCTGTTCCTCCGGGACGTGGAGCAGGCGCTGGCCGCGCTGGACCAGGGGGTGGACCGGCTCCAGCGGGTGCGCTCCGGGCGGGAGGTCATCGACCTGGGGTTCCTCCGGGGCATGGGCACCAATCTGGTGCCGGAGCTGATCTCCGGCTTTCAGACCACACCGGCGGGCCAGCAGGCGGAGTTTCGCCTGCTGACCGACACCACTCAAGGGTTGCTGGACAGCCTCGCCGCCGGGCGGTGCGACCTGGCGTTCTGCTCCAAGGCCCACGCGCCGGAGACGGACTTCTTCCCCGTCTCCCACCGCCCGTTGAGTCTGGTGGTGCCGGAGGGCCACCCGCTGGCCCGGTATGACCGCCTGAAACTGGCGGACACTCTGGACTACCCCCACATCATCTTCACCAAAACCGCCGGGATCCGGGCGGAAATTGACCGGCTCTATGCCCGGCTCCCCCGGATGCCCGCCATCGCCTACGAGATTCAGGAGGACCAGGACATCGCCGGGCTGGTAGCCCACGGCTTCGGGGTGGCGGTGCTGCCGTGGATGTACCTCTTAAACACCCTGCCGGTAAAGGTGGTTGCTTTGGACGAGGCGGACGTGGAGCGGTATATTTACCTGGCGGTGCCGAAGGGCCGGTATCTCTCCCCGGCGGTGGCGGCGTTTCGGGATTTTGCGCTGCGGCGCACCCAGGGCGGCGATTTGTGACAAAAAGAGGCCCCGGAGCGATGCCTGACATCGCTCCGGGGCCGGAGAGAGAAACCAATAAAGGAGAGGAAATCAAGTTACCGGGTGCGAAACAGCCGGGTCAGACGCTCTGACAGCGTGGTGCGCTGGTGCTGCTGGCTCAACAGCTCGCCGAAGTTATCCATCGACATCCAGGAGAGTGTCGCCGGAGCGGTGTAGTTGTTCAGCGTCAAATCAGAGATCATAATCATCGTCAATACCTCCATTTTTTGATGTTTTAGAGCGGATGTTTTGTTTGACCGGTCATTTCTTTCTGTGACTATAGAATAGCACTTTTCCCGTTCTTTGCAATGTGTGTTCACCCTAAATTTTCAGTTTTCTCTTGTGTTATTAGCACAAACTGTGCTATACTACTTTTAGAAAAACTTTAGTCAGATAAAGGAGGCGTTCTTATGGCGCTGACCATACGGGAGCTGATCGAGCAGACCCGGAGCAAATACCGCCTCAAACTGCTGGCGGGTGCGGATTCCCTGGACTTTGTGGTCACCTGGGTCCACATGACCGAGGACACCAGCGTGACGGAGTTCTTCTGGGGCAACGAGATGGTGGTCACCAGCGGCTACACCGCCCAGAACGAGGAGGGGCTGCTCCGGTTCATCGACGTGCTGGAGGAAAAACGCTGCGCCGGAGTGGTCATCAACGTGGGCAAGTACATCAACGAGGTACCGTCCCGGGTGCTGGACTTCTGCGAGGAGCGCCACCTGCCCCTGCTGACCATGCCCTGGGACATGTCCATCACTGAGTTCGTCCGGGAGTGTTGCTCCCTCATCGACAAGAGCAGCCAAAACGAAGAGGCCCTGGCCGACGCAGTGGTGTCCACTATTCTTTCCCCCATGGGGGCGGGGCGGCAAAAGGAACGGCTGGCCGACTACTTCCACGTGGAACGGGGGTTCACCATGCTGGCGCTGTGGGCGGAACTGCCCGCGCCGCTGCGCAACGTGCTGGACCAGCGCAGCACCCTGCGGCTCCACACCGCCCTGCGGCCCTTCGACTTCTCCTATCTGATTTTCCGGTATCAGAAGCGGTTCCTCATCCTGATGAACCAGCGGGACCGGCAGGTGTCGCTCCTGGTCTGCCGCCGGATTTTGGACACCATCCATCAGAACCTCCCCGACCTGTCGGTGCAGATCGGCGTGGGGGAACCGGTGGACACCCTGGAGCAGCTGGCGGACACCTTCCACGCCGCCGTCTCCGCCCAGCGGCGGGCCTCCCTCCAGGGGCTGGAAATTGTGCAGTTTCAGGACATGGGATTCTACAAGCTGCTGTACTCCGTGCCGGACGACAGCCTTCTGGAGAGCTACTACCACGAGATGATGGACCCCCTGCTGGAGCACGACCGGCAGACCGGGAGCGTTTACACCGAGACGCTGTTTCGCTATCTGCTGACCGACGGCAGCCTCCAGGCGGTGGCCGCCGCCATGTACACCCACCGGAACACCGTGGGCTACCGGATGGGAAAAATCCGGGAGCTGCTGGGCCAGGATTTGGACAGCCAGCAGCAGCGGATGCCCTATCTGCTGGCCTACCACGTGGGGGTCATCTTGAAGCTGTGCGAGGATTATGAATAGCTTTTAGCTCTTAGCTGTTAGCTTGGATAGTGCCAGATTTTGCAGTTGTCCCTTTGAACCGAACCTGTCGGTGATTATAACAGAAAAGCCCTCCGCAGGAGTTTTGCCGCTTGCGGCAAAATAAAATGCAATCCGTGCTTTTAGCCGGGCATGTACCGGCAAAAGCACACAGGCAGGGAGGGGCAACGCCCCGGAAGTGCCGCTTGACGGCGGAGGCCCCAAACGTGCGCGCTTGCGCGTGCGCTACCGGGGCCGCACATTCAACCAAAATGCTTTGCATTTTGGTTGAGCGCGTAGCGCAGAAAAAAAGCGGGGCCGCTCCCGCAGGAGCGGCCCCATAGAAAGGGGAAACAGAAGTTTGCGAATTAGTACCCCATGTCAGGGTTGGCGGGTGCGACGGGCGCGGGAGGCTCGGGCTTATCCACCACGCAGGACTCGGTGGTCAGCAGGATGGAGCAGACAGAGGAGGCGTTCTCCAGAGCGGAACGGGTGACCTTGGTGGGGTCAACGATGCCGCTGGAAATCATGTCGCAGTAGACTTCCTTGTAGGCGTCGAAGCCATAGCCCACCTTGCCGCAGTTCAGCACGCGATCCAGCACCACGGAGCCGTCGATACCGGCGTTGGTGGCAATCTGCTTGATGGGAGCGGTCAGGGCCTTGGCGATGATCTGCGCGCCGGTCTTTTCGTCGCCCTCCAGGGTGTCCACCAGAGCGTTGACAGCGGGGATGGCGTTGACATAGGCGGTGCCGCCGCCGGCCACGATGCCCTCTTCCACGGCGGCGCGAGTGGCGTTCAGGGCGTCCTCCACGCGGAGCTTCTTCTCCTTCATCTCGGACTCGGTAGCAGCGCCGACCTTGATGACGGCCACACCGCCAGCCATCTTCGCCAGACGCTCCTGGCACTTCTCACGGTCATAGTCGGAGGTAGTGTTGGCAATCTGGGCACGGATCTGCGCCACGCGGCCCTTGATGGCCTGGGCGTCGCCCATGCCGTCCACGATGATGGTGTTCTCCTTGGAGACCTTCACCTGACGAGCCTGGCCCAGGTGCATCAGCTGGGTGTCCTTCAACTCCATACCGGTGTCGGCGGAGATGACCTGGCCGCCGGTCAGGGTGGCGATGTCCACCAGCATCTCGGCGCGGCGGTCACCGAAGCCGGGGGCCTTGACGCAGCAGACCTTCAGGGTACCACGCAGGCTGTTGACGATGAGGGTGGACAGGGCTTCGCCCTCCACGTCCTCGGCGATGATCAGCAGAGGACGGCCCATCTTGGCAATCTGCTCCAGAATGGGCAGCAGGTCCTGGATGACGGAAATCTTCTTGTCATAGATGAGGATGAAGGGGTCGTCCAGCACGGCCTCCATCTTCTCAGTGTCAGTGACCATATAGGGGGAGACATAGCCCCGGTCGAACTGCATACCTTCTACCACTTCGGAGGAGGTCTCAGCGGTCTTGGACTCTTCCACGGTGATGACACCGTCGGCGGAGACCTTATCCATGGCCTCGGCAATCAGCTTGCCGATGGTCTCGTCGCCGGAGGAGACGGTGCCGACCCGGGCGATGTCCTCGGTGCCGGAGACGGGCTGGCTGTTGGCTTTGATGGCGTCCACAGCGGCGGCGGTGGCCTTCGCCATGCCCTTCTTCATGACCATGGGGTTGGCGCCGGCGGCCAGGTTCTTCATGCCCTCGGCGGTGATGGCCTGGGCCAGCAGGGTGGCGGTGGTGGTGCCGTCGCCGGCCACGTCGTTGGTCTTGGTGGCGACTTCCTTCACCAGAGCGGCGCCCATGTTCTCAAAGGGGTCCTCCAGCTCGATTTCCTTGGCGATGGTGACGCCGTCGTTGGTGATGAGGGGAGAGCCGTACTTCTTGCCCAGCACCACGTTGCGGCCCTTGGGCCCCATGGTGATCTTAACGGTATCGGCCAGCTGGTCTACGCCAGCCTGAAGGGTGTGGCGGGCTTCCTCGCCGTAGTTGATGAGTTTAGACATAACGCATTACCTCCAAGTAAGTGAGAGAGAAAAATTTGGGCGATTTTTTTAGCAGCATTATTCGACGATTGCCAGAATGTCGTCCTGCCGGACAACGGTCAGCTCTTCGCCGTCGATCTTCACCTGGGTGCCGGAGTACTTGCCGGTGATGACCTTGTCGCCAACCTTAACGGTCATTTCGACGACGCTGCCGTCCACCATACCGCCGGGGCCAACGGCCACAACTTCGGCCACTTCGGGCTTTTCTTTGGCGGAGCCGGTGAGGATAATGCCGCCTTTTGTGGTTTCTTCCGCTTCGACCATTTTCAGGACCACGCGGTCAGACAGGGGTTTCAGTTTCATTTGGAATTGCCTCCTTATAAAGAAAAGATGGGTTGTAAATAAGTTGATGGGAATTAGCACTCTTTTTGCCTGAGTGCCAGTTCGCTATTATAATAGCCCACCTCGCGGCATTTTGCAAGCCCTTTTTTTTTGAATTTTTTATGAAGTTCCAAAGCGAAAGATACACAAATTCTGTTGCTTTTGTGGAAACGATGCGGTTTCGACTGAAATTTGCGCTGAATGCGGCTCCAACAGCCCCAGGATATGCCTGAGCGCGGCGTTCTATACCTGACCGGGGACAAAAAACCGCGCCCGCGATGCGCAGGCGCGGCAGATGAGTGAAAATTTACTCGCTGTCCAAATCGTCCTTGGTGCGGCGGTAAAATCCGTCCGCCCAGGAAGCCTCGGCGGTGGTGTCCCGCCGGGCGGGGAAGGGATCCTCAGCGTACTGGGAAAAAGACGAGGGGAAGGGCTGGGTGGCGTCCTGCCCGGTGGACGGGGCCGGTTCCGTCTGGGCGGCGCTGGCCTTGCTCTGAGAGACGGTCCCCTCCGGGTCCAGAGTCAGGCGGATGCCGGGGTCAGCGGACTGTTCCGCCTCTTCCTCTTTGGGGACCTTGATGCCTCCGGCCAGACCGTCCCGGCTGAGCATTCTCTCCATGACGGAGATGTCGGAGGAGATGTCCATCATATCCCCCTCAAACAGCTTATCCAGCTGCTTCTCGAAGCCCTCCACCACCAGGTCCATCATGTTCTCGATGCGCTCCTTGGTGGCGGTGATGTTGGCCCCCTCCACCCCCTGGCTGTCCAGCTCGGCATAGGCGTTGAGGATTTTCAGCGTGGTGGGCAGGTAGTAGTTCAGGAACCGGTGCAGCTCGCTGGCCTTCTCCGGGTGGCGCTTCTGGTAGTCCAGGATGTGGCCGGTGATCTCCTCGATGCGGTCAATTTTCCGGCTGAGGACCGGGTCGGGAATGGCCTGGTTGATTTTGCGAATTTGCTCCAGCACGGATTCATCGCTGGAACGCTCCTCCTCCGGGGTCTGGGGTTCCGGCTTGGGCTTGGGGGTCACGCCCTTGCCGTCCAGCACCAGGTAGCCGGTGGACATATCAATGTAGGCTTTCGGCCCCAACAGACCGTCGTCCACCATGTCCTGCACCAGGTCGCAGGCCCGGTTGTAACTGCACGGCATGGCCTCGGCCAGGGTGCGGATGTCGATCTGCTTGTGGTCGCCGATGAGGTTCAGCAGCTTGCGGAACAGGCGGGCCTTCCGGTGCTTGAACTGGCCCCACACGCACATCCCCGCGCCCACCCCGGCGCAGAAGAAGGACGTTATCACGTCTGCGTCCCGGAGGGCGTAAAGGGGGTAATTGGGCAGCCAGAAGGCCAGCGCGTTCAGGCAGGCGGCCAGACCGCCCAGTCCGACGATGGCCCCCAGCACAGTCATCAGCTTGCCGTCTTTGATTTTGGCGGGTTTCTTCTGGGCCTTTTGGCCCTGCTGGTCATCCGTTCCGCCATAGCTCCGCTGGTAAGAGGAAGTCTCCCGCTGGAAAGAGAACGATGTCCGCTGGGCGGAGGAGCGGCTCTGCCGGGCGGCGTCCCGGGTGCGGTTAAATTCCCGCTGGAAGTCCTCTTTGAAGTTGTCGCCAATGACGTGGACATCGTCGGCGAAGTCGTCCAGGGCCTCCTCCCAGTTGGGGCGCTGTTTGTTGGTATCGCCTTCCGTGACCAGCTTATAAACCAACAGACCAAGTCCCAGCGGAGGCGTAATAACAAAGCCAACGACAATAATCCCCCAGGGAATGTGCAGGGGCTTGTGGCTGCTGTTGCGGAAATCGTTCATTGCGTCCTCCTCTATTTCCAAACGCGGGAAAGGCCCCGCGCCTCGCTCTCTGTACTCTGGTTTCTATTATACTATAAACAGGGATTCCCGCAAGGGGGGATTTTTTAAAAATCTGATTAAATTACGGTCATGGAAAGGAAAAGCGTGGAAGCATACATAGGACAATCCCTCCCCTGCGTATCCTAAAAGGAACAAGGGGGCTGACGATGGAGACCACGCTGAACGACCTGCGCTGGAAAGAGGTGATCTGCGTCACCGACGGGACCCGGTACGGCTATGTGGACGACTGTTCCTTCGACCTGGACACCGGCCAGATACGGACGCTGGTGGTGCCGGGGCGGGCCAGGTTCTTCGGCCTGTTCGGGCGGCGGGAGGAGCGGCTGGTCCGCTGGGAGGACGTGCGCCGGTTCGGGGAGGACATCATCCTGGTGGAGGGCGCGCCGGAGGTGCGGACCGCCGGGCGGGAGAGGAAAAAATTTTTCTGAAAATCGAAAAAAGTCTTGCGTTTGATGGGAAAATGTAGTATGATAGCAACCGTGATTACGCACACCAGGGGGATTTTGCGCCCTGTGCCGTCCCAAAGGGGCGGTGGACGCGGGAGATGAACCGGGTGGAGGTAACAACAAAACAAGGAGGAATTTATCCATGGCAGTCGTATCTATGAAACAGCTCCTGGAGGCCGGCGTTCACTTCGGCCACCAGACCCGTCGGTGGAACCCCAAGATGGCCGCTTATATCTACACCGAGCGCAACGGCATCTATATCATCGACCTGCAAAAAACCGTCAAGAAGCTGGACGAGGCGTATAACTTCGTCAAGAGCCTGGGCGCGGAGGGCAAGAGCCTGCTCTTCGTGGGCACCAAGAAGCAGGCCCAGGAAGCCATCAAGGAAGAGGCCACCCGCTGCTCTATGTTCTATGTGAACAGCCGCTGGCTGGGCGGTATGCTGACCAACTTCAAGACCATGCGTGGCCGCGTGGACCGCATGAACCAGCTCAAGAAGATGCAGGAGGACGGCACCTTCGACATGCTCCCCAAGAAGGAAGTCATCAAGCTGCTCCACGAGCAGGAGAAGCTGGAGAAGTACCTGGGCGGCGTGAAGGACATGAACACCCTGCCCGGCGCCATCTTCGTGGTGGACCCCCGCAAGGAGCACAACGCCATCGCTGAGGCCCGCAAACTGGGCATCCCCGTGGTCGCCATCGTGGACACCAACTGCGATCCTGACGAGGTCGATTATGTCATCCCCGGCAACGACGACGCCATCCGCGCCATCCGCCTGATTTCCGGCATCATGGCAAACGCCATCATCGAGGGCAAGCAGGGCGAAGAGACCGTCGAGGCTTAATAGAGGAAAACCCCTCCGTCGCGGCTTGTGCCGCGCCACCTCCCCTTTCAGGGGAGGCAAGAGGGGGGAGTGCTTGTCTTTTGGTTTTTGCTTCGAGAAAAACGAGTGTTTCACTCTGTGAGAGATTCAGCAACTGAAAACAAGGCCATCCACTGGAATACGAAATAAGTTCCATGCCCGCCTACGGGCGGGCATTTTACAACCGATACAGGAGGTTATAACAATGGCAATTTCCGCTAAGACTGTAAAAGAGCTCCGGGAAATGACCGGCGTGGGCATGATGAAGTGCAAAGAGGCCCTGGTCGCCTGCGACGGCGACATGGACAAGGCCGTTGACTGGCTGCGGGAAAAGGGCCTGGCTGCTCAGGCGAAGAAGGCTTCCAAGGTCGCCTCTGAGGGCGTTTCCAAGGCGTATGTCATCGACGGCGTGGGCGTCGTCATCGAGGTCAACTCCCAGACCGACTTTGTCTCCAAGAACGCCACCTTCCAGGCTTTCGTGGACGACGTGGCTACCGTCGTGGCCGCCGAGAACCCCGCCGACGTGGAGGCCCTGAAAGCCGCCAACTATCCCGGCGAGGACCGCAGCGTGGACGCCGTCACCGCTGACCGCGTTCTCTCCATCGGCGAGAACATCCAGATCCGCCGCTTCGTCCGCTATGAAGCCGACGGCGTCAACGTGGCCTATGTCCACATGGGCGGCAAGATCGGCGTGCTGGTCAACCTGAAGGCCGAGGGCATCGAGGACACCGCCGCTGTCGCTGAGCTGGGCAAGGACCTGGCGATGCAGATCGCCGCCATGAGCCCCTCCTATGTCTCCTCCGACGAGATCCCCGCCGAGGAAGTGGAGAAGGAGAAGGCCGTTCAGCTGGCGAAAGCCATCGAAGAGGGCAAGGGCAACACCAAGGTCCCCGAGGCCAAGCGCAAGATGATCGCCGAGAACAAGGTCAAGGGCCGTATGAACAACTTCTACGCCGAGGTCTGCCTGCTGAACCAGCAGTACGTCAAGGAGAACAAGACCACCGTGGAGCAGCACGTCAAGGCTGTCGCCAAGCAGCTGGGCGGCAAGATCCAGGTCGTCAAGTTCACCCGCTTCGTCACCGGCGAGGGCATTGAGAAGAAAGAGGAGAACTTCGCGGACGAAGTCGCCTCTATGATTAAGTAATTTGAACCCCAGCGGTTCGCAGTAAAAGATTCAGCGCCTGTCCCACAAAGGGGCAGGCGCTTTTTTGCGGTTTTTGCTCCGCCTTGTCAATCATTCCGGCGGGAAACCCCTCCGTCACGGCTTACGCCGTGCCACCTCCCCTTTCAGGGGAGGCGAGGGGGGATAGTGCTTGTTGGCTGTTCTACGTTTTTACCTAATATATGACAAGCTTATCGAAAAATGGCTAATGAGTTCTACTTTCTCTCCTTTTTAACGATATGCAAGGGAAATGTTCGTTCAATTCTGTACAACTTTTCCGCGAAGGTCTATCATCCTGCAATAGACCACCCCTCTTGCCTCCTCTGAAAGGGGAGGAGGCCGCCGCCTTTAGGCGGTGGCGGAGGGGTTTCCAGCACAAGGCCCAAGCAAGGAAATTGTTATTTCATTCTTTACCGCCCCAAATCCACGCTATTCTGCACCATCTGGTACACCTCCGGGTAAGCCCGCCCGGTCTGGCGGCAGAGGGCCGCCACGCTGTCATACTCCGGGTAGGCCCGCCGGGTGCCGTCGGGCAGGGTGCAGATTTTTACCTGGGCCTCCCCCAGGGGGGTAGAGACGGTCCGGTTCTCCCTGGGGAGGACGGTCCGCTCCATCTTCATCCGGCGGATGCCGATGGTGGTGGTCTCCGCAAAGAGAATATTTTCCAGAGTGGGGATGTCCCCCTCGTCACACAGCACGTCCAACTGGTAGGCCGGGCGGTTTTTCTTCATATACACCGGGAAGAAGTGGACCTCTCTGGCTCCGGCGGCTTGCAGCCGCTCCATAACGTAGCCCAGGGCCTCGCCGGTGCAGTCGTCCACGTTGGTCTCCAGCTTCCACACCGTCTCCTGATGCACGTCCTCGGTGATGAACATGGCCCGGAGCAGACTGGGCCGCTCATAGGCCCGTTTTCCCGCGCCAATGCCGGTTTTCTCCACTTGGAACCGGTCGGGCAGCTGAAACTCCGTAGCGACTGCGGCGGCAATGGCCGCGCCGGTGGGGGTGACAAGCTCCCCCTCCGTTTCCCCGATGTGGAGGGGCAGACCGTAAGCCTGGACGATGGCCAGCGTCGCCGGCACCGGCACGGGAATGACCCCGTGCTGGCAGCGGATGGACCCCCGCCCCTCGTTCAGCCGGGGCAGGATGACCCGCTCGATGTCCAGATTGTCGAAGCACACCGCCGCCGCCACGATGTCCACAATGGAGTCCACCGCGCCCACCTCATGGAAGTGGACCTCTTCCACCGGTACGCCGTGGGCCTTGGCCTCGGCCTGAGCCAGAATGGTGAAGATGCGCTCCGCCAGCGCCATAGCCCGGGGCGTCAGGTCTCCGTGGCGGATGATGTGCAAAATCTCCGGCAGGTTCCGGTGGGCGTGGCCGTGATGGTGGTCATGCTCGTGGTGGTGTTCCCCGCCGTCATGGAGATGATGGGTTTCATGGGAATGGGCAACATCCCCATGGTCGGCGGCGGGGGCGTGGGGGTGGTCACGGTCGTGGTGATGCTCCCCGTGGCCGTAGAGGTATTCCATGTCGTGGTCGTGGTTCTCGTGGGCCTCGTCCAGCAGCACGGCGAAATCGCAGGCGGCCAGCCCGGATTTGTGTACCCGGCTGATGCGCAGCTGGTAACCCGTCAGCGGCAGGCTGTTCAGGGCCTGGTACAGCACCGTCACGTCTGCCCCCAGGTCCAGTAGGGCGGCCACGGTCATATCGCCGCTGATGCCGGTGGAACAGTCCAGATAAAGCGTTTTTCCCATAGTGGTCTCTTACCCCTCCAGCTGCTTTGCCACAGCCTTGAGCTGGTCCACAATGTGGATGTGCTGGGGGCAGTGCCGCTCGCACTGGCGGCAGGCGATGCAGTCCGACGCCTTGCCCTTGCCCTGCTCCTGCTGGAAGCTGCGGTACTGGGCCAGGGTGTCGTCGCTGGGACGGCCCTCTTTCAGGCTCTGGTTGTAGAGGGCGAAGTAGTCGGGGATGGGGATTTGCTTGGGGCAGCCCTCTGTGCAGTAGCGGCAGGCGGTGCAGGGCACCTGCATGTCCTCCTGAATGATTTTCGTCACCTGGCGGAGCATGGCGGTCTCATCGGCGGTCAGGGGCTGGAAGTCCCGCATATAGCTGGTGTTGTCCATCATCTGGCCCAGGTCGGACATTCCGGAGAGCACCATAAACACGTTCTCCTGGCTGGCGGCGTAACGCACCGCCCAGGACGCCACGCTCATGTCCGGCTCCGCGGCCTTCATCAGGGCCTCCGCCGCGGCGGGGACCTTGGCCAGGGTGCCGCCCTTCACTGGCTCCATGACCACGATGGGCTTGCCGTGGCGTACGCAGACCTCCTGGCACCGCCGGGACTGCACGCTGACGCTGTCCCAGTCCAGATAGTTGAGCTGGAGCTGCACGAACTCCACCTCCGGGTGCTCCGTGAGGATCTGGTCCAGCAGCTCGGCGCTGTCGTGGAAGGAGAAGCCCATTTTGCGGACCTTGCCCTCTTTTTTCATCTGGGAGACAAAGCCGAAGCTGTCCAGCCGCTGAGCGATGGCGTAGTTCTCCTGGTTCAGGCAATGGAGCAGGTAGTAGTCGAAGTAATCCACTCCCAGCTTGTCCATCTGCTCGTTGAAGATACGGGGCTGGTCCTCTGGCTCCTTGAGCATCATGGTGGGCAGCTTGGTGGCGATGGTGTAGCTGTCCCGGGGGTGCCGCTCCACCAACGCCTTGCGGAGAATTTTCTCGCTGGCGTAGTTGTGGTACATATAAGCGGTGTCAACATAAGTAAAGCCCTGCTCCAGGAAGGAGTCCACCATCCGGCAGACCTGTTCCATGTCCACCGCCGTCTGGTCGGCGGCGTCGGTCAGGGGGAGGCGCATGGCGCCAAAGCCTAATTTTTTCATAACATATTCTCCTTTTGCGTATCCAGCCATAGTGTGGGTTGCGCGCTTGTTCCTTTTTATAGTGTAGCACATTGGGGCGGGGGCGCGTCAAGTCCTTTTGATGGAAAAGTGGGGGGAATGGGGAGGTGAAAACCCCTCCGCCACCGCCTAAAGGCGGCGGCCCCCCTCCCCTTTGCGACTCGCATGGCCTAAAGGCCATAGCTCCCCGCATTTGCGCTAAAGAGGAATTGGCCATTCGGCCAGCGCTTCACAGGGGCGGCAAGGGGGGCAGGAGATTACGGGACGGTTGTTTTTTGCGGAAAACTTCTACTGTACCGAACAATATGCACTGAAAACCGCAGGCCGGGAACCGCGCTTTTCACGCAATTCCCGGCCCGTCCCCCGTCACAAAATAATACAGATCAGCCCGCCGCTGCCCTCGTTGATGATGCGCTCCAGCGTCTCCCGCAGCTTTTTCCGGGCGTCCTCCGGCATACGGGTCAGCTTGCCCTGCAAGTCCTCGTTGACCAGCTCGTGGAAGGACTTGCCGAAGATGTTGGACTCCCAAATCTTCCTCGTGTCCCCCTCGAACTCCTGGAGCAGGTAGTTGATCATCTCCTCCGACTGCTTCTCGCTGCCCACGATGGGGGAGATCACCGTCTCGATGTCCGCCCGGAGCATGTGGATGGAGGGAGCGCTGGCCCGGAGGCGCACCCCGTAGCGGCCCCCCTGCTTGACGATCTCCGGCTCCTCCAACGTCAGCTCGTCGATGGAGGGGATGACGATGCCGTAGCCCTCCTCCCGCACGTCGGTCAGGGCCTGAGCCACCTTGTCGTATTCCCCCTTGACGTGGGCCAGGGAGGTCAGCAGCGCCAGCAGGTCCCCGTCGTCCTTCACCTGAAAGCCCGACTGCTCGCTGAGGGTGGCGTAGAACAGGCTCCGTGGAATTTCCAGCGTGGCCTGTGCCACGCCGGTCCCCAGGCTGATGGCGGTCAGCTCCGCCCGGCTGATGGAAGCGCACTGACCCATGGCGGCGGTCACGTCCCGGGCCTCCCGAATGCGGTGGAGCTGCCCGGCGGTTTCCCGGATGACGGCGTACAGCTCCTCCTTGATGGGGTGGCCGTAGGGCAGGGCGTCCACCCAGCTGGGCAGGTACAGGTCCATCTCTTTCAGCGGGAACTCGTACAGCACCGCACGAATGATGCCGCTGACATCCTCCTCGTCCAGGGTCAGGCAGTTCACCGGGAGACAGGTGACGCCGTACCGGGCGGCGATGTCCCGGCCCAGGGCCACCGTCTGGGGGTCTGCGGGGTCGTCGGCGTTGAGCAGCACCAGAAAGGGCTTGCCCAGGGCCTGTAATTCCCGAATGACCCGCTCCTCCGGCTCCTGGTAGTCCTCCCGTGGGATACCCGCCACGGTGCCGTCGGTGGTCACCACGATGCCGATGGTGGAGTGTTCCGCGATGACCTTTCGGGTCCCCACCTCCGCCGCCTCGGTCATGGGAATTTCGTGGTCGAACCAGGGGGTGGTGACCATTCGCGGCGCGTCGTCCTCGGTCTGGCCCACCGCCCCGTTCACCAGATAGCCCACGCTGTCGATAAGCCGGACGGAGAAGCTGGCGCCCCCCTCCAGCTCCACCTGCACCGCCTCCTCCGGCACGAACTTGGGTTCGGCGGTCATGATGGTCCTGCCGGAGCCGCTCTGGGGCAGTTCGTCCCTGGCCCGCTCCCGGCGGTACACGTTGTCGATGTTGGGGATGACCAGCGTCTCCATAAACCGCTTGATAAAGGTGGATTTGCCGGTGCGGACCGGCCCCACCACCCCAATGTAGATGTCCCCGTTTGTCCGCTGGGCGATGTCCTCGTAAAGCTGCCTCTCCACTGCCGTTCCTCCTCTCACCGTTTCCGGGGGATGAGCAGCATCTGCCCCGGCGCAGCCGGTCCCCCCTCCAGGCCGTTGGCCTGCTCGATCTCCGCCTGGGTGGTCAGGTACGTTTTGGCGATCTCCCACAGAGACTCTCCCTCCGCCATCTGCCGAAGCACGATAGAGGGCTGGCCCTCCTGCTCCAGAGGCTGGTCGGTGTTCAGGGCGAAGGCTGCCAGGCCAAACACCCGGCTCTGCCGCAGCAGGAGCAGCTGGAAGTCCACCCCCAGCCGCACCTCCACGCCGCCGGGCGCGGCGGAGGCGTCCACCTCCGGCACGGTGCAGCCCGCCACACAGAGGGTATCCGCCTCCCGCTCCACCGGACACTTCACCGCCGCCTGCCGGAGGGCCTGGGCGAAGCCTCCCTCCTCCGTCTGGTACAGCACCGCCAGCCGCAGCTCGGCGGTCAGTTCCTTTCCACTGGCAATGACCTGGCTGACATAGGCCCGCACATCGCAGATGCCCTGAGGCAGGGCCGCCGTCTCGATGACCTCCCGCACCGTCTGCCGCCGAAGGCCCCGCTCCACCAGCTGGGGGAGGGAATACGTCTCAAACTCCGGCGCTCCTGCGTGGCGGATGCTGTAGGCGTCGGTGACGACGGACAGCTTGCGGTTTTCCCGCACCACGATTTGGGCCAGCAGCTCCAGCTCCACCGAGAGGCCCCGGCCTTCCCCGTCCAGGGGGTAGATTTCGCTGCCTGTGACCACACAGTCCACCTGAAAGTCCGCGTCCTCCGCCACCGGCCCCACGTCCGCGATTTGGGAGAAGGGCAGTTCAAAGTCCGCCGTGCAAAGCTGTCCCTCCGGGCTGAGGTAGAGCAGTTGAATGGCTGTCCCCCCTTTGAACACCAGCTTGCCGCCCAGCAGACGGCTCTCGGTGCAGAAGGGGCGGCACCGCGCCCGCAACAGCTCCTCCATGGGGGGCTTGCTGCCGGGAATTTGCACCTCATCGGCGTAAGGAAACACCTTTTCCCCCACGTGGACGGCGAAAGTTCCGCTGTAGGATTCCGTCCGGGCCTCGATGCCCAACGTCTCCCGGTCCTCCACGCCGGTGCAGCAGCGCAGGAGGGTGGGTTCGTAGGCGGTCAGGTCAAAGGACAGTCCCACCCGGATGAGGATTTTTCGGGGGTTGACGGCCCGGGTCTCTGCCAGCGTGACCCGGGGCAGCAGGACGCACCGGCTCTGTCCGGTGACGCCCTCCAAATCTGCGGTGAACTGAATGGGCAGCTCCGCCCGGAGCTGCCGCAGCCCTGTCTCTCCCTCCGGCCGGTAGAGCACGCTGCACGGCACCGCGCCGTGGAGGGTGACGCAGCCCTCGGCGCACTCCTTCCCCCGGAGCTGTACGGCGGCGTCGGTGTCCACGATCTCCACAATGTCCGGGCAGGCGTCCGGCACGATCATCTCCAGCGTCTCCTCCCGCGTCAGGGCGGTGTGCAGCGCCAGCGCGAAGCAGGGTATCTCGTCCTGAATGAGCGTTACGTTCAAAAGCGACCTCTCCTTCCTGCCCGGCGGAGAAAATCGCAGCCGGACATGGTTCTGTGACAGAGTATGAGGCGAGGCCCGGTTCTATGCCTTATCGAATGTGAAAGATGGCCTTGAGCAGCCCGGCCAGCGCCTTGGGTGCGCGGACAATGACGATTTTCACGGCGATTCCCCCCTTTACCCCTTCAAAAAGGTGCAGCCCAGCAAAATCAGCGTCAGCCCGGAGACGAACAGGATGACCCCCACCGGCAGCACCATGGCCAGCCAAATGCCAATGCCCACGGAAATCAGGCAGATGCCGCCGCTTCTACAGCGAAAATGGCCCAAAAAGACCGCCTCCCTTCGCGCTGAGCAGGTTTAGAGTGGTTCCTCTATGGCTCAGTATACGTTGGGAGGCGGCGAAATGTGCCTGTGGTTTTTGGTTGGTTATTTCGTTGGCTCATCTGTGTCGATGCTTCCAGCGAGAAACCCTTCCGTCGCGGCTTGCGCCGCCATGCGAAGCATGGTGGAGGGGTTTCCAACTACGATAACAGACAAGGTTGATTCAAAGGGACAGCCACAAAAGTTAGCAGTCTCTGGCTAACAGCTAAAAGCTAACGGCTAATAGCTCTATCACTTCGTTTTCACGGATTTTTTGCTGCTCCAGGCGCCGTAGGTGGTGCCCGCGCTGGTTTTGTAGTAGGCCCGGACCCGGACATAATACTTTTTCTTGGATTTCAGGCCGCTGATGGTCTTGGAGCTTTTGCTCTTGCCGGAGACGGTAACGGTCTTGTAGGTCTTAAAGCTGCTGGAGGTGGAGTATTGAATTTGATAGCCGGAGCCGGTGGTGGTTTTCCACTTGACGGTAAACTTCTTCTTCCCCGCCGAGACGGAGGAAAGCGTCACCTTTTTGGGGACCACTTTGATTTTGATTTTCTTGGTGGTCTTGGCATAGCGGGCGTTCTTGGCGGCGGTGACGGTGATGTAGGTGACGCCCAGCCCCTTAATGGTGACTTTCCCCGAACTGGACACGGTGGCCACGGAGGTCTTGCTGCTGGAATAGGTCAGCTTGCCGCCGTACTGGGAGACGTTCGCCGCCTGTAGGTAGATGGCGCTGCTGCCCAGGGCCACGCTGTAGCTGGTCTTGCTGACAGAGATGGTCTGGCTGGAGCGGATGTAGAAAGTAGTGGTGACCGCCCCGCTGTAGTTGCCTACTCCCGCGGCGGTGGCGGTGGCCTGGCCCCGGTTGATGTTGTTGTTGGCGTAGAGCGTGTAGCCGCTGGAGGGGACGCTGAGGCTGCCCACCTTGAGGGAGGACACGGTGGGCGTCACCGCTGAACCGGTGTAGGTCAGGGAGGTGCTTTTCAGCGTGAGAGTGGCGTTTGTCAGGCTCAGCCGCTCTACCACCACCCGGATGGTCTTTGTCTCGGTGGTGCTGAGGGCCGTGACCGTGGTTTCCGCCTCGTCAGAAGCGTCGGAGGTGGTTTCCTCCTGGGCTTCGGTCTCCGCGTCCGCTTCTGCGGCCTGGGCCGTTACCGTTTCCCCGGCTTCGGCTGCCGCCTGTAGAGCATCCTCCGCGTCAGCATCCGTGTCCTCGGCCTCCGCCGCTGCGGTTGCTTCGGCCTCCGTCTTGGCTTCTTCCGCCGCTTCTGCGTCCACCGTTTCGGCGGCGGAGCTGTCGCCCTCGGCTTCGTCGGCGGGGTCAGTGGCGGCGTCCGGTTCCATTTCTTCCTCCGTCTCGGCAGCTTCTTCGTTTTCCTCTGTTTCAGCGGCACTGGAATCCGCCGCCGCGTCCTCCTGGACGGCACTGGCGGAGACGGTGGAGACCACCGCCGTTACATCGGTGACGCCTGCGCCGTTGATGGCCGTCGCGCCGTCCCGGGTGACGGTGAGCACAGAATCGCTCAGCGCCTGGTAACTGGTGGGGCTGAGGGCGGTCTTGTTGTCCAAATCGAAGGCGTCGTCGCCGTAGGTGACAACGATGACCTCGTCCGGGTCGGCGCCCGACACCGTCACCTTGCAGGTGGCCGTCACGTCGCCTCTGGAGGAAGATGCGGTGATAGTGGCCGTGCCGCTCTGGACGGCGGTGACGGTGCCGCTGTCGTCCACATAGGCCACGCTGCTGTCGCTGGAGGACCAGCAGACGGGGTCAGACGTGCCGGAGGGCGTCGTCGTAGCGGTCAGGGAGAGGGTATCCCCCGGAGAGAGGGACGCTTTGCTCTTGTTCAGGGACAGGGCGGTGATGGCGGTGTCGTCGTCCACCTCCACGCAAAGCTCCAGCTCGGAGTACCAGAAATCCAGGTCCACGTTGCCGGAAATCCCCTTGACGGAGCCGGTGGAGGAATACTGCCAGTATGTATACCCGCTGACGCTGTAGCTGGAGTCGCTGGCCGTCTTGTTGTACCGGGCCACCCACAGCTTGTACCCCTTGTTGAGGATAGTGGTGGGGTTGTACTTGGCCCCGCTACCGCTGAACGTGGAGACGCTGTTGTAGACGCAGGCGTCGTAGCCTCCGGCTTCGATGGCGGCGCAGAAGGCCAGGGCGATGTTGGTACACTGGGTCTTGGTAAAGCTGGAGAACTTGAAGCGTCCCCCTGCGTTCTCCTCATCGAAGGCCACCGGCAGGTCCAGACTGTAGCCGCTGAGCAGCTTCAGCACATAAGCGGCCTCCTTCTTGGCCTCGGAGGTGGATTTGGCCTGAGAGAAGTAGTAAACGCCCACTTTGATGCCGTACTTCTGGGCGTTTTTCAGATTGGTTTCAAACTGCGGGTCCTCGTTCAGCGTGAAGCTGCTGGAGGAGGTGTAACCGCAACGGATGAACACAAAGTCGATGCCCGCCGCCGCCACCTTGGACCAGTTGATGGTCCCCTGCCACTTGGAAACGTCGATGCCATCGTAGATGGTGTAGCCGCTGCTGTACTCGCTGGCGTGGGTGTAGGCTTCCGCCAGCGGCGAGGCTGTCCCCACCAGCAGGGCGGCGGTCAGGACCAGGGACAGCAGTTTGCGGAGGATATGGGGTCGCTTCATGGGGTTGCTCCTTTTATTGGGGTCTGGTTCTCTCTTTTCACGGTTGGCGCTGTGGGTCGCTGCGCACCAGCAGGGCGCAGCCCTCTTTGACGGTGATCTCCGCCGTTTGGCCCGGCAAAATCTCGTTGCTGACGGCCAGGGTCGCGTCCCGGCGGAGGGTGGTGTCAGTGATCTGGTACTTGACGCCCCGCAGGGTCACTCCCCGCAGCGTCCGGTCAAGGGGGATGATACCAATATAGCAAAAAGGTGGCGTATTTGCAATGGAAATGCTTCCCGGTGACAGATAGCGAATCTCGTTGCGCTCGTCCAGCAGCAGGCCCTCCGCCCCGGCCTCGTGAATTTGCTCCAGCAGGAAACAGTTGGCCAGGTAGTGGTCGGCCCGGCCCCCGGAGCAGCCGCACAGCAGCAGCCGCCGGTAGCCCATGCGCAGGGCCTGGTGGACCGCCACCTCCAGGTCGGTGAAGTCCTTCTCGATGGGTAGCATGATGGAGGGCAGGCCCTCCGGCCTGCCGCCGGAATCCCCGTCCCCCACGTACCAGTTTGGCTCCAGCCCGGCCAGCGCCGCGCTGTTGCGCCCGCCGTCGGCGCAGATGACAAAGTCGTCCTCCCCCCGGTAAGGGGCTAAGTAGTCCCAGCTGGCGCAGGGGGCCGCGCCGATGATGATGGCCTGTTTTTCTCCCACGGTTTGTTCTCCTTCTTGGGTTCTTCGGTGGTCCCCTTGAACCAGTCTTGTTGGTAATTTCAGCGAGAAACCCCTCCACCATGCTTCGCATGGTTCCCCTCCCCTTTCAGGGGAGGCAAGGGGGCTAGTGCTTGTCGTTTGGTCTATTTTTTACTCAAAATACAAGAGATTTGGAATGTAATTTATTCAATAGTACAACTTCTCCTATAAAGAAGCGTCGTTCCGTAATAGACCACACCTCTCGCCTCCGCCGTCAAGCGGCACTTCCGCTACGCTCCCTGCCCTGAAAGGGGAGGTGTCACGGCGTAAGCCGTGACGGAGGGGTTTCCAGCACACGGCTGAACGTCATTAAAGCCATACCTATAAGCTCTACGCTTATGGTATGCAGTACCTGACTAACAGCTAGCAGCTAATAGCTAACAGCTCACTTTTTCTCCCACGGCTTATACTCCTTCGCCACCTGATACAGCCGGAGGTAGCTGTCATAGCGGCTCCGGCAGATTTTTCCCTCTTTCAGGGCCTGCCGGACGGCGCAGCCCTTTTCCTTGGTGTGGGAGCAGCCCACATAGCGGCACTGGCCCAGGTAGGGGCGGAATTCCCGAAAGGCGTCCGCCAGCTGCTCCTTGTCCAGCAGCTCCGGGGTCTCGGTGTCGAAGGAGGAGAACCCCGGCGTGTCCGCGACGATGGCCCCTTCTCCCAGGCGGAACAGCTCCACATGGCGGGTGGTGTGGCGGCCCCGGCCCAGCTTTTCGCTGACCTCCCCGGTGGGGATCTGCGCGGTGGGGTCCAGGGCGTTGAGCAGGCTGGACTTGCCCACGCCGGAGTTGCCGGTGAACACGCTGACCTTGCCGGTCAGAATCTCCCGCAGCTCCTCGATGCCCTGGCCGGTGGCGGCGCTGACCTGGAAGGTGGGATAGCCCACCGCCCGGTAGATGTCCGCCAGCGCGTTGCCGTCGGCCAGGTCGCACTTGTTGACCACCACCACCGGCTCACAGTGCTTTCCCTCCGCCAGCGCCGCCACCCGGTCCACCAAAAAGGGGTCGGTGACGGGGATGGCCTCTGACGCGATGAGAATGATTTGGTCCATATTGGCCACGGCGGGCCGCTGAAAGGCGTTCTTCCGGGGCAAAATCTCATCCAGGCGGCCCGCTCCCGCCTCTGTGGGGGTGACGGACACCCGGTCCCCCACCAGGGGGGACTCCTTCGTATAACGGAACTTGCCCCGGGCGCGGCAGCGGATCACTTCACCGCCGCAGTCCACATCGTAAAAGCCGCTGAGGGCGCGAATGATGATGCCCGTCATTGGACCGTGTACTCCGAATAGCTGCTGCCGTCCACCAGCACCTCCAGGGATTCGATGGTGCCCTTGTACTCCACGGAGACCTGGCTCTGGTCGGCGGGGATGGTGGCGGAGTAGTAGTTGATGCCGTTCACCCGGACGGAAATGGTGGAGGTCGTCGTCCGGCCAGAGGGCATGGTCACCACAATGGTGTGGATCTCGTCCTCTTCCTCTTCTTCCTCGTCGTCGGTGTGATTCGTGTTGCTGTTGTTGCTGTTGTTGCTATTATTGCTATTGTTGCTATTGTTGTCGCCGGTCTCCGTCTGCTGGCCGCCGGTTTCGGTTTCCACTTCTTCCTCCTCCGGCTGCTCCTCATCCTCCGGCTGGGGGCCGGAGCTGATTTGCAGGTTCACCGCAGTTCCCAGCTCCACCTCCGCGCCGGATTTGACGCTCTGGAACACCACAGTCCCCGCCGTCTCACTGCTGGTAACGGTGGTGACGCTGCCGGTGGTCAGGCCCAGCTCCTCGATGGTCTCCTTGGCTTTGTTCTCCGTCATGCCGTAGAGGGAGACCATGGTGACGGTGGTGATCTTCTCCCCCCGGCTGTAGGTCAGGGTGACGGTCTGGCCCTCGGTCAGGGTGGTCCCCGCCACCGGGTCGGTGGAGATGATGAGGCCCTCGTCGTAATCCGAAGAATACTGGGGGTTGTACTTCACGGTGACGTGGTAATCCTCGCTGAGGGTGGACGCCCATTCGGAATACTCCTGGCCCACGATGTTGGGCATGATCAGCTCGGTCTCCTCCTCCGGCTCGGCGCAGAGTACCACGGTGATCTCGGTCACGTCCCCCTTGGTGGAGGTGCCGCTCTCCGGGTCCTGGGAGACGATCTCCCCCACGTCATAGGTGGCGTCGTAGACTGTCTCCTCGCTGATGGTGACGGTGAAGTGGCCGTTCAGGTCGTCGGTGGTGAAGATATACTCCTCGGCCTCGGTGTAGGTCATGCCCCGCAGGTCGGGTACGGTGTAGACCTCGCCGGAATCGAAGATACCGGCAAAGAGGGTGGCCCACAGCATACGGAAAATCAGGAAAATCACCAGCAAAATGGCCAAAATCACCCCGCCGATGATAAGGGCGGTGCGTTTTCCGCTGCCGGTCTCCTCCTCGTCCTCTTCCTCGTCCTCCTCTGTGGAGTCGTTCTTGACCTCCACTTCTTCCGGCTGGTAGGGCGTGACGACCGGGACCTCGGTGAGCATCCAGAGGTCCTGGTAGTCAAAAACGATGTCGGGATTTTTGCGGAACGCCTCCAGGTCGCTGAGCATGGCCTCCGCGTTCGGGTAGCGCAGCTCCCGGTCCTGGGCCATGGCCTTCATGATGATCTGCTCCATGCCCCTGGGAATTTCCGGGTTCAGCTCCCTGGGGGCCAGGGGGATGGAGTTGATGTGCTGGACCGCCACCGCCACGGGGGTATCCCCCTCGTAGGGCAGGCGGCCTGTGAGCATTTCGTAGAGCACCACACCGGCGGAATAGAGGTCGCTGCGGGCGTCTACCTCGCTGCCCTTGGCCTGCTCCGGCGAGATATAGTGGACGCTGCCCAGGGTCTCGCGGGTCATGGTGCGCTGAGAGTCCGCGATACGGGCGATGCCGAAGTCCGCCACCTTGACGCTGCCGTCCCGGAGGACCATGATGTTCTGGGGCTTGATGTCCCGGTGGACGATACCCCGGCTGTGGGCATGGCCCAGGGCCTGCAAGATCTGGGTGCTGAAATGCAGGGCCTCCCGCCAGTTCAGCACGCCGCCCCGCTTTTTGATATACTGCTTGAGGGTGATGCCCTCCACCAGCTCCATGACGAAATAGTCGATGTCCCCGTCCTGGTTCACGTCAAAGACGTTGACGATGTTGGGGTGGTTCATCATGCCCACGGCCTTGCTCTCGTCGTGGAAACGACTACGGATTTCCGGGTCGGCGGCCAGCTCCGGCTTGAGGATCTTGACGGCCACCAGCCGGTTGAGCCGGTGGCATTTGGCCTTGTAGACCACCGCCATGCCGCCCACGCCCAGCACGTCCAGTATTTCGTATCGGTCGTTCAGCATTTTTCCTATGTACTGATCCATCGTACAAGCTCCCCTTTGTTCAGCCGTCTGCGGCCAGAATCACGGCAGTGACGTTGTCCGGCGCGCCCCGCTCCAGCGCCAGCTGCAACAGTTTTTCACAGCAGTCCCGCAGGTCGCCGCTGCCCGCGATTTGGGCCAGTTCTTCCTTCGTGACCTCGTTGCTCAGCCCGTCGGAGCACAGCAGCAGCCGGTCCCCCGGCTGGAGTTCCTCCCGGTAGAGGTCGCCCCGCACCTGGGATTCGGTGCCCAGGGCGCGGGTGATGATGTTGCGGTTGGGGTGGTTTTGGGCCTCCTCCTCGGTGATCTGGCCTGCGGCCACCAGCTGGGCCACCAGAGAGTGGTCCCGGGTCACCTGCCAGATCTCGCCGGCGGAGAGGTGGTAACACCGGCTGTCCCCGATGTTGAGGATGTGAGCCTCATCCGATTTTGCAAATGCCGCCACCAACGTAGTGCCCATGCCCCGGCAGTTGATGTCCTGCGTGGCCCGGTGATAGACCGCATCGTTGGCCACCGCCGCCGCCAGGGTCAGCCGCTCCTCCGGCGTTCCCACTCCGGCGCTGAGCGCCTGTACGAAGCGCTGGGCCGCCATCGCGCTGGCTATGTTGCCGGAGAGCGCGCCGCCCATGCCGTCGCAGACCACGGCAAACGCCAGCGTCCCGTTGGTCCACTTATAAAAGGCGTCCTGGTTCTGCCGGCGCACCTTGCCCCGGTCAGTGATGCCCCATATGTCCATAACACTCACCCTCTCTGATGTGTTTTCAGTGATGATTCTGCTCTGCCGCGCCCATCGCCTTGCGGCGCAACTGGCCGCAGGAGGCGTCGATGTCCCCGCCCAGTTTCCGCCGGACGGTGCAGGTGACGCCGTGGCCCTCCAGCCGCTTCTGGAAAGCGGCCACCCGGCGGCTGGGTTTCAGGGGGCTTTCGTCCACGTTGTTGAGCGGTATCAGGTTCACATGTGCGCCCTGCCCCTTGAGCAGCGCGGCCAGCCGGTCCGCCTGCCAGTCGCTGTCGTTGACGCCGTCCACCATGGCGTACTCGTAGGAAATGCGCCGCCCGGTCTTGTCGAAGTACCGGCGGCAGCTCTCCATCAGCCGGTCCACGCCCACGGCCCGGTTCACCGGCATCAGCCGGGAGCGGGTGGCGTCGTCGGGGGCGTGGAGGGAGACGGAGAGGGTCAGCTGCAATCCCTCGTCTGCCAGCCGGTCGATTTTCTCCACCAGCCCGCAGGTGGAGAGGGAGATGTGCCGCATCCCGATGTTCATCCCATCCGGGTCGTTGACCAGCGTGAGGAACCGCATGACGTTGTCGTAGTTGTCCAGCGGCTCCCCAATGCCCATCATGACGATGTTGGAGATGGGCAGACCGGAATCCTTCTGTGTAAAAATCACCTGGTCGAGAATCTCCGCCGGAGTGAGCCGCCGCACCAGCCCGCCCAGGGTGGAGGCGCAGAAGGCGCAGCCCATCAGACACCCCACCTCGGAGGACACACAGATAGTATTGCCATGTTTGTAGCGCATCAATACCGATTCCACACAGTTTCCGTCGGAAAGCTCCCACAAATATTTGATTGTCCCGTCCAGCTTTGAGACCTGCTTCCGGGCCACCTGGGGGACGGTCAGCGTGCAGGTCTCCTTTAGCTGCTCCCGGAGGGACTTGGGGAGGTTGCTCATCTCGTCGAAGCTCTCCACCCCCCGGTGGAGCCACTGGAACACCTGCTTTTCCCGGAACCGGGGCTGTCCCAACTCCGCGAGAAAGGCGGCCAGCTCCGGGCGGCTCATGGATTTGATGTCAGTCATGTTCTTTCCTCAGCTTTGCCATAAAGAACCCGTCTGTGCCGTGGATGTGGGTCCAGAGGGTGGTCATGCCCTCCGGCACATCCCCCACCGGGCCGGGGAGACGGAACGGCTCCAGCCGGAACGCCGGGTGGTCTACCAAAAAACCTTCCACCACGTCCCGGTTCTCCCGGCGCAGGACGGTGCAGGTGGCGTAGAGCAGCGTCCCGCCAGGGCGTACGTACCGGGAGACGTTGTCCAGAATGGCCCGCTGCACGTCGGGCAAATCTCCCAGAGAGTTGGGGTTTTTGTACCGGATGTCGGGCTTTTTGCGGATGATGCCCAGCCCGGAGCAGGGCACATCGGCCATCACCAGGTCGTACCCCGACCCGCAGTCCTCATAGAACGCCTTGCCGTTGCGCACCTCCGCCGTCAGGATGGAGATGCCCAGCCGTTTGGCCCCGTCCCGGATGAGCTGCACCTTTTTGGGCTGGATGTCGCAGGAGAACAGCTCCCCCCGGTTCTGCATCTGCACGGCGGCGGCGAAGCTCTTGCCCCCCCGGCGCGGCGCAGGCATCCAGCACCCGGTCCCCCGGCTGGGGGTCCGCCGCCAGCACCGCCAGCTTTGCGGCGGCGTCCTGCACAGTGAAGTCTCCCGCCCGGAACTGGGGCAGCTCCTCCAGGTCACCGGTGCCGGTCAGCTCCAGACAGTCCGGCAGCCAGGGGTGCAGCCGCACCCCCACACCCCGCTCCGCCAGGGCGTTTGCCAGCTCCTCTGTGGTGGTGCGCAGGGTGTTCACCTGGACGGTGGTGGGCGGCTGGCTGTTGTCCGCCGCCAGCAGGGGTTCCACGTCCCCGCCCGGCAGCTCCGCGGCGAAGGCGTTCACCAGCCACTGGGGATGGCTGTATTGAACGGAGAGAGAGGGGGCCTGGGGCCAGTCTCCCTCCCGGCGGCAAAAGGCCCGCAGAATCCCATTGGTCAGGCGGGGGGAGTTGGGGTTGCGGCTGCTCCGCTTCACCAGCTCCACCGACTCGTTGACCGCCGCCCGCTCCGGCACCCGGTCCATCAGGGCGATTTGGTACAGACCCATCCGCAGCGCCGTGAGGACGGCGCTCTCCAGCTTCTCCACCGGCACCCGGGAGAAGCAGGAGATCCAATAGTCCAGCAGCAGCTGGTTTTGCTGCACGCCGTAGCAGATGCGGCTGCAAAGGGCGCTGTCCCGTGGGGACAGGTCGTTGGAGCGGATGGCGCTTTTCAGGGCGCTGTCCGACCAGGCGCCGCTCTTGGCCCGCTCCAGCACGTAAAAGGCGGTCTCCCGGGCGGTTTTCGGCTGGCTGCTCATGGGCGGAGGCCCTCTCCGCCGGAGAAATCAGAAGAATGGTTCACAGCTTGTGTCCTCTCAGAAAATCGGCGGCCTTCATCCGTTTTTTGCCGGGGGCCTGCAATTCGGTGATACACAGCACCGTTCCGCCGCCGCAGGCGAACCGGATACCGCCTTTGTCGCCGCCCAGCAGCGCGCCGGGGTCGGCCTGGGTGGTCTCTGCCGCAACGACGGAGGCGTAAGCCTTGAAGGTCTTGCCCTCCAGCTCGAAGGTGGCGGCAGGCCAGGGGACCAGGCCCCGGATCTGGTCGTGAATTTCCTCCGCCGTCCGGCTCCAGTCGATGGGACTTAGCTCCCGGCTGAGCATGGGGGCGTAGGTGTGCTGAGCCTCGTCCTGGGGGACGCGCCCGGCGGTGCCAGCGGCGATGTCCGCCACGGTTTGGGACAGCAGCTCCGCCCCCAAGTCCGCCAGACGGGTGTAGAGGGCAGCGGCGTCCTCCTCCGGCCCGATGGGGGTGGCAGCTTGGGCGATGATGTCCCCCGCGTCCAGGGCGTGGGCCATATACATGATGGTGACGCCGGTCTCCTTCTCCCCGTTGAGGATGGCCCAGTTGATGGGGGCCGCCCCCCGGTACTTGGGCAGCAGAGAGGAGTGGACGTTGATGCAGCCGTATTTGGGCAGCGCCAGCACGTCATCGGGCAGCAGCTTGCCGTAGGCGGCCACCACGATGAGGTCCGGCTCCAGCGCGGCCAGCTCCTCCAAAACGCCCTCGTCCCGGAGGGAGCGAGGCTGGATGACCGGCACGTTCGCCGCCAGCGCCGCCACTTTGACCGGGCTGGGGGTCAGCTTCATGCCCCGGTTTTTGGGCTTGTCCGGGTTGGTGTAGACGGCGGCCAGCTGATGGCCGTCGGCCAGCAGCCGGTTCAGCGACGGCACAGCGAAGTCCGGGGTACCCATAAAGACGATTTTCATTGCTCTTTCTGCTCCTCAGCCTCTTTTTCGGCCTCCATCTCGTCCAGCTCCTCGCTGGTATAGAGCCGGTCACACAGCTCGTCGAACATATGGCCGTCCAGGTGGTCAATTTCGTGGCAGAAGCACCGGGCGGTCAGCTCGGTGTCCTCCACCTCGAACCACTCGCCGTTGCGGTCCTGGGCTTTGACCCGCACCGTCATGGGGCGGGTGACGGCCCCGTACATGCCGGGCAGAGAGAGACAGCCCTCATAGCCGGTCTGCTCCCCGGAGGTGGAGACGATCTCCGGGTTCACCAGCTCGATGATCTCCTCGTTGGCGTTCATCACCACCACCATCCGGCGGCAAATGCCGATCTGCGGCGCGGCCAGGCCCACCCCGCCGGACTCCTTGAGTGTCTCGGTCAGGTCGTCCAGCATCCGGCCCAGTTTTTTGTCGAACCGGGTGACGGGGTGGCACTTTTTGCTCAAAATGGGGTCGCCTTTTTCTACAATATCACGAATCATGGCACTTTATCCTTTCCATTGTTAAGCTGTTAGCTATTAGCCGTTAGCTGTTAGTCAGGCACTACTGGCCGCTAGCCACTCATCACTAACCACTCGTTCAGCACTGCCAAGCTAGGAGCTAAGAGCTAAAAGCCAACAGCTAAACTCAATCCATTGGATTGCGTTCCACAGAGACGCCGATGCCCCGGTTAAATTTGTCCTGTTGGAACGCTTTCAGCAGGACGGCCAGCATCTCCCGTATTTTTTTGTGGTCCCTGCACACCACCGTCAGCCGGTAGCGGTAGCGGCCCATCACCCGCAGCACCGGAGCCTCTGCCGGGCCGTAGAGGGAGAAGGGGTGTTCCGCCATCGTCTCGCTGCTCTGCCAGGACTGGAGGGCAGTCCGCAGCCGATGGGCGCTCTGCAAAACGTGATGCTCCTGGGGTCCGCTGACCGTCAGCTGGTACAGGTCCCGCACCGGCGGGGTCTGGCGGCTCTCCCGCAGCAAAATTTCGCTCTCGTAAAACGCATCGTAGTCCTGCCGGGCGGCGCAGGTGATGATGTCGTTTTTGGGGGTGAAGGTCTGGATAATGGCGCGTCCGGCCCGACTGCCCCGCCCAGCTCGGCCCACCACCTGGGTCAGCAGGGAGAAGGTGCGCTCCCCCGCCCGGTAGCTGCTGACGTAAAGGCCCTGGTCCGCGTCCACCACCCCCACCAGGGTGACGTTTTCAAAATCCAGCCCCTTGGCAACCATCTGGGTGCCAAGCAGGATGGGGATTTTCTTTTTCTGGAAGCGGCTCAAAATGTCCGCGTGGTTGTGGGCGGCGGAGACGGAATCCGCATCCATCCGTAGCACCTCCGTGCCGGGAAACGCCGCCTCCAGCTGTTCCTGCACCATCTGAACGCCTGCGTCCACGAAGTACAGCTCGCCGCCGCAGTCGGGGCAGACGGGAACCATCTCCTGGGAGTAGCCGCAGTAGTGGCACATCAGCCGGTGGTTGTCCTTGTGATAGGTCAGCTTCACTGAGCAGTGGGGACACTCCGGCGTGGCGCCGCACTCGCCGCAGACCACCATCCGGCTGGTGCCCCGGCGGTTCAGGAACAGCACCGTCTGCTCGCCCCGCGCCAAATTCTCCCGCAGTTCGGCCCGAAGGGGGCCGCTGAGACAGCTCAGGTTGCCGCCCCGCAGCTCCTGGCGCATATCTACGATGTCCACCCGGGGCATGGACTGGGCGTTGAACCGGTTTTTCAGCCGGAACAGGTGATACACACCCTTTTGGGCCTGATACATGCTCTCCACGCTGGGGGTGGCGGAGCCAAGCACCAGCACCGCGCCGGATTGGGCGCTGCGGTACTTTGCCACGTCTCTGGCGTGGTAACGGGGGCTTTGCCCGGACTGGTAGCTGCTCTCCTGCTCCTCGTCCAGCACGATGAGGCCCAGATTCTCCAGTGGGGCAAACACCGCAGAGCGGGTGCCGACCACCACTTTGGCGTCGCCGTTTTTGGCCCGCTTCCACTCGTCATACCTGGCCCCGGCGGAAAGGGAACTGTGCAAAATCGCCACCTGGCTGCCAAACTGGGCCTCGAAGTGGTGGAGCAGCTGGGGGGTCAGGGCAATCTCCGGCACCAGAACCAGAGCGGTGCGCCCCTCCCCAATGACCTTGTGGATGAGCTGGATATACACCTGAGTCTTGCCGCTGCCGGTGACACCATAGAGCAGGGCGCAGGCGGGCTTGCCCCCGTCCAGCAGGGCGGAGACACCCTCATAGGCGGCCTGCTGCTCGTCGTTCAGCACCGGCGGCTCTGCCTGCGGCGCTTCGGCAGATTCGGGGCGGCGGTAAACCTCCCGCTTGTAGAGGGACACAAGCCCCTTCTTTTCCAGGGCGCGGACGGTCTGGGTAGCGGTGCCGGTGAAATAGTGGATGTCCTTCAAAGAGGCGCTGCCCACCTGCCCCAACAGCTCCAGGACGGAGCGCTGGGCCTTGGCCCCCTTGCTGATTTGGGACAGGGCCTCCTCCAGAGGGACGGCCAGGTACGCCACCTGCTCGGTCTTGTCCCCCACGTTGCGGGAGATGTTGGAGGAGACGGTAATCAGGCCCTTGTCCGTCAGGGCTTTCAGCGTCCCGGCGGGGCTTTTGTCCCCAAAGGCCCGGTAAAGCTGCTCCCGGGTGGCCTGTCCTCCCTGACGGCGGATGGTCTCCAGCGCCAGGGATTGCAACGGCGCGTGTTTCGTCTGTTCTGCCGCGTCCTCCGGGGAAACCCCTTCCGCCAGAGAGAACGTATCCCTTGCGGCGTAGTACAGCCCGGCGGGGAGCATGGCCTTCGCCGCCGTGTAGACGGTGCAGAAATACCGGTCCCGCATCCACATAGCCAGCTTGAGGGCCTCCGGGCTGAGGACGGGCTGCTCGTCCAGCAGCACCCGCACCGGCTTGATGTTGGGAATGCGCTCCCCCTCCCACAGGGAGAGGATGACTCCCTCGGTGAGCCGGTTGCCCTGAGAAAAGGGGACCAGCACCCGCATCCCCGGCGCGGCGCGTTGGGCCATTTCGCGGGGAAACAGGTAGGTATAGGGCTTGTCAATGGCGTAGGTGGCGGCGGAGACCGCTACCCTCCCATAGTAAACCGACTCCAAATGGGTCCCTCCATGTGAGCTGTTAGCTCTTAGCTTTTAGCTGTTAGCCAGGATAGCACTTGCTGTTTTGTAGTGATTTGTACCCAGCATAGAAGAAGTTTTCCTCGGAGAACCACTGTTCGACAACCAACCACCCCTCTTGCCTCCCCTGAAAGGGGAGGAGGGCCGCCGCCTTTAGGCGGTGGCGGAGGGGGTTGGGGCGCAAGGCCGGGCAAAAGGGATAAACAAAGGCAAGCGGCGGCGCACGCCGCCGCTTGCCTACGGGGTAAGAGTGTAGAAAACGGTTATTCTTCCTTTTCCTTTTCTTTGGGGACCAGTGTCCCGGCGCGGGCCTCGTTCAGGGCGACAGTGACCGGCTTTTCCTCCATGGGTTCTTCGGACTCCTCCGCCTCCTCGGAAAGCTCCCGCGCCCGGTGAGCCACCAGGTTCACCAGCTCGTAACGGCTTTCCACGTTGGTCAGCAGCTCGTTCATGGGATAAAGAATCATATCGAACAGACCATCCTTCCAGATAATAGCTGATATTGCTTACAAAGTTATGTTTTCCCCGGCCAGCAGGCGCTCCACCAGAGGGGCGCGCTCCCCGGCGCGAAGGGCGTGAGCCTTGAGGCAGGCGTCGATTTCCGCCGCCGTTTGCGCAACCGTGCCGTTGACCACGATGTAGTCAAAGCCGGGAGCACAGGCGATCTCCGCCCGGGCCTGGGCCAGACGGCCCTGGATCGTCGGCTCGTCCTCGCCGCTGTTGCGGTCCCGGAGGCGGCGCTCCAGCTCTTCCATGGACGGCGGCAGCAGGAAAAACTCAACGGCGTCAGGGAAGGCCCGGCGGACGTTTTTCGCGCCCTCCACCTCGATGTCCAGAAAAACGTCCTCTCCCAGGGCCAGCGCGTCCTCCACGGCGGTACGGGAGGTGCCGTAGTAGTTCCCCTGATAGCAGGTGGTTTCCAGCATCAGCCCCTCATCCACCAGCGCCCGGAACTGCTCCCGGGTGACGAAGTGGTAGCTGACGTCTTTCGTTTCGCTGGGGCGGATCCCACGGGTGGTGTGGGAAACGGAGACGCGGAAGTCCCGCAACTTCTTCAGGGCGCCGATGACGGTACCCTTGCCCACCCCGGAGGGACCGGCGATAACGACGACCCGTCCCTGTTTGGCTTTATCCATCTCTCTCTTCCTTCCCGGCAGCAGGTTCCTCTCCGGTCAGCCGGGCGGCCAGCACCTCCGGCGTCAGGGCGGAGAGGACGATGTGGTCGGAGTCCATGATCAGCACCGCCTTGGTCTTGCGGCCATAGGTGGCGTCGATGGCGGTCCCCCGCTCCTTGCCCTCCTGCACAATGCGCTTGATGGGGGCGGAGTCCGGGCTGACCACCGCCAGCAGCCGCTCGGCGGAGACCATGCTGCCGAACCCGATGTTTAACAGCTGCAAGCGTATCCCCCCATTTTTTAGCTCTTAGCTTTTCGCTTGGTAGTGCCGAACGAGTGGTTAGTGATAAGTGGCTAGTGGCCAGTAGTGCCTGACTAACAGCTAACGGCTAATCACTAACAGCTATTTATTCCACGTTCTGAATTTGTTCCCGAATCTTCTCCAATTCGGCCTTCATATCCACCACCAGGGTGGACATCTCCAAATCGTTGGCCTTGGAGCCGATGGTGTTGGTCTCCCGGTTCATCTCCTGCACCAAAAAGTCCAGCTTGCGCCCGATGGGGCTGCCCCCTTCCAGCATGGCCCGGAACTGGGCGATGTGGCTGTGGAGCCGGACAGTCTCCTCGTCCACGGCGACTTTGTCGGCAAAGACGGCGGCCTCGGTGAGAATACGGCTCTCGTCCAGCTGCCGGTCCTCCAGCACCTCCTGGATGCGTGCGGTGAGCTCGGCCCGGTACTCGGCCACCCGTTCGGGGCCGCGGGCCTCCACCTGGAGGGTGTACTGCTCCAGCGTGTCCAGTCGGCTGGAAAGGTCGTCCAGCAGCTTCTGGCCCTCCCGGGACCGCATGGCGTCGAAGTCAGCCAGCGCCAAATCCGCCGCGTGGTGGACTTCTTTTGTCAGCTCGTCCAAATCCTCCGGCACCTTTTCCACCCGGAACACATCGGGGAACCGGGACAGCAGCTCGGTGGAGACGGCGTCGTTCAGACCGAATTTGGCCGACATGGTCTCCAGCGCCCGCAGGTAGCCCGCCGCCACAGCCTCGTTCAGGGTGACGGAGACGGCCTCGGCGGTGGTGGTCTCGATGGTGACGAACACATCCACCTTGCCCCGGGTGATGGTGCGCTTCACCCGCTGGGTGATGCCGTCCTCGGCGCAGGTGTAAACGCGGGGGATGCGAACGGTGCAGTCCAGATAGCGGTTGTTGACGCTGCGCACCTCTACCAGGTAAGACCTGCCGTTCCCCAGCGTCTCTCCCCGGCCATAGCCGGTCATACTTTTCAGCAAAAGGGTCACTCCTTGTTGTTCAGACGTTCACATTTACAGCTCTTAGCTCTTAGCCATTAGCTCTTAGCTTGGCAGTGCTGTCCTTTAAGCGCTACGCCTATGGTTTGTTGTGCCTGACTAGCGGCTAACAGCTAACAACTAACAGCTTATCAAAGGAGGCTGATTCCAGTGGACAGCTAGTGTTTATTATACCAAAATTCCGGCGGACTGTAAAGGGATTCAAACGAATTTCGCCCGGCGCAGCACCAGCAGCAGCCGCTGCTGCACGTAGGTCATAATTTGGGAAAAGGCGATGTCGTAGCACACAAACACCACGTTCCCCACCGCCAACAGCGCCCAGGAGCCGACGCCCCGGAAGGTCAGGGTGATTTGCAGCAGCTTTTGCAGCACCCAGTAGACCGCCAGCATCAGCACATTGCCCACGGCCAGCTTCATGACCCACTCCAAAATCAGGTTTTTCCGGGCCTCGATCCACGCCTTGACCACCGGGTAAATGCCGAAGCACAGGCAGTAGTAGATCGCCACCTCTTTGCTTGGGAGCAGCAGCAAGCCCAGCACGCCGCTGACCACATAGCAACTCAGCCCGCCGCCGTAGCCCACGGCGCACACCGCCACGGCGACGGCCAGGCCGCTGACGGCGGAGAGGCCCATCCGCCCGGAGGGAAGAAAGCTGGCGATGAGCAGCAGCGCCAGGGTGACAGCGCTGAGCATGGCGCACAGCGCCACCTGCCGCAGTCGGCGGCGACGTTCCTCCATCTCAGCGCCCCCCGCACATACAGTTCAGGCACATCAGGGCGGTGCAGCAGTCCATCATGTCCATGCCCATACCCGCGCCGGTGTTGCGGTACATGGGGCCTGCGTTCTGCATCATGTTCAGGGCCTGCCGGTATTCGCCGTTGTTGGGGTCCATGGACACCGCCTGCTGGTAATCGTTCCGAGCCTCGTCCAGCCAGCCCCGCCGGTAAGCGATGCTGCCCTGGCAGAAGTACCACTCGGCGGTCTGGGGCTTCTGGTTCAGCATCTGAGCGGCCCGGTCCAGGTCGTTGGCGTTGATGGCGGTGCGCACGTCGTTGTAGAGGGCGCCGCCGCTGTAGCCGTAATTTTGCTGATAGCCCTGCTGGTAGGTCTGCTGATAGCTCTGTTGGTAACTCTGACCGCCGCTACCGCTGTTCGGCTGGTAGGTCCCGGCCCGCATTTTGGTGATCTGGTCGTAAGCCTCGTTGATCTCCTTCATCTTTTCCTCGGCCAAATCCGCCAGAGGGTTGTTCTGGTAGTTGTCCGGGTGATACTTCCGGGCCAGCTGGCGGTACGCCTGCTTGACCTCGCTGTCGGTGGCGGTGGGTTCAATGCCTAACACGCTGTAAGGATCGTTCATCTCTTTTGTCTCTCCCGTAGTAATCGTTTTTGCTGCTTCCACTTGCCGCTGAGGACAAGCCGCTGTACCAGGGGCAATCCGCCCCATAAAATATTTTCCAGAACGGGGGTGTTTTCCGTCTCCTCCAGCAGCGGGAGGGCGGACAGGGCCAGGTTGACCGAGTGGGTCAGCGTCACCTGTATCTGCTGGCCCTCCGGCCCGTCCGGGTCCGGGGCCTTGTCCAGCCCGTAGCGGAGCAGGATGGGGTTGTAGCTGCCCTGTTCCAGATCCTCCGCCAGGTCGTCCCAGGCGTCGGTCAGGTAGATCCACCGCCCCACGTGGTAGAGCAGCTGCTCTGTGGCCCGGTCCCGGCCTGTATCGCCGGTGGACGGCACGGCTCCGGCCAAAATCTTGGCGAAGGCGTCCGCCGGGCGGTCCAGAGAGGGGCAGCGCTCCGCCTCCAGCCAGTGCAGATGCTCCAGCTGCGTGGAAGTCAGCCGGTCAAAGTCCGGTCTGCGGCGCTGGGCGCGGCGGTAGGCCCGCCAGAACACCCGCGAGAGCAGCCTTGCGCCCAGTCCCTTGAAAAAGGGCTCGTCCTGAATCTGGTCCTGGAGCTTCCACCAGGTCAAAATCATGCACTCGTCTGCCGCCAGCTCCAGCGCAGAACTATTGGCGCAGCAGCTGCGCCCCCGGCAGGGGGCCACCGGGCAGCGGCATTTGTGCTGGTCGCCGCCCGCTCCCAGCAGCAGGGCCAGAAAGGTGAAGTCGTAGCTCAGCAGCAGCCGGGACAGCTGGCCGCACTGTTTGCCCATGGTGTGGCACAGGCCGCAGTAGACCGCCCGGTAGCGCTCCCAATCCTTCACCTTTAATTCTTCCCGGAGGGGCAGCACATAACCAAACATCAGCCCAGCTCCACCGTCACTTCGTAGTCGCCTACCGCGCCCACGTCGGACATGCCCGTCACCTTGACCGTGGCGGGGAGGGTGACAGTCCCTGTCACCTCGGAGGAGACGTCGCTCATGTCCACCTCCACCACTACGTCATCCTCCACCAGCAGGGACATGGTGTCCTTGTCGCCCCGGATGCGCACGTCCAGGCTCTCGGTCACCAGCGTGGCGGTGACGTCCTCCGCCTGGTTGACCAACTGGATGTTGGTGGTGGTCACTTTGGTGGTGGTCAGGCTGCTGTCGATGGACAGCGTCACCGTGGCAACGGTGGTGCCGCTGACGTTGGTGATGCCGTCCGGCAGGTCGATGGAGAAGCTCTGCCGCTCCGACGTGACCACCTGAGACAGGTCGATGGTGCCCACGCTAAAGGTGTCCAGCCCGTCCAGCGCCTCCTGGGTGCCGGAGACCTTCAGCGTCTCCGGGGAGATGGTGCAGGTCACGTCGTCCTCCGTTGCGCCGCCGCCCTCCACGATGGTCACGGCCAGCGAAATCTCCTTCACCAGCGACACCGGGAAGGTGGCCTGCACTTCGCTCTGGCTCAGGGTCAGCCCCTCCTGGTCCACCTCGTTGCCGTCGGCGTCCACCAGAGTCAGGGCCAGGGTGCCGATCCAGGTCTCGGAGAGGTTCTGTTCGGTCAGGGTAGCTACCGCATGGTCCACCTGCTCCACCTGCGGCTCCTCCCCGGTGACGGTGATCTCCGTCACGTCGAAGGAGAAGGCATTGCTGTCGTACAAATAGCCCTCCGCCACCGAGCCGGTGAAGCTGCCCGCCACGCTGACGGTCTTGTTGCCCATCTGCACCACCGTCACCTCCACAGAGGAGACGCTGCGGGAGCGGATCTTCACGCTGGACAGATTGATGGTGTTGGGATAGGAGACGGTGTAGTTCAGGGACTGGGTCCCCGCCTCGGTGACCTGGGTGGTCAGGTCCACCGTGATGGTGATATTGGTGCGCTTGAGCTGGGAGACCACCGCGCGGGTGCCCACCAGCGTCAGGGAGACGGTGGCGTCCTGGCCGTCGGTGATCATCAGCCCCTCTTCCTGCAACGCCTCCTCCCCCACGAAGGTGACGGGGATGTTGCGGATGGTAACTCTGGTGTCGGGTTCCACCGTCACGTCCACATAGAGCCAGCAGAGGATGGCGCAGACGATGGCCAGCAGGACGTAAGGAAGGTTGATGTGCCGGAGTTTATTCAGCATGGTCGGAGTCCTCCTTCCTATGCCGCACCAGGTCGGTCAGGCGCAAAGCGTTCAGGCTGCGGAGCAGGCTCTTCCAGTTGAGGGAGCTTTCCTCGTCCTCCAGGGCCTGGGGCAGCAGCTCGTTGCGCAGCAGCCGCCGCAGGGTCTCCGGGGCCAGATGGCGCTTAAGGGAGCCGCCCACGGCCACGGAGATAGAGCCTGTCTCCTCGGAGACGATGGCTACCACCGCGTCGGTGTGCTCGGTGACGCCGATGCCCGCCCGGTGGCGGGTGCCCAGCTCCCGGCTGATGCTGGTGTTGCTGGACAGGGGCAGCACACAGCCGCCCCCCACGATGCGCCCGCTGCGGATGATGACCGCTCCGTCGTGGAGGGGAGCCTTGGGCCAGAAGATGTTTTTCAGCAGCTCGGAATCGACCTTCGCGTCCAAGGCGGTGCCGCTCTTGATGCAGTCGTCCAGGATGCTGTCCCGCTCAAAGACGGTCAGAGCGCCCACCTTGTTTTTGGACATGGTGGTATAGGCGTCCACCAGCTCGTTGATGGCCGCCTCGGTCTCATCGGCGTGGTCCAGCCGGGTGTCGCTCCTGCCGAACATGGAGGAAAAGCCCCTTGTCCCCATTTGCTCCAAAAAATGGCGAATTTCCGGCTGAAACACCACGATCAGCGCCAAGAAGCCCAGCTCCAGGGCGTTGCTCAAAAGAAAGCTGACCACATGGAGGTTCAGCAGGCTGGACACCCACATGATGCCCACCAAAATGGCGATGCCTCTCAGCACCTGTCCGGTGTTGGAGTTGCGGGCCAGCAGCAGTACGCGATAGATGACATAGGCCAGGATACCGATGTCGATCAGGTCTGTGATTTGGATGGTCTTGATGTAGCCCAGGCACTGCTGGGCCACGGTTAAAATCGCTGTCATAGGTTCACCATCCCTGTCTCTCAATGTTCCGCAATTTGGCCCTGCCCTGCGCCCTGCACCAGCGGAGACAGAGGCCATGGCTATTCGTCTATACAGAATCAGTATAGACGAATAGCCGTGAAATGGCAAGAGAATATCCTTGAATTTTCTGTGACAGGGCACATTTAATTGGTTATCCCTTTGAATCAGCCGCATTGTGACAAGCTATTAGTCGTTAGCTGTTAGCTGTTAGTCAGGTACCGCCGGTCTAAAGCGAACGGCCAAAAAGGACGCTGAGAGCAAAACCACCTGTTCGTAAAGTCATGCAAACGGTACTCGCAGCACGTAATGCCAGGAACCACAAAGCTAATAGCTAAAAGCTAAGAGCTATCAGCTATTACTGCGGCCGGTCACGTCCGCCAGCGCCTCCGCCAGGCGGCGCGCCTCCCACCCCCGGTTGAAGGCGGAAAAGCTGACCCGCACCGTCCCGGTAGTCAGGGTGCCGCCGCTCTCGTGGGCCAGAGGCGCACAGTGGTAGCCTGCCCGGACGCAGATGCCCCGGCTGCCCAGAGCGTTCCCCAGCGCCTCCACGTCGTGGGTCTTGGAGACCAGCGACACCACCCCGCTTTGCAGCTCCGGGCGGGGAGATTCGATGGGGTAGAGGTCGGGGATTTCCCGCAGCGCCCGGACCAGCTGCCGCCGCAGGGCCTGTTCCCGCGCCCCGATGCGCTCCATCCCCAGCGACTGGACAAACTCCATCCCTGCGGTCAGCCCCGCCGCGCCGGGGACGTTGTGGGTGCCGGCCTCCAGTCGGTCCGGCAGGAAGTCCGGCATTTCCTGGAGCTTGGAATTGCTGCCCGTCCCCCC
Organism: Oscillospiraceae bacterium Zagget6; assembly: GCA_001941075.1. Lineage (GTDB taxonomy): Bacteria > Bacillota > Clostridia > Oscillospirales > Oscillospiraceae > Onthomonas. The sequence continues at coordinate 2,690 of MSHH01000001.1, read as the reverse complement.
GGTCAGGAGGGGCAGCGGCTCCACCCCCAGGGCGCAGAGCAGCAGCCCCGTCCCCTGGGGGCCGTAAAGCCCCTTATGGCCGGGCATGGCGAGGTACGCCGCCCCCAGCGCCTCCATATTTAGCGGCACCGTCCCGGCGGACTGGGCCGCGTCCACCACCAGCGGTACGCCGTAGGTTTTGCACAGACCGGCAATTTCCTCCAACGGGAGGATGTAGCCGAACACGTTGGACACATGGCAACACACCGCGAAGTCCGCCCCCGGCAGCAGCCGCGCAAACTCTGCAATCAGCTCCTCCGGGTGGAACAGGCGGCCCCGGGCCACGTCCACCTGCACCTCCGGCAGACTGGACAGGGTGCGGGTGACGGCGTTGTGCTCGTAGCCGGAGATCACCGCCCGCCCGCCGTTTTTCGCCAGAGAGCGGATGGCGATGTTCAGCCCGTGGGTGGCGCTGGTGGTCAACACCACCTGCTCCGGCCCCGCCGCGCCAAAGAGCCGGGCCGCCGTCTCCCGGCAGCGAAACACTGTCTCCGCCGCCTGCGCCGCAGCGGGGTAGCCGCCCCGTCCGGGGCTGGCCAGCGTCCCCATGGCCTGAGCTACCGCTCTGGCAACCGCCGGGGGCTTTTGCAGAGTGGTGGCGGCGCTGTCCAGAAAAATCACAGGGCCACCTCCCGGTAGCTGCCGTCGCTCTCGGTGATGAACACCCGCGTGGGGGTCAGCCCCGCCCGCTTGAGGACGGTCAGCGCTGTGGTCAGGCTCCGCTGGGCGATTTTGACGCAGTGGCTGCACCCGGAGTCGGAGAGCTGCTGGGGGGAGCGCAGGATGTGCGCCCCGATGCCGGAGCGCTCCAGCGCCGCCTCCGTCCGCTGGGCGTAGGTCAGGCTCTTACAGACGATCAGATAATAAATCAAAACACCATCTCCTTTCAAAGCCGCTTATCCTATCATATGCAAAGGAGAAACGGTTGTGTGCTGTCGAAAGGAGGGTGTGGAAAAGGCTCCGGGGGACCGCCCTCGGAGCCTCTTAACATTCAATTTGCCGGGTATCTCTTTGAATCGGCCTTGTCGGAAATTTCAGCGCAAACCCCTCCACCATGCTTCGCATATGCCGCCTTTAGGCGGTGGCGGAGGGGTTTCACCTCAAACCTTCTCAATCAATGCCACGGCCTGCGCCGCCATGCCGGAGGAGTCCCCGGTGAAGCCCAGCTTTTCCTCGGTGGTGGCCTTGACGTTGACCCGGTCCGCCGGGATGCCCATGTGGGCCGCCAGATTCTCCCGCATTTGGGGGATGTAGGGGGCCAGCTTGGGTTTTTGGGCGATGACGGTGGCGTCCACGTTCACCGGCTCATAGCCCGCCGCCCGCAGCTGTTCCATGGTCCGGTCCAGCAGGAGCAGACTGTCGATGCCCTCCAGGGCGGGGTCACTGTCGGGGAAGGCTTTGCCGATGTCCCCCAAACCTGCCGCGCCCAGCAGCGCGTCCATGACGGCGTGGGTCAGCACGTCCGCGTCGGAGTGGCCCAACAGCCCCATCACCCAGGGGATGTCTACGCCACCCAAAATCAGCTTTCGCCCGGACACCAGGCGGTGTACGTCGTAGCCCTGCCCAATTCTCAAACCTGTGCCTGACATTGCAAAATCGCCTCCCCCATCGCCAAGTCGATTGGCGTGGTGATTTTCAGGTTCTCGTAGGAGCCTGTTGTCAATGTAACGGTCATGCCCAGGGCCTCCGCCGCCGAGCAGTCGTCGGTCAGGGGGATTCCCTGCTCCCGGCAGCGCTGGAGCACCCCGGCGATAAAGTCCGCCTGAAATACCTGAGGCGTCTGGACGGCAAAGAGGGTGCTGCGGTCCAGCGTCCGCTGCACCTTGCCGTCGGCGGCCTGCTTGATGGTGTCCTTCACCGGGACGGCGGGGGCGGCAGCGCCGGTCTTGGCGGCGGTCTCCAGCACCTCCCGCAAAATCTCCTGGGAGACGAAGGGTCTGGCCCCGTCGTGGATGGCGGCCAGCTCCGCCTGGCGGGAAACCTCCCGCAGGCCCAGGCTCACCGATTCCGCCCGGTCACGCCCGCCTTTGACCACCTTCGTCACCTTGTCGATGGCGTATTGGGCGCACAGGTCGCTGATGGGGACAATCAAATCCTCCCGGGTGACGACCACGATTTCGTCAATGAGCGGACACTCCTGTAACGCCAGCAGCGTCCGGGCCAGGACAGGCATCCCGCCCAGGTCGGTCAAAATCTTGTCGATGCCCTGCATCCGGCTGGCGTTTCCCGCCGCCGGGACCACCGCCGCGCAGTAGGGGTGGCCCTCCGGCCCCCGGTGAAACAGTTTTGAAAACAAACCGGCCATTGCCATTCTCCTCATAAACCCGTTTTGCGGGGGTGTGCCGTGTGGTTGAAAAAACAGGCTGTTATTTTTATAGGATGTTAGGGTAGGTTAGGGTAAGATGCTATAAATGAAAAAAATCAAAAATGGTTTTTCTTTAAGGAAAGGCTTGTATTTAGCCCTAACCTGCCCTAACAGGGAATTTCATCCAGAGAAGCCGCTGCCTTCCGGGTGCGCTGCCCACCTGAATTTTCCATAATTGTACATTGCACATCTGGTTATCCCTTTTACTCAGCCATGCATCAGGAACCCCTCCGTCGCGGCTTACGCCGCGCCACAGTAGGTTACAATACGAAGTGCAACACCTTCA